>NZ_JACCQA010000001.1:0-358325 GCF_015712215.1 Burkholderia sp. 9779_493
CCGAGGATCAGCTCGCTGCCATCAAGCGCCCACACTTATCGGCTGTTAATTTTTAAAGAGCATGTCTGCGAGGGATCTTGAACCCCCCAGCAGCGCTGCGTTTTCAGCAGCAGAGAAGCGAGATTATGAACCGTGTTTCGCAGTTCGTCAACAACTTTCTGAACGACTTCGTTGCGACTGCGAGGCTCAACTTCCGTACCGCCGAGGCTCGCTACCTTCCGAACCCCAACGGCACTGCTTCCCTTCCCTCCGCGCCGCGTTTCCGTTGGCGCGAAAGAGGCGTGATTCTAAGCACCTGTCCCCATCCATGCAAGCGCTTTTGTGAAGAAAGTTTGAAAAAGCCTCCGTGCGCTCACGCGCACGGAGGCTTTGGGCTCGACGGGCCAGGAAGCGCAACGCGCGCCGCCGTCCAAAGATATGACGAACACGTCTCTTTCCCCCTATATGAGGGGCGCGGAACGGCCAAGGAACCCGGCGCGGTCGAGTATCATGCCGCGACCGAACCACGCACTCATATTGACGATGGACAGCACGACTCAACCCGGCGACACCGACCTTCGCGACGAATATGCGGCACTGCGCGAGCGCGCGATCCTGCTGGAACAAGAGGTCCCGCCGCTTCTGCAACGCATCTCGGACATGCTGCCGCGCATCAGCGGCGAATCCGAACTCGCGGATACGCATCGCGAGCGACTCGTCGGTGCGCGCAACGCGGCACTGGTCTCGATCGAAAACTATCAGCAGGCGATTCCATTCCTGCAGACCGCCGACTCGATCATCGAGCAGCTGGACAAGACGCCCGAGCGCGACGAAGACATCGAGTGGCGGGAATCGCTGCTGCAACGGCTGGACGAGTTGATCGATGTCGCGGTCGTGATGATCGACGATGCGGACAGCTACTTCGCGCATGCCCAAGCATGCGACCTGTCCAGCGTGCCGACATCCATCCTCGAGGATTGAACAGGCTCGCCCGGCATCGCGCGGTGCACCGGCCTCACGTCGTGCCCGCCGACAGCCGCTAGCCGCCCGCTGCATCGCCGGGCCTGCGGCATTCTTCCCGCACGAAGCGTTCGCCCTCCGACCGCCATCCCGCGCGGAGCCGCACGTCGCCGCTACGGCGAATCGAGCACGATCGTCTCGCTCATCACCGGCACGCGGATGTACCCGCCCGCCGCATCGCCATACGCATGCGCGTTTCCGTCGATCACGTACTGCGCCGTCAACGCGCACAAGGTGGCGTCTCGCGCATCGACGGTGCGCAGCGTCGATACGTCGATTCCCAGCCGCTCCAGCAATTGCCGCCGCTGATTGCGCTTCTGCTTCGCCGACGCCACGGCCTTGCCCAGCATCGCGCAGGTAATCGCATAAGGATAGGTTTCGAAGCTCGCACGGCCGCCCGCGTAGCGCGCGTCCGTCAGCAACGGATAGGCGTCCGAAAGCGCGCGGTAGACGCGCTCTCCCATGAACATCCAGTCGAAGAAGCCCGACGTGCTCGCGATGGCCTGCTCGCGCGACGGCGTCGGGAAGCACGAGATCCGTTCGCGCGCGAGCGCCTGCTCGGCCGCGCGGCGGCCGCTCCCTGTCCACCACAGGTTCGGCGCGTCGACGCCGACGGCCACGACGTCATGGGCGAGACACAGTGCGGGCAACGACTCGGGCGCGATTCGCGCTTCCCGACAGACGACCGTCGAGCCACGCAGGATCACGAGATCGCACAGCTTCCTGTCGCCGCCGACGTCGACACCCGCGACTGCAGCCGGTCGTGGTGCGGCGGATCGGGCCGATCGCATGCGCGTGCGTCAGTCCGCCGGCCGTGCCGCGTACGCGGTGTCGAAGATCGCCTCGAGACCGGGATGGACGCCGCGCATCGGGTCGACGACCGACTTCGCCCAGTCGAAGTACGCCTGCTTGCGTTCGAGCGGCCAGTCCGCGGGCGGATGCCGGGCGATGTCGCGCAGGTTGCAGATCTTGTCGGCCAGCTTCACCAGCTTCGCGCGCCGGCTGATGGTGGCCGCGTGCTCGACCTGCAGACGCTTGCGCTCCTCCTTCGGCAGCGACTTGTCGTCGGTGACTTCCATCACGATGTCCGCCACATCCTTGCCGAACAGCCGCAGCAACTCCTGCTCGGTCGTCTCCGTATCCTCGACCGTGTCGTGCAACACCGCCGCGACGATCACGCGCTCGTCCTCGACGCCGGCCTCGTTGGCCAGTACGTCGGCGAGCGCGATCGGATGATTGATGTACGGCGACGCTTCTTCGTCCTTGCGCCGTTGATTGCGATGCTTGTCCGCCGCGAACGCAATCGCGGCTACCAGCTTCTTCATATTCACCCCTCGTGTGGCCAGACCGCGGCCGTTGAACCGGCCGCGTGCATTTCGGAACCGCTCATACTACCTGTACGCGATGACCCTTCCCGTGCGCCGGCTTCCCGGCGTGCCCGCATCACGCGCCGACCGGCGCGCGCTGCAACTCGACCACGTTGACCCGCGCGCCGAATACGTCCCTCACGAGCGGCAGCAGGTGGTCGTGGTGCGTCAGGAACAGCACCTGGGTACGCGTCGACAGATCGCGCAGCGCATCGAGCCCCGCCTTCGCACGCGCGTCGTCGAAATTGATGAACAGGTCGTCGGCGACGAACGGCAGCGCCGTGCGGCTGCCGAGCTGCAACTCGAGCGCCGCGATCCGCAGCGCGAGGAACAGCTGATCGCGCGTCCCTTCGCTCAACCCGGCGACCTCGACCGACGTCCCCTTCGTACGCCGTGCATACAGCGCGGGCGGCGTCCGTTCGGTATCGACGGTCAGCTTCGCGAATTCGCCCAGCGTGAGCCCGGCGAAGATCTCGCCCGCGCGCCGCAGCATCGGCCCCTGCTTCTGGTCACGGTAGCGATCCGTCGCCCACTTCAGCAAGCGGCTCGCCGTGGCCGCTTCCAGATACTGTTCGGCCGCGTCGCCCATTGCCGCGAGCGCCTCCTGCCGCTTCGACTCGGCGACCGCCGCGTTCGCCTGGCCGTCGATCGCGCCGAACGCCTGATCGGCCACGACCTGCTGCTGCGACAACGCGTTCAGCCGTTTGCCGACATCGTCCAGCGACTGCTTCACCGCTTCCAGATGCGCCGGCACGTCGGCAATGTCCTGTTCCGCCACCTCGGCCTCGACGGCGGACCGGGACAGCCCGTCGCCGTCGCGCACCAGCGCCTCGTGCGCGGCATCGACCGCCTGACGAAGCTGGCGCTGGCGATCCGAACGCTCGGCCAGCGGCAGCGCCGCATCGATCGACGCGACGCCGGCCCGTTGCAGCAGCGGCTGGATGCGCGCGTCGGCGCCGGCCACCGCGGCCGCCGCGTCCGCGACCTTGCCGTCGGCCTGCCGCACGGCCTCGTCGGCACGATCGATCGCACGCGCGATTTCCCGGGCGGCCGCGAGGCGCATCGTCAGCCGCCGCGCGACGTCCGGCCAGTCGCCGCTCGCCAGCCATTCCGGCGCGAGCGCTTCGGCAAGCCGCCGCGCGCCGGCCTCGAGCGCGTTCAACTCCGCGCGGATCGCGGCGATCCGGTTGCGCGGCGCGTCGGCATCGGCCAGTTCGGCCGTCACCGTATTCGCGAGCCCGAGCGCGCCTTCCGCCGCGGCCAGCGTCGTCGCGCTCGCGGACAGTTTCGCGTCGGCCAGCGCGTCGCGCCATTGCGCTTGCCACGCGTCGTAAGCCGTTTGCGCATGATCGGCCCGCAACTGCGCGGTCGCGCAGCCGCGTTCGGCTTCCCGCGTACGATCGTCGAGGCTGTCCTTCTGCGCGGCCGCTTTCTCGGCCGACTGCACGAACGTCTCGGCGACGGCGACGAGCGCGGCCAATCCGTCCGCCTCGCCGCCCCGCGATACCGGCAGCAGCGCCGCGCGCAGCGCGGCTTCCGCGCTGGCACGGGCAGCACGCATCGCGTCGAATTCGCGACGCTGACGATCGAGCTCGGCCTGTGCAGCGAACACCCCGTCGCGCTTCGCGAGCCAGTCACCCATCGCCGCCAGCGGCATGCCGGGCACCGCGGCCGTCGTCGCGAGCGCGGTCCAGGCGTCGCGATGTGCGGCGAGCTCGCGCTCGCGTTCGTTCAGCGCGGCTTGCCGGCGCGTCACGCCTGCACGGGCGGATTCGACCTGCTGACGCAGCGATTGCAGCGTCGCCGCGGCCTGGGTCGCGCCGAGCTGCGCATCGACAAGTTCGTCGGCGAGGCGAATCGCGGCGTCGACCGCCGGTGCGCCCGTTGCGAGATCGACGGCCCCGCTGCGGATCTCGCCCCACGCGCCGTCGCGCCGCGCCCGCGCCGCCAGCACGTCGGCGGTCGTGACGACCTTGTGGTTCTCCGCGAAATGCTTCTCCTGCAGCACAAGCCGTTCGAGTTCCTCGAGCGCGCCATCCCGCGCGTCGCGCGCGGCAGCGGCCGCGCTGGCGCGTTCGCTGTCTTCCTTGAGCAACGCGCCGAGCCGCGCGGCCGACGGCACGTCGAGGGCGCGCAGTGTTTCGACCGGCATCCGCCATTGGCCGAGCGCATCGAGCGCGCCGGTCAGCGTGCGCTCGGCAGCCGCGATGTCATGCGCCAGCGCCTGCTCGCGCGGGCCGCTGTTGCGAAAACCCTGTGCATCGGCCAGCGCCGCGCGCAATGCTTGCGGCACGTCGACGGTCGACAGGCGCGCCTGTTGTTCGCGGACCTGCGCCAGCTCGCGCGTGCGTTCGTCGAGCGATTCGCGCGCGCCGGCGAGCGCCTGGTGCAACGCGCCATGCTCGCGCAGCAGGTTCGCGACGGTCTGCAGCGACAGCGCCGTCGGCAACGCGGCGCGCAGCGACGCTTCGTCCGTCGGCCAGCCGAGTTGCGCGGCCGCCGACAGCGCGGCGGACAGGTGCCGCTCGACGTCCGCACCGAGCAGCAGCAGATCCTGCGCGTGATTCATGCATGCGCCGCGCAGCCGGTCGAGCGCCTCGATATCCGCTTCGAGCGCCAGCGTGTCGGCGTCCGCGGCGATCGCATCGCGCGCCTGCCGCTTCGCGAGCAGGTCGGCGCGCCGTTCCTCGAGCACCTTCTGCTCGGCCGCGAGATCGCCTTGCGCCTTCAGCAGATCCGCATACGCGGTCGGCGGCAACTCGACGACCGCGCCGAGTTCGGCCAGCGCCGCGTCCTTGACCGTCAGTTCCTTCAGGTACGGCGCGAGCCGCCGCACGCGTTCGAGCTTCGAGCGCAGCGCTTCGAGCCGGCGCTGTTCCGCGCGCGCCTGCTCGATCTGCTGCTCGACCGCTTCGCGTGCGTCCTTGCGATCGACCCAGTCGCGCGTGCGCACCTGGACCGCCTTCAGTTCGGCGACGGCTTCGTTGAACGCCGTTTCGGCCAGCGCAAACGCGCTGCCGCTGCGACGCGGCGCCCACAATTCGAGCGCGCGCGCGTCGAGTTCCTCGCGCACCGGCCCGAGGCTGCCGACGCCGGCCGCCGATTCGAACAACACCTGGCCGAGCTTGTCCGATGCGTC
This sequence comes from Burkholderia sp. 9779_493, assembly GCF_015712215.1. Classification (NCBI taxonomy): domain Bacteria; kingdom Pseudomonadati; phylum Pseudomonadota; class Betaproteobacteria; order Burkholderiales; family Burkholderiaceae; genus Burkholderia; species Burkholderia sp. 9779_493. Next base: position 5,506 of record NZ_JACCQA010000001.1, read on the forward strand.
GAGAATGCTGCGGCCGCCATCGACCAGCCGCCCGTGATCGAGCCCGAACATCTGCTCGAAGAATTCGCGCGTCGCACCGTCGAGGATCGCGGCCAGATAGTCGTCGGGCAGCTTGTCGTCGGCGGGCGTGCGCAACGAACTGCGGCCACGCGCCCGGTGGAACGCGAGTTCACCGGCGCCGCTCTCCAGCACGCCGCCGATTCGCAACTCGGGTGTGCTGTGCAGGAAATCGAGCGGCGTCTGAAGCTTCATCCCGAACAGCAACTCGGACACGGCCGTGCGGATCGTCGACTTGCCCGCCTCGTTCGGCCCGACGATCACGTGAAAATCCTCGCTGGCCGACGGAAAACGCAGCGTCTCGTCGGTGAACTTGCCGTACTTGATCAGATCGAGCTGGCTGATGCGCATCGCTTACTCCCCCCTCGCCAGCCGCGCAAGCAACGCGGGCCCGACCTGCTCGACCAGCGCGGTCAGCTCGCCCGCGCGCACCATCGTCAGCAACGGCACCTCCTCCTTCACGTCGCTGCGGACCTTGCCGACGAACGGCTTCAGGTCGCGTTCGAGCAGCGCGAGGAAATCCGGATCATGCGCGGCGTCGGCCAGGATCCGCTTCAGGTCCTCCAGCGCCTCGAGTGGTTCGCTTTCGCCCGGCTGCCGATCGGCAGCGGACGTCGCGAGCCGGACCTTCTCCAGCCACAGCCGCTCGTTGCCGATGATGCCGATCTGGTTCAGCACTTCCGCACGCAACTGCGGCGCGCGGCCGAAAAAGAGGCCATGCGCGGGCGTGCGCCCGGTGACGGTGACGCGCACCGCGCGCGGCACGTGGCCGTCGACGGTCAACAGCGCCTCCAGCGACTGGCCGATCTTTCGCGACAGATCGGCCACCGACAGGCAATCGGACGCATCGACCGATACGGCTTCCCAGCGGAGCACGTCGAGATACAGTCGCTCGACCTGCGTGTTGCCTTGCTCGACCGTCACGAGCACCGCGCCGCGCCGGCCGGTTTCGCGGATATGGCGCCCTTGCAGGTTGCCGGGAAACACGACGGTGGACGGGCCCGTCCATTGCTGGAATTCGTGCACGTGGCCGAGCGCCCAGTAGTCGTAGCCTTTCGCGTGCAGTTCGGCCAGCGTGCACGGCGCGTAGTTCGCGTGCGCCGCATACCCTTCGAGCGCCGTGTGCAGCACGCCGATGTTGTAGTACCCGGGCACCGGGTCCGGATAGCCGACCGCGAGATTGTCGACGACGGCCTTGTCCTTGAAGCTCTGCCCGTGCAGCGCGACGTCGAATTCCGGCAGCCTGAAGGTTTCCGGCTTGCGATGGCCGAACACCGTGACGTTGTCGGGCAGCGTCAGCTTCTTCGTCATCTCGCTTTCGGCATCGTGGTTGCCGCCGAGGACGAACGCGCGGATCCCGGCCTTGCGCAGGCGGCCCATCTGCTGGCCGAAGAAGATGCCCGTGTTGTGATCCTTCCAGTCGCCGTCGTACAGGTCGCCCGCGATCACGAGGAACGCGACTTCCTCCTCGATCGCCCGATCCACGAGTTGCCGCAGCGCCTCGCGCGACGCGTTGCGCAACTGCGCGGCCGGCGCGTCGGGGTACGCGCTCAGGCCGTGCAACGGGCTGTCAAGGTGAATGTCTGCCGCGTGGATGAACTTCACGAAGGTTCCTCTGTTTCATGGCGAAGGGGCGACGCCGCTCGCACGGGCCCGTGCCGTCAGGCGTCACCCTGGTAGCCGCCAGGCCTGCCGCCGCACATGCGACACGCGCCGAGCCGGATCGCGCTGCCCGTTGCAAGCGGGTCGCGATGGTACCTGAAAGCGGGTAACGACATGCGTTCTCCGTCGGTCCGGACGGCGGGGAAGCACGCGATACCGATGCGAACCGCCATTGTGCCGCAGCACGATCGCGTGACAGCGAAACGACGCCGGGAAAGCGTCGAACGGGGAGCAGGAACACACGCGGGATCGCCCCGCGTGCGTCGCGACGCACGCGCCCGGCTACCGGCGCTCACTCGCCGCGCGGAACGGGCGGCGGCGCATAGCCGTTGTCGTTGCCGGGGAATGGATTCGCGTTGCGGCGCAGCGCATCCTCGTCGCTCTCCTTCTGTGCGAACAGCGCCACACCGATCACGCCGACGTTCGCGGCATCGCCGTACCTTGAATTCGCGACATAGCTGTCGGGCACGGCCGCGAAGCGGAACGCGGCGACTTCGTCGCGGCTCTTGCGGAAACCCTCGATCGTCAGCGTGCGGCCCGGATACAGCACGTAGCCGCCGTTCGTATAGCTGCCCGGCCGCCCCGACCGCACGTCGAGTCCATCGACCGTCGACACGACCTCGAACGCGCGGCGCCCCTGGTTACGCAACACGATCATGTAGCGCGAGCCTTCGACGCCGGCCATGTGCCAGCGGCCGTTGCTGCGCGCGAGACGCAGCGGCGCTCCCTTCTCGTCGGTAAACGACAGCGCGATGTCGCCGTTCGCGAGCGCGATGCGGGTCGGCAGCCGGCGCACCTGCGACGCGGGAAGATGGCCGGGCAGCACGTCGTTGTAGTAGACCGACGCGAGGTCCGTCGGCTTCGCCGGATCCGCGCGTTCGAATTCGACCTGCCGGGTTTCGGATCGCACCGACTCGCCCCACGCGGTACCGAGCCCGCGGCGTTCGCTGGCGTCCGGCGCGGCGCTGGGCGCGGCGGTACTGGCGGACGGCGGGGGCGGCGCCGCGCAGGCAGCCAGCCAGAGCGCGCAGGCGAGCGTGAGAAGGCGGAACAGGAGGGTCATGACGTGATGCCTCGGAATGTTATCGGACCGCGCCGGGCTCGCCGGAACGGTGTTTTTGTATCGTCTGTCGTCACGGTGTCGATCGGACATGCTGGCCCATGCCGGCCGGTACGACCATCGCGGCGACCGGCTGTCGGGCGCCCTGCTATTTAAGCATGGCGTGCGGGCAATGGGCAGGGGCCGCGCGCCGATAAAAAAACGGCCCGGCCCGCATCGAAGCGGACCGGGCCGTGGCGGGATGCGTGCTGTTTATTACAGCGCGCCTCCTTGCGCCGACGCCGAACCCTTCACGCCGACCGACGCGCCGCCCTGCACCGCGTTCGTCGCGCCTTCGAGCGCCTCGCCGGCCTTCGCCTTCGCGCCGCCCGCGACATCGCCCGCGGTCGACACCGCGCCTTGCGCATGGCTCTTCGTCGAACCTGCGACGTGCTTCACGTGCGACTTCGTCGCATGCACGGCCGATGCCGCCGCATCCTTCGTCGCGCCGGCCGCCGAACCGACCGCCTGCGTCGCGCCGCCCACTGCCGTGCCGGCTGCCGAGCCCACGCCGCCGACCGTCTTGCCGACGCCGTTCAGCGCGCCGCCGACGACGTTGCCCGCGCCCGAACCCGAGCCTGCCGCATTCGCGCCGGCGCCCGCCTGCACGCCCACGCCGCCGCCGAGCAGCGGCGTCTGGACCTGGGCGCCGACACCTGCGGAACCCTGGGCGCCGGTCTGGGCCGTCTGTGCAAATGCAGCCGAAGTCGCCATCGCCGTCAGAGCGGCACCCAGCAGAATCGTACGAATCTTGTTCATGGTCATTCTCCCCAAAGACGTTGTTGCTGCGGGCCGCCTTCGTGCGGCTTGTCGCATGCCTCGCCGCGACATGCGGCAGGTGGAGCTAATGTAGCGGCGCCGACGCGCAAAACGATTGAATTGCGGGGACTGTTACTTCCGTTGCAAATGCTGACGATTGACTCACACTGTTTGACAATCGGGAGCTTGCGGCGGGTGAACGCCGTATTTGACGACTGGCGGGTGTGAACCGCGAACCGGGACGACCGGCTGCGTCACGGCGACGACCTGCCCGATCGCCAGGTATCGGGAAAGCCGATCCATGCAACGGCCGGCTGACGAGCCGGCCGCTTTTATCTGCATCCCGAAGGACGAGTGACGCCCGGTCGTCGATGCAGCCTCGTCATGACGCACGGCCCCGGCCGCCGACAAGCGGACCGGGGCCGTGCGCCTTCCACCCGGTTACGGCCGGAACGTATCGCCGAGCACGACGCCTTCGCGACGCGGATCGGTGCCGCCCTGCAACGCCGGCGACTGGCCGACCGTCACGCGCATCACGGTGTTGACGCCGCTCGCCTGCGCGGACGTCGACACCTTGTGCCCGAGCGCGAGCAGCCCCGTGATCAGCGGATCGTTCGCGCCGTTGTTCGCCGCGTTGACGTTCGGATGTTCGCCGCCGACCGTGGTCGTCGGGCTGTTGCTCGCGCCGAAGTCGACGAGGCCCGCCGACTGCTGCGCATCGAGCCCCCAGTCGAGCGCGCCGACCAGCGTCTTGACCACGTATTGCGGAATCGTGCCGCCGCCCGGCGAACCTGTCGCCATCACGAAGTCGCCGCGCGAGCCGTCGGCGGCCTGCCCGAACACGATCGTCGGCGCCATCGAGCTGCGCGGCCGCTTGCCCGGCTGCAGGCGGTTGGCCACCGGATTGCCGGACGTGTCGAGCGGGTTCGCGGAGAAGTCGGTCAACTGGTTGTTCAGCAGGAAACCGTTGGTCATGTGGAACGAGCCCATGCTCGACTCGACCGTCGTCGTCGCGCTCAGCACGTTGCCGTCGCCGTCCACGATCGTGAACTGGTTCGTGCCGTGCTCGATCAGCGTCGTGTCGACGCCGAGCGGCACCGCGCCGAGATTGCCGGGCTGCGCGGTGCCCATGCTCTTGGTCGTGTCGATCAGCGCCGCACGCGATTTCAGGTACGGCTTGTTCAGCAGCGTGTCCCACGTGCCGCCCGGCAGCGGCACGAAGTCGGTATCGGCCACGTACTTGTCGCGGTCCGCATAGGCGAGCCGTTCGGCCTCGGTGACGAGGTGGACGCCCGCGACGGTCGGCTTGCCGCCTTCGAGATCGATCGCCGTCGGCTTCAGCGACTTCAGGTCGAAGTTCTCGAGAATGCCGAGCGCCGACGCGACCGCGATGCCGCCCGACGACGGCGGCGGCATCCCGCACACCCAGTAGCTGCGATAGGTCGTGCACACCGGGTCGCGGCGCTTCGCCTGATAGGCGGCGAGATCCGCGACGGTCGTCTTGCCCGGCGTGAGCGTCGAGCCGTCCGCGCCCTTCGTCACCGCGATCTTCGCGACGATGTCCTGCGCGATCTGCCCCGTGTACAGCGCATTCGCGCCCGACTGCGCCATCAGCGACAGCGTGCGCGCATACGCGGGGTTCTTCAGTACGGTGCCGAGCGTCTTCGGCGACCCGTCGGCGTTCAGGAAATACGCGGCGGCTTCGGGATCGCGCTTCAGGTTCGCGGCGTTCGCCGCGATCGCGTCGGCCAGCCGGCCGCCGATCGGGAAACCGTTGGTCGCGAGCGTGATCGCGTCGCCGAACAGGCTCTGCCACGGCAGGCGGCCATGATCCTGTTGCAGCGCCTCGATGAGCCGCGGCACGCCGATCGTGCCGATCGAGCGGCCGCTCGCGCGCGCGTTCGGCAGCGGCGCCGAATGATCGGTGGCGTCGTCGACGTAGCGCAGGTAGTTCTCGGTCGCGGCGGCCGGCGCGGTTTCGCGGCCGTCGTACGCCTGCAGCGTCTTGCCGCGCGCATCGTAGTAGAGCAATACGCCGCCCGAACCGAGGCCCGTCGCCTCGGGCACCGTCAGGCCGAGCACGGCCTGCACGGCGACCGCCGCGTCGGCGGCCGTGCCGCCCTTCTTCAGCACCGCGCAACCGGCCGCGCTCGCGTACGCGTTCGACGTGGCGACCAGGTACGTTTTCGCATGGACGGGCTTCATCCCGGTGCGATAGCCCGACGACGCTTCCGGCAGCGACGGGTCGCCCGGCTGGTTCGAGCCCACCACGACCGTCGCGCCGCTGTTGTCGACCGCGAGGCAGCTCGCATCGGTGGAAGGTGCGGTCGTGCGGCCCGCCTCGTTCTCGACGTCGCCGCCGCAGGCGGTCAACAGGGCGGCCGCGAGCAACGCGGACGCATACGGAAAAATCGCTGTTCTGTTCATTGTCTGCCGATGTTCTCGTCGATCGTTGCGATGGACATCCTGTTGCCTGCAACCCCCTCGGTGCATGGGCAACGCGTTCGATGGTCCCATGAACAAAATTTTTTCCGCAATAAGGAAATGGCGTAGTGCAACCGGACGTTGTGTGCGCAACGTCACCGAACCGGCATGCGGGTTCACCTGTTGCACTGCATCGCGTTTCGATACGCCGATGCGGCTCGCCGCGCGACGTCGCTATCTTTTCGCCCGGCGACGCGTGCCGCTCGACGGGCCGCTGCGTGCGAAGCCGTGCTCCATCGCGTCGATCGCCTCGGAAAAGAACTCGAGAAACATCGTCATCGCGACGGTCGCGCTCATGTCCGCCCGCTGGTAGATGCAACTGAACGAGCGCGCGCCCGCATCGGCCAGCGGCGTCCAGGCGAGCCGGCCGGCGGCCACGTCGTCCGCGACGTTTTCCGCGATCAGGAAGCCGACGCCGGCGCCTTCGGCCGCGAGACGCCGCACCATCGACACCGACCCGGTTTCGACCAGCGGCCGTACGTTGCGCGGCTGCCGCGCATCGATCTGGTCGAACATCGCGCGCAGCTCCGTGTCGGGCGTCATCAGGATCAGCGGATGCGCGAAGCAGTCGCGCATGCGCACCTTGCCGCCCGTCGACGCCAGCGGATGACCGGGCGCCGTGACGACACCCAGCGGCTGCGCGAACGCGCGCACCTCGACGACGCCCGGCGCGGTACGCCGGCGCAGCGCATAACCGATGTCGACCTCGCCCATCTCGACCCAGCGCACGATGCTTTCGCCGTTTCCGCAGCGCACGCTGTACGTGACGCCCGGGTAACGCTGCATCGCGGCAAGGATCGCGTCGGGCACGAGCTTTTCCGCGGTCGACGCGGGCACCGCGAGATTCACGTGGCCGCGCCGCAACGCGCGCAGGTCCTCGACCTGCGTCAGCGCGTTGTCGAAATCGCGCTGGCCGCGCCGCACGGCCGCGATCACGATCTCGCCGGCGAGCGTCAGCTGCATGCCGCGCGGCAGCCGGTCGAACAGCGGCACGCCGACCTGCTCCTCGAGATTGCGGATCTGCTGGTGTACCGCCGCGGCGGTCAGGTGCAGCGCATCGGCTGCCTTGCGAAGCGAGCCGCGCCGCGCGACTTCGTCGAAACAGCGGAATGTCTGCGATATCGAACGCATGTGGAGTCCGTTAGATTTTTCCGAACAGGCCGTCAAGAATAATCCGATTTTACTGACCGGACGAATCGTCTAGATTCCGCTGCATCCCCGTATCCGATTCGAATGGAGACCGCAGTGACGACCGTCGACCAGATCACCCAGCGCCGCCGCGGCGTCGGCCTCATCGCCCACGATCCCGCGCTGTCCGCAGGCGGCTATACGCTCATCGCGCCGCAGACCGCCGACGGCAACGTCTATCTCGTCGGCATCGACGGAGAGGTCGTCCACCAGTGGAAGATGCCCGTGCGCCCCGGCCGCCATGCGGTCATCCTCCCGAACGGCAACCTCGGCTACAACGGCAATCATCCGCACTCCGAATCGCGCTACGCACCGTGGTCGATGTGGCACGGCGGCGACTTCTACGAGGTCACGCCGGAAGGCGAAACGGTGTGGCGCTACGAGGACCCCGCGCATCACCACGACGCGCAGTGGCTGCCGAACGGCAACCTGCTGTATGCGGCGTGCGAACCGGTCGACGCGGCCTTCGCGCGGCGCGTGCCGGGCGGCACCGCGCACGGCGACGACGAGGTGATGTTTGCGGACGTGATCCGGGAAGTGAACCGCGCCGGCCAGATCGTCTGGGAATGGCACGCACGCGACCATCTGCGGCCGGAGGACTTTCCGATCGCGGCAGGCTTCGGCCGCTATCACTGGCCGCTCGTCAACGGTCTCGCGGTCGATGCGGACGGCCGCGTGCTGATGAGCCTGCGCACGACGTCGGGAATCATCGGCGTGAACCGCGCAACCGGCCGCGTCGACCTGCACATCGGTCCCGACGTCGTATCGCACCAGCATGCGCCGGTGCCGCTTCCGAACGGCAACATCCTCGCGTTCGACAACGGCAATTTCCGTCACGGTGCGCACGTCGTGTTCTCGCGCGTCGTGGAAATCGATCCGGCGACGCGGCGCGTCGTGTGGTCGTATGCGGACGACGTCGTGAACCTGTTCTACACGCCGTTCATGGGCAACGCGCAGCGCTTGCCGAACGGCAACACGCACGTCACCGAATCGTCCACGGGCCGGCTGTTCGAAGTGACGCCGGCCGGCGAGGTCGTGTGGGAATACGTGATCCCGTGGTTCGCCGAATACCCGGACGAAGCGGCGCGCAAGACTGGCCCCGGCCAGTTGAACAGCGTGTTCCAGACGTTCCGCTACAGCGCCGCGCAGTTGCCCTGGCTACGGACCTGAGCCTTCGTTCACCGCCGGTTTCCGGCGATCGTCGCCGTTCGTTTTCGAGGGGCCTGCCGTGTCGCACGATCCGATTTCCCCGCCCGTCGATGCCCGGCTGCCCGCGTGGCAGCTCGCGCTGTTCGGGCTGCAGCACGTGCTGTCGATGGCCGCATCGCCGATCACGGCCGTCTTCCTGATCGCGAAAGTACTCGCGCTGCCGGCCGACCTGACGGTCCAGCTGATCGGCGCGACGTTCTTCGCGTGCGGCATCGGCACGCTGCTGCAATCGCTCGGCGCCGGCCCGATCGGCGCGCGCATGCCGTTCGTGATGGTGCCCGGCGGCGCACCGACGATGCTGTTCGCGGGCATCGCCGCGCAATCCGGCCTGCCGACCGCGGCCGGCGCGGCGCTGCTCGCCAGCACGTTCTACTGGGTGCTGTTGCCCGTCTTCACGCGCTGCCTGCGGCTCTTTCCGCGCATCGTCGTCGGCGCGATGCTGCTGCTCGTGTCGATCAACCTGATCCGGATCTACGCGACGATCGTCGTCGGGCAGCCCGGTTCGGCCGATTTCGCGCAGCCGCGCGCGCTCGGTCTCGCGCTCGCGACGATCGTCGCCACCGTCGTCGTCGCGGGCGCGTTCCGCGGCACGGCCGGGCGCCTCGCGGTGCTGATCGGGCTGATGGCCGGCGCGACGCTCGGCTGGGCGCTCGGCGCGATGCCCGCGCTCGCCGACGTGTGGCACGGGCCGCTCTTCACGCATCCGGTGTGGCTGCCGTTCGGCATGCCGCGTTTCGACGTGCTGGCCGCGCTGCCGCTGCTGATTTTCACCGCGATCTCGATGGCCGAGGCCACCGCGCAGACGGTCGCCGTCGGCGAAACGTGCGGCAAGCCGATTGCGCTCCGGCGCGACGTGCCGAAGACGATACGCGGCGATGCGCTCGCGTCGCTGGCCGGCGCGCTGTTCGGCACGCCGCTGATCGTGACCAGCGCCGAGAACATCGGCGTCGTGCAGACGACCGGCGTGCGCTCGCGCTACGTGACGGCCGCCGCCGGCGCGATGCTGATCGTCATCGCGCTGTTCGCGCCGCTCGCGCGGCTCGCGTATGCGATTCCGGCCGCCGTGGTCGGCGGCACCGCGCTGGTCGTATTCGCGATGATCGGCGTGATGGGCATCCGGCTGCTCGCGAGCGTCGACCTGCACGCGCGCGCAAACCAGTACACGCTCGCCGCCGCACTGGTGGTCGGCCTCGCACCGATCCTGGTGCCGAACCTGTATCGCCATTTCGGCGCACCCGTGCAGATCGTGCTCGGCAACGGCATGGCGGCCGGCACGCTCGCGGCGATCGCGACGCAACTGGCGTTCGCCGCGCTCGCGCGGCTGAACGGGCAGGCACACGCGGGTGCGGCTGCGGCGCCTTCGCACGACGCATAACGGCAGCGGCACGCACACGCGGCGCGCCGCTTGACGACGCCCGCGGATCGACCGACAATCGCCGCTCCCTCCTGGCGCGGGCACTCGATCCAGCCGGCGCGTGCGTCTCCTCGACGCCGCACCGGCTTCAGGTTTTCCAGTCCCGATCTCCGCGCCGCCGTGCACGCGCACGCTCTTCGACCGGCTTCGCCGGACACGCTTAACGCAGGTACCGCCCCTGAACGCCAGCGCATAGCCGCGCGGTCACGCTCGTGCCTGCCCGTTCACTTCGGAGTCCATGATGATCATTCGTCTTTCCAAGGCAGCCATGGTGCTGGCCATGGCCTTTTTCGCGTCGCTCGTCGCATTCGGCAACATCACCGACTACGCGACGAATTTCGCGTTCGTGCACCACGTCTTCCTGATGGATACCACCTTCCCGGGCAACGGGATCATGTATCGCGCGATCGACACGCCGTGGGTCCATCACGCCGGCTATATCGGCATCATTTCGATGGAAACGCTCACGGCCGTGCTGTGCTGGATCGGCGGCGCACGGCTGCTGCGCGCGCGACGCGCCGGCGATGCGGAATTCCGCACGGCCAAGGGCCATGCGATCGCCGGCCTGACGCTCGGCTTCCTCACGTGGCAGGTCGCGTTCATGTCGGTCGGCGGCGAATGGTTCGGGATGTGGATGTCGAAGCAATGGAACGGCGTGCCGGACGCGTTCCGGTTCTTCATCACGCTGCTGCTCGTGCTCGTCTACCTGACGATGAACAACGACGGCATCGACGACACGCGTCACGCGCACTGACGCGCCCGTTGCGTCGCGTGCCGGCCGACCGGACATCGGGACGATTGCCGGCGTCACCGCGTCCGGCTATAAAGCGGAGATGGACACGAATCGCTGGATCCACGACCCCGTCGGCGCGTTTCGCGTCTGGCAGGAAACCGCCGCGACCGGCGCCGGCCGCCGGCCGTTCGCGCCGCGCTCGGTCGTGCAGCATGTCGCGATGTTCGAGCGATTCCTGCGCCACCTGAGTGCGCAGCGCGTGTCGCTCGCCACGTTCGGGCTCGACCACGTCGCGGCCTTCCTCGCGGAACTCGACCGTACCTGCGCGCCCGGCACGTCGACGCGCGTGCGCTATGCGAAGCTGATCGACCGGCTCGGCCGGCATCTGGTCGACACCGGCGTGCGGACGGTCCACCCGGCCGGCCGGTCGACGCGCGATCTCGCCTGGCCGGACGGCGAGCCCGAGCCGTGCTACCTGCCGCCCGATGCCGACGCGGCGCTGCAGCGCCATGTGCAGCCTCGAGCGGATGACACGCCGGCCGACTGCCGCAATCGCGCGATCGTCGCGCTGCTGCTCGCGAGCGGCATCACGTCGGCGGAAATTCGTGCGGCGACTGCCGACGCGCCCGAACTCGATGCGCGACCGCCGGTATTGACGGTGCCGCGCGATCGTGCGCGGCCGGCGCGCCGGATCGAACTCGCCGCGTTCGCGGCGGCGCCGCTCGCCGCATGGCGCGCGCGCTCGACCGACGCGCCGCCGTCGGCGCTGCTGTTTCCCGCGCCGCGCGGGGGGGCCATGAACGACATGTTCCTGCTGCTCGTCGTACGCGATGCGCTGAACGCGATCGCCTTTCGCGCAGCGGACATGAGCCCGCGCGTGCTGCGCAATACCTATGCGCGCCGCCAGTTGCTCGCCGGTCACGCACATGCCGACGTCACGGCGATGCTCGGCCTCGCCAGCATGCGAACGGTCACGCGTATCCGGCAGACGCTGCCGCCCGATGCGGCCGCGGATCGCGCTGCCCACGAACGCTGATCGCGCGCCGCCGGCGCGAACGTTGTTCCGCCGGCTCGCTATTCGCCCGGCTTCGACTGGACCAGCCGCAGAATTCGCGTGTCGTACGGTGATTGCATCACTTCCGCGATGCGGATGTCGGACGCGGCCGGATGCAGCGGATTCAACAGGAAGTTGTGGGCGTGCGGCACGACGACGCTCGGCACGCGCAGCAGCGCGCTCGGCTGCGTGTGCAGCCACTCGGTGCCGGCGCTACGCGTCCAGTCGACGTTCGTTCGCCAGTCGTCCGGCGCATCGCCTTCGGCGATTTCGGCGACGTCCACCGAATCGGGCACCTCGATCCGCAGCAACTGGTACGCGCTCGGCAATTGCGCGACGGTGGCGATTTCGAAATGAACGAGCGTCTCGAGCAACGCGAGCGCCGGATGCTCGGCGAGATACACGACGGGTTGCCCGGCGAAATGCCAGCGGCCGCCGGCCCGCAACCCGCCGATGCCTTTCAGATCGGCGTAATTGCTGATCCGCCACAGCGTCGTCAAGCGAAGTACCCCTCGTCGATCTGCGTGAGGGCCTCTTCGACGAGCCGCGCGCCATGCTCGGTGCTCGCCATGTCGAGCGACGTGCGGCCGCCGAAGCGCTGAAGCCCGTTGCGCAGCCACGCCATCGCCTTGTCCTGATCGCCGAACGTGGCCGTCGCCTGCGCGACGATGCGCGCGAGGCGGATCGCCTTGTCGGACTCTTCCGGCGACAGGCGTTCGTGCGCCTGGCGACGATGGCTCAGCGTGCGGCGCGGAATGATGAACGCCAGCTCGTCCGATTTCAGCCCGCGCTCGGACAGCCGGTCGATCACCGACACGTCGACGCGCGCGCTCGCCAGCTCGGCCAGATCGGCGCCCGAACGGACGCGGATCGCCAGCAGCTGCTCGAGAATCGTGAATTCGGCCTGCCGCGGATGAGCGACGCCCGAAGGATGAAAAGCGATGGTGCTCATGACCTCTCTCCGGCAATTTGCCCAATCATTATAGGCGTTTTGCCGGACGCTTGCGGATCGTCGAGTGGCGGAGCGGGCGACTGCGCTGGCAGGCCGGTATTTCGCGGTATGCGAATCGAAGATTCGCCTCGGGGAGGCGGGGCTCATATTCAGTATATAAAGTCGTCGATCCATGATGATCTGAAGTTGTCACGTAACAATTTCCCAACGGTGACCGAACGGAATGAAGGAAGCGCGCCGCTTCCCCGGCCGGTGCGTTGTCCGTCCTCGGTGTGACATAGCACTCGGCGAATTACACGTCGACCGCATGCTCCAGCAAGTCGACCGCGGCCCACCAGAGGTCGACGCGACCTAGCCAGATAGTGGCCAGCTATTGGCCCGCCGCGAAAGCGAATCACCCGCTGTATCGGTTCCTGTTCCCCCTCCCATCGATATCGATTCGACGCACTCGTGTCGCTGCACTCTCTCGCCCGCTTCCGGGCAGACAGCACGACCCCACAACACCCCCACCACCACCCATTACTTCGCATACCTGATCAAAAAAACGGAAAGCAAACGGTAAGACAGCATCCACCACCGAAAGCCAGCTGTAACACACGCCCTCGCCCGAATCGATGCGCAAACCGCCTCATCGCCCCGCGTCGGGTCCCGCGCACTATCGGTGCATGATCGCGTCTCGTAGCGATCCCCGGACCGTTCGTCTCGCCGTCGTCGCACGCTACGAATCGCCCCCGTGCCTGCCCCAACCGCTTCCGTACACTCGAAATCGCGCCATGCGGCGCTGGCGGCGTGCACCCTGCGTACGGCCGCGCCTGACGGGAGCCTTGCATGTTGTCCATCGATGGAATGGGTTTGGGGTTGAACTGGCAGCGTTTCCTGTCGCAAACGCTGGATCCCGACCTCGCCCCGAAACCGCCGCGCAATACGGACGGTACGTCCAACGACGGCCCGAACAACGGCCCGGCCAACCCGGTGAACCCGACCACCGTGCCGCCGATTTCCGTGCAGGCCGACCTCGGCACCGATCCGTCCAAGCCGACCAATGCCGAAATCGCGTCGGCCACCGCGCTGCTCCGGAACATGGCCGACCAGTATCGCGTCGCGCCGCCCGAGATCACCGTCGACAACGACACGACGCAAGCCGTCCAGCGCGTGATCCAGGACGCGCAGACCAGGTACGACGACGCGCAACACACGCTGCAAGGCGCGCAGGGCGTGCTGCGGATGACGAACCGCGACCCCGAAGCGACACCCGACGAGCGCAAGGCCGCGCGCGACAACTACACGAAGGCGCACGACGCGGCCGCCACCGCGCAACGCGAACTCGACGTCACGACCGACGCCGGCTACCGGATCCTGTACGGCGAACAGGCGAAAGCCGACCAGTACAGCGCCGACCCGAGCAACGACAAAATCGAGGGGCCCGCGCAGCAGCAGGCCGATGCGAAGCTCGCCGCGCTGCAGAAACTGTTTCCCGACCAGACCAAGGCGAATCCGAACTTCATCCCGCAGCAGGGCGATTGCAAGACGCCCGCCCAGGTCCAGGCCTACGACGACTGGCAGTCGGCGACGTCGACCGCGGTCACGGCGCAGGCGAAGTACTGGGCGGACGTCAGCAACGCGAATCTCGCCTATACGCAATTCCAGTCCTACATGGCCGACCCTGCCTACAAGGATGCGATCGATACCGGCGTCGGCAAGCTGAACGATGCGCTCGAGCCGCTGCAATTGCAGGTCGACCTGCCCGATCCGCCGCCCGCCGACGCAAACGGCAACGTCGACATGAACGCGGTGCAGGCCAATATCGCGCAGGCCGCGAAGATCGCCAATTACTCGAACGCGGCCTATGCGGCATCGCTCGACGCGCAGCAGGTCACGACGTTGCAGCAGAAATACGACGCCGACAGCGCGTGCCTGATCGGCTCGACGCCCGGCGCGACGAAAGACGACAAGGCCGCGCTCGATCGCGCGACGACGCAGGCGAACACGAGCGGCAGCTACATGCAGATGCTCGGCGCGCAGTTGACCGTCGACGACTTGCAGACCAAGTACGACACCGCGAAATCGGCATCCGACGACTGGCATACCGCGAATCCGCGCTCGCTGGACCCGCATCCGACCGTCGACGCCGACCTCGCCGCCGCGTCCGATGCGCTCGCACAGGCGAAGCAGAAGGCCAGCCTCGCGCACGACGGATTCGTCGTCGCGTACGGCCAGACGCTCGCGCAGCAGTATGACGACGCCGGCGCGCAGATCGATGCGCAGCTCAAGCCGAAGGTGCCGTTCGTGCTGCAGAACCCGACACCGACGCTGTCGACGAATCCACCGCCGTCCACGACGCCGCCGTCCCCGTCGGCGCAGCCGTCGCCGTCGCTGAGCACGTCGCTGCCGAGCCCATCGAGCACCGCGAGTTCCCCGGCGCCGTCGACGACCCAGACGCCGACACCGTCGTCGTCGTTGAGCACGTCGGCGCCGCCCGCCGCGCTATCGACGTCGCTCCCGCCCACGACGCTGTTCACGAATCCGTCGTTCGTGCTGCAGCCGCCCGGCTCGAACACGTCCGTGCCGACCACCGCGACCGGCCAGACCGCCCTCGACGCGAAAAAGCTCCATGTCGTCGCGGGCGCGCTGCGCGCGGCCGACGGCCGCCTGTCCAACACGTTCAACGACGCGGCCGCGAAATTCCAGCTGGCGAACGCGAAGACGCAGGAAGGCGTGCTGAAGGGCAAGCTCGCGGACATGCAGAAAACCTACGACGACTGGTACGCGAACCACCCGACGCCGGTGCGCATGCGCGAGGTGAACGGCGACGAGATCCCGATGCCCACGCCGCGGCGGCCGAATCCGTACCAGGATCGGCTCGACGAGGCGCGCAACAACCTGCAGCAGGCCGACGCGACCATCAACAAGCTGCAGTTGCTGACCGAGATGTCGCGTCAGCAGGTGCTGCTCGACCAGTTCGATGCGAGCCTCGCCGAGAACCTGCGCAACCCGCAGAGCCAGGACGACAAGGATGCCTATTCGAAGGCGCTCGACGGCTTCTTCCGCGCGCACCAGGGCGAGCTGTCGCAATCGCTGCTCGACCAGGCGGGCGCGAGCACGAACAAGGCCGCGACGATCGATTTCGGCAAGCTGACCGACAACGAGCAGCGCAACCTGATCGGCACCGCGATCGGCCTCCCGCCCGACGTGCAGCCGTCGGCGGACACGGGCACGCCCACCGCGCCGGTCAACGACGACTCGGTGCGCTACACCGACAACGAAAAGCTCGACACGATCAACAAGGTGCGCGGCGAAATCCTCCAGCTCGGCGGCGGCAGCGGCACGCAGGTCAACATCCTGCCGCTGATCTACTCGGACAAGACGGCCGGGATGGTAACGAGCGCGCTCTTCAAGGTCACCGACAGCAAGGGCCACGTCCAGTACGTCGACGACACGTCGGCGAATTACGACAACATCGGCGACTACCTCGACAACAACCAGCTTGCGTCGAGCGGCACGCTCGATCTCGTGACCGGCTACGACGACAACGGGCACGCGCAGTTCCAGCAGAAGAGCGCGCATCACGACGACTGGTTCGACAGCGCGCTGAACACGCTGACCGGCGGCAAGGTGAACCTCGGGATGATGGGCCTCGGGCTGCTGATGGAAGGCGCCGGCGTGCTGCTCGACGCAACCGGCGTCGGCGTGTTCGCCGGCGGCGCGCTGAACTTCGCGGGCGGGCTGATGATGGATACGGCGATCGGCTCGAGCATGACGAAATCCGCGCTCGATATCGGCTCGCGCTGGGAACACAACCAGAGCATCAATCCGTTCACCGACGCCGGCGCGCGCGGCGACTGGCTCAACCTCGTACCGATGGGCGCGGCCGGCGCGGCGAAATTCGCGGGCTCGGAAGTCTTCGCCAGGACGGTCACCGCGCTGCGCTCGGCGAGGGCCGCGCGGATCAGCACCGCGATCGTGCGCGGCACCTCGCTCGCCACCGGCCTCGGCGCCGCCGGCGAAAGCTTCGTCGAAGCCGCTGTCGACTTCGCGCACGGGGACCGCGAGCACGGCTGGGACGCGCTCAAGTCCGGCTTCACGAACGTCGCGCTGATGGGCGCGGGCGGCGTGCGGGACCGCGTGGTCAACGCGACGGTGCGCGTCACCGGCCGGCCGGTGGTCGCCCGCTCGGCAGGCGGCGAGCGCATCTCGATCGACGGACAGCAACTGCAGAAGATCCTGAGCAGGAACGAGCCGTCGCAACTCGCGTTCGGCGCGACGCGCGTGTCGCTCGACGGCGTCGACATCAAGGTCGCGAAAGACGGCACGCTGATGGCGGGCGACAAGGTGCTCACCTACGACAACATGCCCGTGCGCGTGCTCGACTCGCTCAACAACAAGGACCTGAACCACCTGCCGCGCGGGACGTCGGTGATCCTCGGCGAGAACGGCGAACTGAGCATCGTCGAGCTGACCGGCAAGACCTGGACCGAAGGCACGAAGATCGATTCGGTCACGGAGACGGGCGACCGGCTGTCGTTCGGCAGCGACGGCGAAATCAACGCGCCGTCGAAGCTCGTCGCGAAAACGCCCGTCCCGTCGCGCAACGACCCGCGGCAACCGGCAAGCAACGACACGCCGCCGGCCGACAGCGCGCCGCGCACCACGCCCGCCAACGAAGCCGCGGCGCGCGCCACCGCAGCGAACGACACGGCCGCCAGCGCACGCAACGCGCAGCACACGAGCGAAGCGCAGGCCGCGCGCGACGAGAACCAGCAGGAAACGCGCGCGTCCGATTCGCATGTCGCCGCGCAGAATCGCCGCAGCAGCGACCTGCGCGCGGTGCACGATCCGGCCGTCGCGCGGACGCCCGGCGCACCCGGCGCGGGCGCGCTCGAGGAACCGGCCAGCGTCGCGCCGCGCACGCCGGTCCGCGTGATCGACCTGACCAACGCCGAACCGGCCTCCCGGCCCGCGACGCGCGACCCGGCCGGCGTGTCGGTCCCGCGCGGCCCGTCGGTCGAGGCGCTCGACCATGGCGAGCACACGCTCTTGATCGTGCGCAACGGCGAGGACCCGGCGGCCGCCCGGCCCGACGCCGCGCGGCCGCGCGCGGCGGGCGAGCTGCCCGCCGACGTCGCGGAACCGATCGTCGTCATCGCCGATGCCGCGGACGCGCACGTCGCCCCCGAACTCGCGAACCGCTGGCAGCGGCCGGTATTCGCGGCCGCGCCGGATGCCCTGCACGCCGACGGCACGCTGCGCGCCGATGCGCCGCTGACACGCTACCTGCCCGCCCCCGACGCCGCGGCGGCCGGCGGCCGCGTCGTCGGCACGAACGCGCAGGCGGCCCACGCCGACGCGGCGGGCGTCGTCGAAGCCGATCCGCCTGCGGCGAATCCGGACGCGCCCGCCGCGCGCCGCGCGCCACGCCCCGTGAACGACGACACCGTCGTCGTGCTCGCGTCGACCCGGCGCAACGTCGCCGACCCCGACACGCATGCCGCCGTGCCGCAGCCGCCCGCGCGCGCGGCGCGTGCACTGGACGGCGCATTCAGCGCGCCCAACCGCATCCTCGTGCTCGTCAAGCCGGCCGAACGCGCCCCCACGCAAGCGGCGAACGATGCACGCGAGGCAGCCGCGCCCAAGCCGGCCCGGGACGCACGAACCCAGGACCACGCGCTCCCGGCCGCCGCCCACCCGGACACCACCGAAGCGCCGGCGGACCCGTCGCTTGCCGGCCCGGGCCTGTTCACGCGGCTGCAGATGCGGTTCGGCGGCGCGCCGCTGCCGGACGCGGTCCACGCGCTCGCGCAGCAATCGGACACGCTCACGCAGCAGTTGCGGATGCTGAGCGACGCCGGCTGGCGCGTGAGCCTCGGCAAGCGCGGCGGCGGCAGCCGGATCGATCCGAAGCGGCGCCGCGTGACGATCGACGGCGCGCTGCACGATTCGGGCAGCATCACCTATACGCTCGCGCACGAGGCGAAGCACGCGGTCGAGGCGATCGACGGCACACTGGATTCGCTCGACTACAGCGGCCGCAGCCGCTTCACGCGCAAGGCGCTCGAAGCCGAAGCGCGCGCCCAGATCAACGCGTTCGAAGCGCGCTACGAGATCGATCTCGCGGGCGGCGGCGACATCGCGGCGAACACGACGCTGCCCGATGCGCTGCAGCACGAGGCCGACCGCTGGTCGCCATCGAGCGACTATGCGGGCACGGTCGAGCGGCTCGCCGACGCGTTCGCCGATGCGCCGGTGTCGGGCCGCCGCGGCGAGACGTACCAGGCGTTTTACGACGGCATCTGGGACAAGCAGAAGCGCCACGGCGGCGCCCCGCGCCGGATGCCGGCGCCGCACACGACCGAAGGGACCGGTGGCGCGCACCTGCCGCGCACGCTCGAGGAACAGGTGCGGTGGAGCGTCGCGCATGCGGAAACGATCTCGCCGTTCGCCGAACGCGGGCGTCACGAGCCGCGGCAGATGACGCTGCGGATGCTGGACGAACGCACGTCGTCGGGAACCGAGGAACCGGTGACGATCATTCGCGGCCGAACCGACGCCACGGGCCAACTGCTCGACGCACACGGCCGCCCCGCGCAGCACGTGCCGTTTTCGATCGCGCACTTCCTCGCCGGCACGTCGACGAGCGCCGGCACCGGCCGCGCGCTGGTCCTCGCGGCCGACGACGGACACGCGGCCGCGGCATGGCTCACGAACACCTGGCAACGGCCGGTCTACGTGCCGGACGGCGGCACGATCCGCGCGTTCGACGCGGCCATGCGCAACCCGGGGAGCCAGCGGCCCGAGGCGCGGTTCGACCACGCCCCTACGTGGACCCGCTATGCGCCGTCGCCGCGCGAGCGGATCGACTACGGCGAACTGGCCGTCGACGCGCACGGCCTCTACGTCGCGGGCGATCCGTCACGGCGACTGGACCCGCAAGCGCTGATCGGCCCGTTCCTCGGCGCCGGCATCGAAAAGAGCGTGTTCGAACTCGGCAAGCGCAACGCGATCGGCCTGTACGACGTCGATCCATCGAGGCCGCGCGACGGCCAGCTCGCGAATCATTACGACGCGCTCGACACCGAATGCACCGGGCTCGACCTGCTGCGCCGCTACGGCATGCGCACGCTGACCATCGACGGCCCGTTCTCGGTCGGCAACCGGATCGGGATCCTCTACCATCCGCTCGCCGAACTCAGCAGCCGTGCCATCTCGCTCGGCGCGTTGCCGTCACGTATCACGCACGACTCGATGCAACAGCTTGCCGCGATGCGCGAAATCGTCGAGCGCGATGGCCTGGTGTTCGATTTTCAGGGGGTGGTCGACGCGCGCGGCGAGTTCTACTTCAGCGACCCGGCCACGATATTCCGCACCGATGACCGCGAGGAAATCGACGCCACGCTCGAGGAAATCGACACCGTGATCGCGCCGCTCGAACGCGGCATCCGCACCGGCAGCATCGCGCTCGCGCATCCGGCGATCAGCGAATCGCTGCCGGACGGCGCGTTCGTCCAGAAGCCGTCGCGCTTCACGCGGATCCGGATGTGGTTCGGCGGCGCGCCGCTGCCCGACGCCGCCTATGCGCTCGCCGGCCAATCGAGCCTGCTTGCCGACCAGTTGCGCCTGCTGAAATCGGATGGCTGGCAGGTCGTGTGGGGCCGCGCGGGACGCGGCAGCCGCACCGACGTCGAGCAGCGCCGGATCGTGGTCGACGGTGGCCTGCGCGGCACCGGCACGCTCGTCTACACGCTCGCGCACGAAGCCGGCCACGCGGCCGACGTGTCGAACGACCGGCTCGGCGTCGATACCAGCAGCCCGGAAGCGTACGTGCAAAGCACGCTGCTCGCCGAAGCGCGCGCGCAGGCCAACGCGTTCGCGGTGCGCAAGCAGATCCTCGAATCGACCGGCGTCGACATCGCCGAGCACGCGGTGCTGCCCGATGCGATCGCGCGCGAAGCCGATCACGTGATGCCGGGCGACGACGCCGGCCTCGCGCGCCTCGCCGACGCATTCGGCAATGCCCCCGTATCCGGCCGCGACGGCGAACACTACCGTGCGTTCTACGGCAGCACATGGGACCGCCAGCAGCAGCCGGGCAACGCAGCGCTGCGCATGCCCGCGCCGCACACGGCCGAATCGTCCGGCGGCAGCGGCGGCGCACGGCTGCCGCGCACGCTCGACGAACAGGCGCAGTGGAGCCACGCGCACGCGGACCGTGCATCGCCGTTTCCGCGCCGCTGGTTCGGCGGAGGCTCGCCGACACTGTCCTTCTCGCGCCACGGTCCGGTGTCCTATGCGAACGGCGAACCGCTGACGCTCGTCCATGCGCGAACCGACGCAGCCGGCGGCCTGCTGGACGCACGTGGCAACCCCGCCACGCCGGTCGACTATTCGATCGACCATCGCCATGCGTTCACGCCCGCCCGGGCCGGCGCCCCCATCGTGCTCGCGGGCGAAGGCGGGGCCGCACACGCCGCGTGGCTCGCGAACCTGTGGCAACGCACGATCTACGTGCCCGACAGCGGCACGGTCCGCACGCTCGGCGAACCGCGCGGCGACGGCACGCAGCGCATGCAGTTCGGCGGCCCGCGCGCATGGACGCGCTACACGCCGTCGCCGCGCGAACGGATCGACGCGGGCGCGCTCGCCGTCGACGAACACGGGCTGCACGTCGCCGGCGATCCGTCGCGGCGCGTCGATCCCGATGCGCTGCTCGGTCCGTTCCTCGGCGCGGGCACCGCGAAGGCGGTATTCGAACTCGGCAAGCGCAACGCGATCGGCGTGTTCGACGCCAGCGGCGACAAGGCCCGCACGATGCTCGCCCACGAAAAGCGCGGGCTCGAGCAGTTGACGCAGCTCGGCATGCGCACGGTCACGGTCGACGGGCCGTTCACGTACCACGGGCGCGTCGCGGTGCTGTACAGCCCGCTGGCCGAACTCGGCAGCCTCGACGTGATGCACGGCATCCTGCCGAAGCGCGTGACGCGCGAATCGATGCGCCAGCTCGCCGCGATGCGCGAGCTGGCCGCGCGGCACGGCCTGTCGTTCGATTTCGAGGGCCTGTTCGATGCGAACGGCGAGTTCCACTTCAGCGACCCGTCCGTCCTGATCCCGCATCCGGACCCGGCAACCAACCGCACGCCCGGGATGATCGACGCCGTCATCCAGCCGCTCGAACGCGGCATCGCCAGCGGCCACGTCGAACTCGCGCACCCGCTGATCAGCGAATCGCTGCCGGACGGCGCGTTCGTGCAGAAACCGTCGCGCTTCACGCGGATCCGGACGTGGTTCGGCGGCGCGCCGCTACCCGACGCCGCGTACGCGCTGGCCGACCAGTCGAGCCTGCTCGCCGCGCAACTGCGGCTGCTGAACCCCGGCCGCTGGGAGATCGTGCAGGGCCGCGCGGGCGCCGGCAGCAAGGTCGATGCCGAACAGCGCCGGATCGTGATCGACGGCGGCCTGCGCAACGCCGGCACGATCGTCTACGTGCTCGCCCACGAGGTCGGTCATGCGGTCGACGTGGCAACGAACCGGCTCGACCTCGACACCAGCAGCCCCGACGCGTACGCGGAAAGCGCGCTGCGCGCCGAGGCGCGCGCGCAGGCCAACGCGTTCGCGGTGCGCAAGCAGATCCTCGAATCGACCGGCATCGACATCGCCGCGCACGCGGTACTGCCCGACGCGATCGCGCGCGAAGCCGACCATGTGATGCCGGGCGACGCGGCCGGCCTCGCGCGCCTCGCCGACGCGTTCGGCAACGTGCAGACGTCGCTGCCCGGCAACCCCGTCTATCGGGCGCTGTACCGCACGCAGGCCGATCAGGCGCGGCGCGACGGCGAGGCCGGGCGAGCCGGCGCCATGCCGCGGACGATGCCGTCGATGATGATGTGGCCGATGGACCCGTCGTCGTTCCTGCCGGCCGCCCCCGTGCTTGCGCCCGAGGCCCGCGCGGCCGACTGGCTCGACGCGCACGGCAAGCGCGATCTGAAGCGCATCGACGGCACGCAACTGGCCGACATCCGCGACCTCGCGCAATACGCGGGCCCCAACGCCCACGTGCTGATCGCGAAGCACGCCGACCGGCCGGCGGACGACGGCACGCATCCGCAACCCGAATTCGTCGCGAGCCTGACGACCGATGCGCACGGCCAGCCCGGTCAGGTCGAATCGACCGATCCGGGCGGCGCGCCGTCGCACGACTTGCGCGACGCGCTCTATCCGGGCACGCGTCCGCGCAAGCGCAGCGGCAGCGCGACGCCGCATGAAGCGCGTGCGCAATTCGACTTCTACCTGTCGCCGGTGTCGCTCGACGAGCTGCGGCAATTCGGCGGCGCGGCGAAGGTCGAAGCCGTCGACTCGAAACGCGTATGGAATGCCGAGCCTTCCGGCGACGCGCCTGCGCAGGAGGTCGTCGAGCAGATCGGCAAACTCGCCGGCGCGCCGCAATTCAAGCGGCCCAAGGCGGCCGCGAAGGTCGCCGACGACAGCACGACGATCTTCGCGGTCGACCGGAAAACCGGCAAGGTGCTCGGCTACGCCGTGCCCAAGCAAGGCGGCAGCGGCTGGGCGTATCACGAGAAAACCTCGGTCGGCGATGCATCGATCGCCGAACAGGATCTCGGCGCCGCATTCCGCCGCCGCGCCCGCGGCCTGCCCGACGGACGGCGCGGCGTCGTGTTCGTCCCGTCGTCGCTGCCGGAATCGGCGGTGTCCCGCTATGGCGGCTTCGCGCCGGCCGAGCGGGCGTTGCCGATCGCCGAGCAAAAGCCGCCGTCGATGAAAACGAGCGACCGCGTGCAGCGCCGGCTCGGCAAGCTTCAGTCGAGAGGCAAGCCGCCGGCCGGCGCGACGTCGCTCGCCAACCCGTGGGTCGCGCCGAACCTGCTGCCGAAATCGGCCGACGACGTGCACGATTTCAACGGCGCGAACACGCTGCACCTGCGGCGCGTGATCGATCTCGGCCAGGTCGGCCCGGAATACTTCATCTACGTCTACGGCACGGAAGGCGCGCTGATCGACACGCTGCATCAGCCTGACGGCCTCCTCGCGACCCGCGACGGCACGTTGCAATGGTTCGACGATGCCGCGCATTTCGCCGACGAGCGCAAGCCCGGCGTCGATCTCGACAGGACCAAGATCGGCGGCGGTCCGGACGGCTCGGACCGGCACTTTCTCGTGACGCGGCTCGACCCGGCGGAATTCGATGCGCGCACGAAGCCGACGCAGGTCGCGGCCTATGCGCTGAAACAAGCGGAACTCGACAAGCAGTTGCAGAAGGCCGCCGCGGAATCGTCCGCGCCGTTCGGCGAACTGCGGCGCCGCATCGCGGCCGAACTGGCGGCCGCGAAGCACCAGCAGGCCACACTTGCCGGCGATCCCGCGTCCGGCACGGCGTCCGCCAATCCGCCCGCGAAACCGAACAAGGCTGCGCGCGGCAAGGGCAAGAAAGGCAGCCGGAACGCGCCGGCGGCGCCCGCACCGGCCGCGTCGCCGGCGCCGCACGCCGCGCCGGCCGGCAAGCCGTTCAGCATCAAGACCTATCAGCCGGGCCTGACGAGCGCGACGGTCGCCGAATGGATCCTCCGCTTCGGCAAGGCGAAGCTCGACGACTGGTTCCCGGAGCACGAGCGCGTGAAGGCGTTCGCGGGCCGCACCGGCGAGCCGCTCGACCTCGGCGCGACACGCCAGGTCATGATGGCCGACAGCGTGATGATGAAGGCGCTCGGCATCCCGTTGCGGCTCGCGCGCGATGTGTCGAGCATGCCGTGGCGCGGCCCGCTGTCGCGACCCGACCATGCGGCGAACCTGGTGTCGCGCCATGCGAAGCGCGCGATCACCTATCTGTCGATCGCACGCGCCGCGGACCGGCACGCGTTGCAGGCCTATGCCCGCGCGAAGGCCGAGCTCCAGGATCGCCTCGCGCTGATGGCGCGCGGCTTCACGTTGCGCGACGACCCCGCCGAAATGCTCGCGCTCGTGAAGCGCTATGGCGGGGCGATGCCGGCCGTATCGGTCGCGGTCGATCCGTATTCGCTGGCCGCCGCGCTCGGCCGGAAACACGACCCCGCGTTCATCCGCCGCGTGCGCGAACTCGGCAAGCTCGACAACGCGCAGTTCGACGAAGCGAACGCGCGGATCGACATCGTCGGCACGGGCCGCCATCTCGAACTCGACGACCTCGACCACCTGTTCAAATGGCTCGATGCGGCGTCCGAAGGCGGCTTCGTGCTGCGCCTCGAAACCGCGCCGTCGCGCGCGCTCGTGTCGGCCGAGGACCAGCGCACGCTGGCTGGCACCAACGATGCGTACCACGACTACGTGCGCACGTTCGACGCGCTCGAAACGTGGGCGCGGCAGCACACCGGCAAAACCGCGCCGCATGTGATGGTGACGTTCCACGGCTGGGACGCCGTGCTCGAACCGGCGCCCGGCGACGGCCACCTGAAGCTCGTCGAGGCCGTGCTCGACTGCAAGGAACTCGACTGGGTTCATCTCGGGCTGTCGTATGCGACGCATGGCTCGGACTTCGTCGCGAATCAGGATCTGACCGCCGCCCTCGCCCGCACGCTCGTCGACTACAAGCTGCATGCACCCGACAAACTCGCGCGCCTGCACGGCGCCGATGCGCTCACGCGCGTGTTCGAACGGGTCGGCGCGCAAACGCTCGCGAACCAGCATCAGGTGCTGTTCGCCGAAGTCGAACGCGTCGGCCTCGCGAACAAGATGACACCCGACGAGCTCGCGCAATTGCGCGCCGACCTGTACGAAGGCCATACGACCGCGCTGATGGACCGCGCACGGCAGGCGACGATCACTTATGCGCAGGAGAACTACTGGAACAGCACCGCACCCGCCAACCGGGCCGAGCTGCGCGCACGCGATGCCGGCAAGCGCTGGCTGAACCAGTACGGCAAGCCCGCTATCGAACGCAAGATCGGTGCGCATGCGAACCCGAATGCATCGAGCACCGCGTTCTGGCGCGCGGTGGCCGCCGATCCGAAGCTCGCGATCGACGAGACCAAGCCCGTCCTCGTGAACCGCGACATCGCCGCACAGCCGAGCCACCAGCTCGGCAACCCGCAGGAAGCCGCGCTCGCGCAGCTCAATGCGCTGCGCGTCCACCGCCCGTCGTTCGGCAAGCGCGACTGGGCGTGGTCGCTGGGATTCGGCGGCACGGTGGCCGGCGCCAGCTCGCTCGTCGCGCTGAACGTGTTCAACGGCATGACCGTGATGAGTTCGGATGCGCTGACCCACGCGAACACCGCACTGTTCGTCGGCGCGCGTGCAGGCCGCGTGTTCGGCGCGATGCACCAGGGCGCGGTGCAGAGCCTGCAGAGCGGCGATCCGCGCGCGGTGCACGACGTGCTCGACCGCCTGCAGCGCTCGCTTGCGCAGCAGCTGACCGCGCCGGTACACGGCTACAACCCGGCGCGGCTCCAACAGCTCGACCTGCTGACGAACGAAACCCGCGTGAAGGCGACCCACCTGGTCGACATGCATCGCCAGGGGCTCATCGGCTTCGACGATGCGGCCGCGCAGATCAGGGAACTGTCGGTCGACCTGCTCGCGAACATGCAGGGCATGGTCGGCGGCACGTCGCTCGCGCAACTGCATCACGGCAATTCCCGCCGGCTGCTCGGCCTCGTCGGACGCGGCAGCGCGATCGTCGGCTATTCGGGGACGATCGCCGTCGGCGTGCACGGGCTGATGACCACGCCGACCGTCGCGGGCGCGCTGACGACCGCGAGCGCGGCGCTCGCCGCGACGTATTCAGGCCTCGTCTATGCGGTGAGCGCGCACCGCGTGAACGCGGACAAGCGCAGCCGCGTCGTGCGCCTGATCGACTCGACGTCGGATTTCGTCGGCGTCGCGAGCGGCGTCGCGGGCTCGATCGCGCAATACGACAAAGGTCACTACGGGCTCGCGGCAACGGCCGCGACGTCGACGTTGATGCTGCTCGGCGCGCGCCTGAACACGCATTTCCCGAACGCGACGCGCTGGGTCAGGAAATATCCGACCGCGCTGATCCTCGTGCCGATCGGAATCTGGGGCTTCACGCAATTGCAGAACCTGTTCTTCGGCCCGCCGTCGGGCGGCTCGGGCTCGTCGCCGCACAAGCCGCAGTCGACGCCGGCATCGCCATCACACCAGCCGTCGCAACCGACCGCCGGCGCGCCGACGGCCGGCCTCGCGCCGGGCACTACCGCAACGCAACCACCCGGGACCGGCACGACGGGCACTACGGCGCCCGCTCAGCCCGCCGCGCCGCCGTCGTCGGCCGCGCAGCCGACCATCGTCGTGGCCGGCGATTCGCTGTGGGTGATCGCCGACGCGCATCGCCAGTCGCTGCTCGACGCCGCGCACGTGTCGCAGCACGACCGCAACGCGATGACGCGCGACCAGCAGGATGCGCGCGCGCTGAACGAGATCCTGCAGCTGAATCCGGGCCTGGCGTCGGCGCCGAACGTGCTGCATGTCGGGCAGTCGATCAACGTCGGCTGACGCGCAGTCGCCCGTGCGCGCTCAGCCGGCCCACGCGGACGAGCGGATCACGCTGCAGAAGTTGCCCGCACGGAAATGCGGATCCTTGTCCGCGAGCACGTCGGCCTTCACGTTGCCGAACGTCGTGCCGGGCTTGTGCTTGATGCCGTCGTAGAACGCCTGAATGATGTCCTCCTTGAAATGCGGCGTGCGCGGATGCGCGCGCACGACCGCTTCCCGCTCGGTATCGCTGTATTCCGGGTAAGTGAGGCCCAGTACGTCCATCTCGACGCCCGCCGTGACCAGCGCGACGACCGGATGCATGTGCTGCGGGATGCCGGGCGTGGTGTGCAGCGCGATCGAGGTCCACACGACATCGATGTCCTGTTGAGAAATCCCGTTGCCCTTCAGGAAATCGCGCGCGGCGTTCGCGCCGTCCACTTCGAAGCGCTCGCATGCACTGCTGTGCCGGTGCGTGAGTCCCATGTCATGAAACATGCAGCCGCAATAGAGCAGCTCGGGGTCGTACTCGAGCCCGCGCCGCCGGCCCGCCAGCGCCGCGAAATAGAACACGCGGCTCGAGTGGTGGAACAGCAGCTCGGATTCGGTATCGCGCACGAGCTCGGTGATCTCGCGCGTCAAACGCGTATCGGGAAGGGTGATGCCGGCGACGCTCACAGTCATGATCGACCTCCATGGAAGACACCTTCGATTTTCCGGAGTCCGACAGGTGTCTCCAATGGACGTATCACGCCGAATCCTGCCATTTCGCGCGACGAACGGACATGGTGCCTGCGCGGCGAAGAAAGCGCTCCTATACTGCTGCGCATCACGTTCGATACGACACGCAATCGATCATGCCGAAGGTCGTGGGTATTTTCGCCGTTCCGGGCGTTCAACTGCTCGACGTCTCCGCGCCGCTCGACGTGTTCGCGCAAGCGAACGCCGAGTGCGGCAAGCCGTTCTACACGTTGCGGATCATCGCGAGCGGGCCCGGGCCGATCCGCAGTGCGTCCGGCGCACGGCTGCTGCCCGACTGGATCGCGCCCGACATTCCGGAGCGCGTCGACACGCTGCTGGTCGCCGGCGCGCCGCACACCGGCCAGATCGTGCTGCGCACCGACGTCCTCGCGTGGCTGCGCTCGGCGGCCGTGCAAAGCAGGCGCTACGGCTCGATCTGCACCGGCGCGTTCATCCTCGCGGCCACCGGCCTGCTGAAAGGGCGCCACCTGACCACGCACTGGGCCGCCGCCGATGCATTCGCGCAGGCGTATCCGTCCGTCACCGTCGACGCCGACGCGCTGTACGTGCGCGACGGCAAGCTGCGCACCGGCGCCGGCGTCACGGCCGGGCTCGATCTCGCGCTCGCGCTGGTCGAGGAGGATCTGGGCCGCGAGATCGCGCGGCGCGTCGCCGCGCAGCTGGTGATGTTCTTCAAGCGCCCGGGCGGGCAGCTCCAGTTCAGCCGCACGGGCGAGGCGCGCCCCGCCGGGCGTTCGGTCCTGCAGGAAGTCCAGCGCTGGATCGCCGCCCATCCGGAACTCGAGCATTCGGTGGCCGGGATGGCGAAGCATGCGGGCATGAGCCCGCGCCATTTCGCGCGACTGTTCCGCGCGGAAGTCGGCATGACGCCGGCCGCATGGGTCGAGGCGACCCGCATCTCGGCCGCCCGTCGGTTACTCGAGAACGGCCACGACACGCCGAAGCAAGTCGCCGCGAAATGCGGTTTCGCAAACGTCGATACGCTCAGGCGAGCGTTCACCCGGCATGTCGGCATCACGCCGGCCGAATACCGGAAACGGCAGGCGACCCTCGCTGCGTGATGCGGAGCGCGCGACGCTGACGGCCTCGGCAAAATAATTCGGAATGCGATTCACCCGTTCATTCCGTTACTGCGCCCATCGACCCTATCGCGCTCCGCAGGCCAAGCCGCGCCTCGCCGACATGCCCTCAATCGTCAGACGAAATCGCATGCCGCGCGAATCGTTTACCCAGTTGCAATAATGATTCGCTGCAACACGTATTTCCGACCGGTAACGCGATCGTTACGATGCAATCAACCGCTGAACGCCACGAGCGAAGCGCGAAATCAACAGAACCGGAGGTCACCATGAAGTCGTTCATCACTGCTGTCGTCGCCGCAACTGCCCTGTCCGCATCGTACGGCGCATTCGCCCAATCGAACCCGTCGGGCCAGCTGACGCGGGCCCAGGTGCGTGCGGAACTCGTCCAGCTCGAACAGGCCGGCTACAAGCCCGAAGTGTCCGATCAGTATTACCCGCGGGCGCTGCAGACCGCCCAGGCTCGCGTGACGAACGCCGATGAAACCGGCTACGGCGCGCAAGCAGCCGCCGGTGCACGCGCCGGCCGCGCGATCGCGGTCAAGCAGGAAGGCCGCGACTCGATCTATTTCGGCCAGTAAGCCGGATACGCGCCGGCGCATTCCGGCGTATTCCCGACGTATTTCGATACGCACGTCGTACGCGCCACACCCCGCTCCCGTTCATCGGGGCGGGGTGTTTGCTTTTCGGTCTCCGCTCCCGCCGCCGGTCATGCGCCGCGCTGCGCCGTTCACGCAAGCGTCCGGTGTTTGCGCATAGAATGGCCGCGTGGTCGGCGTCGGCCAGAACGCATGCGAGCGGTATCACGACGCCCGCTGGCCGGCCCGATGTCGCACTCGGCGCATTTTTCGAAAAGGAGCGGTTTCATGTCTCAAACATCCGGTTCCATGATCACGTTTCGCCGTCCGGACGGCCAGGAACTGCAGGGCTATCTCGCCACGCCGGCACAAACCGAAGGCGCGCCCGCGGTCGTCGTCATCCAGGAATGGTGGGGGCTGAACGACCAGATCCGCGGCGTCGCGGATCGCCTCGCGCGCTGCGGCTACTTCGCGCTCGTGCCCGACCTGTATCGCGGCAAGTCGACGGTCGAGGAAGAAGAAGCGCACCACCTGATGACCGGCCTCGATTTCGGCGACGCCGCGTCGCAGGACATTCCCGGCGCGGTCGCGCACCTGAAGACGCTGGCGCCGCGTGTCGCGGTGACGGGCTTCTGCATGGGCGGCGCCCTGACGCTGCTGTCGCTGCAGTACGCCGACGCGGACGCCGGCGTCATGTGGTACGGCCTTCCGCCGCTCGACTACATCGATCCGGCCAAGCTGAAGGTGCCGCTGATGGGTCACTGGGGGACGCAGGATGCGTTCTTTACGATCGACCAGGTCGACGCACTGGAAAAGAAGCTGACCGACGCGAAGGTCGGTTTCGAATTCCATCGCTATCTCGCGCACCATGCGTTCGCGAACGAAACGGCGGTCGGTCCCGGCCGCATCGCCGGCACGCAGTTCGATCCGGTGTGGTCGGAAATGGCGTGGGATCGCACGCTCACGTTCTTCGGCCGGACGCTGTGGACCAAGCAGGCGTAACGTAACGCTGCTCACCGCACGCACGACGGTATGAAGGAAAACGCCACGGACTTGCGTCCGTGGCGTTTTCGTTTTCACAACCGGTCGGGTCGGCGGACAGACTTGGCCTGGAAGCTCCCGCCGTGCCGTCGCACCTATCCGTTCGTCGCCGTCTGGTAGTCGACCGGCGCATCCGGCGCGCGCGGCGTCTCGCCGGCGCGCTGGATCCACCCGCCGCCCAGTGCGCGGTACAGGTCGACCAGGTTCGTCCAGCGTGCCAGACGTGCGCTGATCAGCGACTGCTGCGCCGCGTACAGATCCGTCTGCGCGGTCAGCACCGACAGATAGCTGTCGACACCGTTCTTGTAGCGCAGGTCCGACAGATCGAAGCGTCGCTGTTGCGCGTGCTCGTTGCGCTCGAGCGCCGCGATCTGCTGGTCGTACGTGCCGCGTGCGGCCAGACCATCCGACACTTCGCGGAACGCCGACTGGATCGCCTTCTCGTAGTTCGCGATCTCGATGCGCTTCTGCACGTTCGCGAGATCGAGGTTCGCGATGTTCTGCCCGCCTTCGAAGATCGGCAGCGCGATGCTCGGCGCGAACGACCACGCCGCCGTGCCGGCCTTGAACAGGCCGCCCAGCGTCGGGCTCGCGGTGCCGAACGCGCCCGTCAGCGAAATCTTCGGGAAGAACGCCGCGCGCGCCGCGCCGATATTGGCGTTCGCGGCCAGCAGCGTCTGCTCGGCCTGCATCACGTCAGGACGACGCGTCAGCAGGTCCGACGGCAACCCGGCCGGCACGTCCGTCAGCAGGTTCTGCGCATCGAGCGGCATGCCCGCCGGCAGATCGTCCGGCAGCGGCTCGCCGATCAGCAGCACCAGCGCGTTCAGCGCCTGCGCGCGAGCTCGCGCCTGCGCCTGCTGGTTCGCGAGCGCCGTCTCGACCACCGTCTGCGCCTGACGCAGCTCGAGCTCGGAGCCCGTGCCGTTGTCGAACTGCAGCTTGGTCAGGTCGTACGATGCCTGCGCGGTCTTCAGCGTGTCCTCCGTGACCTTCAGCAGGTCATCGGTCGACAGCAGCGTCAGATATTGATCCGCGACCTGCGACACCAGCGAGATCTCGGACGCCTGCCGCGCGTACGACGTCGACAGGTATTGCGCGAGCGCCTGATCCTTCAGGCTCTGCACGCGGCCGAACAGGTCGAGTTCCCATGACGCGGACAGCCCGACGTTGTAGGTGCGCGAGATCAACGGCGCCCTTGTCGTCGACACACCGGCCGGCAGGCGCTGGATGTTGCCCGTACCCGTACCGTCGAGCGTCGGGAACAGCCCCGCACGCGTGATCTGGTACTGCGCGCGCGCGGCCTCGATATTGAGCACCGACACGCGCAGGTCGCGGTTGTTTTTCAGCGCGATCTCGATCAGCCGCTGCAGGCGCGGATCGACGAAGAATTCGCGCCAGCCGATGGCAGTCGCCGCCTGGCCATTCGCGCTGCGCGCGCCGGCCGCGCCCGGCTGCGTCGCGTAGACGCCGCTGGCCGGGTACGCCTGCGCGACGGGTGCGTCGGGCCGCTTGTAGTGCGGCGCCATCGTGCAGCCCGTGGCAAAGAGCGCGGCAGCCAGTGCGACCGCGGTTGCAGTCAAAGCATGTTTTTGCATCGTTACTGCCCCTTCGAATCGTGTGCGTCGTCGTGACCGCGCTGCAGGTCGCCCTGCACGAGACGCCATGCGTCGTCGACGTTTTCCGTCTCGCCGCTGAAGATCGCGCGAACCCGCACGAAGAACATCGGGATCATGAAAATGGCGAGGAACGTCGCCGTGATCATCCCGCCGATCACGCCGGTGCCGATCGCATGCTGGCTCGCCGACCCCGCGCCGTTGCTGATCGCGAGCGGCAGCACGCCCAGCATGAACGCGAGCGACGTCATCAGGATCGGGCGCAGCCGCAGGCGCGCCGCCTCGATCGCCGCGCGCACCGGCCCCATGTTCCCGCCCGCCTGCAGCTCGCGCGCGAACTCGACGATCAGGATCGCGTTCTTCGCGGACAAGCCCACGGTGGTCAGCAGGCCGACCTGGAAGAACACGTCGTTCTCGAGGCCGCGCAGCATCGTCGCGAGCAGCGCGCCGACCACGCCGAGCGGCACAACCATGATCACCGAGAACGGGATCGACCAGCTTTCATACAGCGCCGCGAGACACAGGAAGACGACGAGGATCGAGATCGCGTACAGGATCGGCGCCTGCGAGCCGGACTGGATTTCCTGGAACGACAGGCCCGTCCACGAGTAGCCGATGCCTTCCGGCAGCTTGCTCGCGAGCGCTTCCATCGCGGCCATCGCCTGGCCGGTCGATTTGCCTTCCGCGGCCTGCCCCTGGATTTCGATCGACGACACGCCGTTGTAACGCTCGAGCTTCGGCGAACCGTAGATCCAGTGGCCGGTCGAGAATGCGCTGAACGGCACCATCCCGCCCGCGCTGTTGCGCACGTACCAGATGTTCATGTCTTCCGGCGTCATCCGGAACGGCGCGTCCGACTGTACGTACACCTTCTTGATCCGGCCGTCGGTGTCGAGGAAGTTGTTCACGTACTGCGACGCCCATGCGATCGAGAACGTCTGGTCGATCGCCGCGGCCGTCACGCCGAGCGCATTCGCCTTCTCGCGGTCGATGTCGACCTTGTACTGCGGCGTATCGTTCAGGCCGTTCGGGCGCACCAGCGCGAGCGCCGGATCCTTCGCGGCCATCCCGAGCAACTGGCCGCGCGCGGCCATCAGCGCATCGTGGCCGAGACCGGCGTTGTCCGTCAGCTCGAAGTCGAAGCCGGCGGCCGTGCCGAGTTCCGGAATCGACGGCGGGTTGAACGGAATCACCATCGCGTCCTTGTACGTCGAATAGTGCGCGAAGGTCCGGCCGATCAGCGCCTGCACCTTCTGGTCCGAACGCTGGCGATGCTCGTACGGTTTCAGCTTCACGAACACGAGGCCCGCGTTCTGGCCGCGGCCCGCGAAGCTGAAGCCGTTGACCGTGAACACCGAGTCGACCACATCCTTCTCGGCGGTGGTCAGGTACGTGTTGATGTTGTCGAGCGTCTTGCCGGTCGTTTCCTGCGTGGAGCCGGACGGCGTCTGCACGATCATGAACATGTAGCCCTGATCCTCGTCGGGCAGGAACGACTTCGGCAGACGCGCGAACATCACGCCGACCGCGAGGAACACGGCGAGGTAGATCACGAGCCAGCGGCCCGAGCGCCGGATCACGTGGTTCACGCCGCTCGTGTAGCGATCGCGGCTGCGATCGAAAGTCCGGTTGAACCAGCCGAAGAAACCCTTCTTCTCTTCGTGATGCCCCTGCGGGATCGGCTTGAGGATCGTCGCGCACAGCGCCGGCGTCAGGACCAATGCGACCAGCACGGACAGCACCATCGCCGACACGATCGTCAGCGAGAACTGCCGATAGATCGCGCCGACCGAGCCGCCGGAGAACGCCACCGGCACGAACACCGCCGACAGCACGAGCGCCACGCCGACGAGTGCGCCGGTGATCTGGCTCATCGCCTTGCGAGTCGCCTCCTTCGGTGACAGCCCTTCTTCCGCCATCACGCGCTCGACGTTCTCGACCACCACGATCGCATCGTCGACCAGCAGGCCGATCGCGAGCACGAGGCCGAACATCGACAGCGTGTTGATCGAGAAACCGGCGAGGCCCATGATCGCGAACGTACCGAGCAGCACGACCGGCACCGCGATCGTCGGGATGATCGTCGCCCGCAGGTTCTGCAGGAACAGGTACATCACGAGGAACACCAGCACGATGCCCTCGATCAGCGTCTTGACCACTTCCTCGATCGACAGGCGCACGAACGGCGTCGTGTCGTACGGGTAGTGCACGACGAGACCGTGCGGGAAGTACTTCGACAGCTCGTCGATCTTGGCCCGCAGCGCGTTCGCGGTCGCCAGCGCGTTCGCGCCGGTCGCGAGCTGGATGCCGAGGCCGGCCGTCGGCTGCCCCATGTACTTCGTGTCGAACGTGTAGTTTTCCGAACCCAGCGCCGCGCGGCCGACGTCCTTCAGGCGGACCTGCGAGCCATCCTGGTTGACCTTCAGCAGGATGTTGCCGAACTGCTCGGGCGTGCGCAGCAGCGTCGATTCGGTGATCGTCGCCTGCAGCACGGTGCCCGGCTTCGCCGGCGTGCCGCCGATCTGGCCGCCCGCGATCTGCACGTTCTGCTGCGTGATCGCGGCCGTCACGTCGGTCGGCGTGAGGCTGTAGTTGGTCAGCTTGACGGGGTCGAGCCAGATCCGCATCGAGAACTGCGAACCGAGCAGCAGCGTCTGGCCGACGCCGTTCACGCGGCTCAGCGGATCGAGCACGTGCGAAGCCACGTAGTTCGTCAGGTCCTCCTTCGACATCCGGCCGTCCTCGGAGTTGAACGCGAACCACATCAGCCAGTTGCTGCTCGACTTCGTGACCTGCATGCCGAGCTGCTGCACGACCTGCGGCAGGTTCGGCGTCGCGAGCGACAGCTTGTTCTGCACCTGCACCTGTGCGACGTCCGGATTCGTGCCCGGCGAGAACGTCAGCGTGATCGTCGCGTTGCCCGAATCGTCGCTCGTCGACGACATGTACAGGAAGTTGTCGAGACCGCTCATCTGCTGCTCGATCACCTGCGTGACCGTGTCTTCCACCGTCTTCGCGGAAGCGCCCGGATAGTTCGCCTGGATCTGGATCGTCGGCGGTGCGATCGTCGGGTACTGCGCGATCGGCATCTTGAAGATCGATGCGACGCCGGCCAGCATCAGCACGATCGCGATCACCCACGCGAAGATCGGGCGATCGATAAAGAACTTGGCCATGAAACGGACTCCCTGTTATTGCGCGCTCGACGCGGCGGCCGAACTCGCTGCGGCGCTGGCCGCGGTAGTCGCCGGCGCGGCGCCGGCCGATGTGGCGGAGGCGGCGTCCGGCGCCGGGGCGAGCTGCGCGGGGACGGTCTTCACGGTCGCGCCCGGGCGCACCTTGTCGACGCCTTGCACGATCACGTGATCGCCCGCCTGCAGACCGCCTTCGACGATCCAGTTCTGGCCGTACGTGCCGGTCGTCGTCAACGGACGCATCTCGACCTTGTTGGCCGCGGTCACGACGAGTGCGATCGCCTGCCCCTTCTGGTCGTGCGTGACGCCGATCTGCGGCACCAGGAACGCGTTCTCGTTCACGCCTTCCTCGATCCGTGCACGCACGAACATGCCCGGCAGCAGCACGCGATTCGGGTTCGGGAACACCGCGCGGATCGTCACCGAGCCGGTGGTCTGGTCGACCGTCACGTCCGAGAACTGCAGCTTGCCCGGCTCCGAATAGGTCTTGCCGTCTTCGAGAATCAACGACACCTTCGCCGCGCCCGGGCCGGTCGTCTTCAGACGACCGCTCTGCACGTCCTGCCGCAGCTTCAGCCCTTCGAGGCTCGACTGCGTGAGGTCGACGTACACCGGATCGAGCTGCTGCACGGTCGACATCAGCGTCGCCTGGCTCGCTTGCACGTAGGCGCCCGGCGTCACTTGCGAGATGCCGACGCGGCCGGTGATCGGCGACACGACATCCGTATAGCCGAGGTTGATCTGCGCGGTGTCGACCGCCGCCTTGCCGGCCGCGACGTCCGCCGCGGCCTGCCCTTGCGTGGCGACCGCGTTGTCGTAGTCCTGCTTGCTGACCGCGTTCGCGGCGACCAGCACCTTGTAGCGCGCGACCAGCGCGTTCTGCGTGACGAGGTTCGCCTGCGCCTTCGCGAGCGTCGCCTTCGCGCTGTTCAGGGCCGCGATGTACGGCGCCGGATCGATCTTGTAGAGACGCTGGCCGGCCTTGACGTCGGTGCCTTCGGTGAATTCACGACGCAGCACGATGCCGTCGACCCGCGCACGCACCTGCGCGACGAGGAATGCACTGGTGCGGCCCGGCAGTTCGGTCACCGCCGGCACGGCTTGCGGCTGCACGGTGACGACGCCGACTTCCGGCGTTTGCGGCGGCGGCGCCGATTCTTTTTTCCCGCACGCGGCCAGGAAAACGGCAGCCGTTGCGGCAGTGATTAAGCGGTATGGAACCCGTTCGACGCGCATGGAGCGACCTCTCACAATTAGACGACCTTCAATGGGAATCACCAGATCTCCTCATGGCCCTGACACGCGGCGGACCTGCAGCTTCCGGCCCACCGCGGATGCGGACGCGTGTTGCGGGTGTGCGTTGCACCCTGCGGAGCGTTCGTGCGCCGAACTGCTTCCGAAAAGAACGGCGAGCCCGCGGCCCCGGCGGGCTCGCGTTGCCGTGGGATCAGCCGGCCCGCTAGCGCGTGGGCCGGAATGCGGCGCCTGCGAATTCGATGAACGCGCGCGCGGCGGCCGGCAAACGCGCGGCACGCGCATGCGCGAGCTTCAGCGTGACGGGCGCGAGCGGGCGGACCGGGGCCACGCGCACGAGCGTGCCGGCCGCCAGATCCGCATCGACGAGATACGCGGGCAGCACCGCCGCGCCCATGCCGGCGACGGCCAGCCGCCGCGCCATCTCGAGATGGCCGACGCCCGTATTGCCGGACGCCGCACCGGATCGAATCGCGGCCGCCGGGTCGTCGTCGGCCGCGGGCAACTCCAGCCGCACGGCCGCGAGTTCCGGCCAGTCGCCCGACGCAGCGGCGCCGCCGTGCGCGGCGACGTAGCCCGGCGCCGCGACGCGCACGGTTTCGTATGCAGCCAGCGTATGCAGCGCGTGCGCGCCGGACACCGGCATGCCATCCGTCAGGAACGCGACGTCGATGTCCTCGGCAGTCAGGTCGACGTGGGCATCGGTCAGCGTCACCGTCGGCCGCACGTCCGGAAACCGGTGCACGAAGCGATCGAGCAGCGCGCTCAACTGGCTGAGCCCGAACGCGACCGGCGCGGCCACGCGCAATACGCCTTCCGGCTTGCTGCCCATCGCGACGAAACGACCGTCGATCTCGTCGATCGCACCGAGAATCCGCTCGACGCGCGCGAGATACAGCTCGCCGATCTCCGTCAGCGACTGGTGGCTCGTGCTGCGTTGAAGCAGGCGCGCACCGAGGCGCGTCTCGAGCGCATCGACCAGCCGGCTCGCCATCGCCGTCGACACGCGCAGCCGCGTCGCGGCCCGGCGAAATCCGCCTTCCCTTGCCACCGTCACGAATGCCCGAATCGATTGAAGTTGGTCCATTTGTCCGGATTCCCCTGCGCGAACGACTGCCCGTCTGCCTGCACCCCGACGCCGCACCGCCACCCGCCCGCATCGGCCCGGCCAATGCGGCGGCGCCGACGCCGGCTCCGCCGGGTCGGTCGGCACGCTGGCGACGGGCACGAGCCAGCTTGCAACGGGCGCAAACCAGCCTCGGCAAGCCCGATGCACGATCATTCAGTAGCAGTCCTGATTCTTTTCCCGCGATGCGCGGCGGCGACGCGCGCGGCAAGGCCGGCGGCGGCCGCGCATCACGCGGACGGTGTTGCCCGCATCATCCGGGCACGCTGAAACCGCATTTCCTTCAGCAGGTGCAATGGTAGGGAAACCGCCGGAAAATGGCTTGCCCGATCCTGCGATTGTTTTGCCTTAATTTCCGAATTTGTGCGCTGCACACGATGCCACGACGGGCGATGCGTGCGCCGACCATGCAGGTCCGGATGATCGGGCTAATTTCGGACAGGTTTAGGCAATCCGGCGCACGCAACTGGCCGTACGATGTGACCGCCGTGCGTGCAGCTCGACAGGGAATCGCCGCCGCGCGCATGGCATCGCTCACTCCGCCAACCGCTCACGCAACATGGAAATCGACGCTCGAACGCCACTGCACCCGCGCACCCCGCCCGATCACGACGCACGATCGCGAGCCGGCGCACCCGCCGCGGCCCGGCTGGCGACGCTGATCGCCGCCTATGCACCGCACGACGGCATGTTCGACCTTCCGCTGCGCGGCATGCGCATCGCGCGCGCTTCCGTGCCGCCGCCGCAATGGAACCACGGCGTGCACCACGCGTGCCTGAGCATCGTCGGGCAAGGCGCGAAGTCGATGCGGGTCGGCGACGATACCTACACGATCGACGAATCACGGATGCTGGTCGCAACGGCCGACCTGCCGGTGACCGGCCGCGTGACGCGTGCGAGCCCGGCCGAGCCGTTCCTGTACGTGCAACTCGAACTCGATCCTGCGCGCATCGCGGCGCTCACGCCGGTCGTCTTCCCGCGCGGGCTGCCGAAAGCCGTCGACTGCCGCGCACTCGACACGCACGACGCGACGCCGGAAATCGTCGACGCCATCGCGCGGCTGATGCAACTGATGGCGCAACCGGACGACCTCGACCTGATCGCGCCGCTGATCGTCGACGAAATCCTCATCCGGCTGCTGCGCGGCCCGTCGGGCGCGCGCGTCGCGCAGATCGGCGACGCCGGTTCGACGACCCAGCGCATCTCGCGCGCCGTCGCATGGATTCGCGATCACTACCTCGATCCGATGGTGGTCGACTCGCTCGCGCGGCAGGTGGAGATGAGCCCGTCGACGTTCCACCATCACTTCCGGGCGGTCACGTCGATGAGCCCGTTGCAATGCCAGAAGGTGCTGCGACTGCAGGAGGCGCGCCATCTGATGTGCCTGTCGGCGATGGATGCGCGGCAGGCGTGTCGCAGCGTCGGCTATGTGAGCGCGTCGCAGTTCAGCCGCGAATACGCACGGCTGTTCGGCGACGCGCCGGGCCGCGACGTCGCGAGGCTGCGCGGGGAAGCGGTGCCGCTGTCGCGCGTTGCACCATGAAGGAATATCGGGGGCGACAAAGCGACTCGTCACCCACCCGATCGCAGGGGCGGTTAGACCCTCACGCGAGCGACGGCGGCGCTGCCACGCTGACGTCGACGCGTTTCGGCAGGATGCCGGCCTGGTAGAACACATCCGCGATGCGCTGCTGGTACGCGAGCGTGTCGCGGGTGACGGGCTCGACACCGAAGCGGGCGCGGCGAAACGCGAGCGCCACGGCCGGCTCCGGAATCCCCCAGAGCTTCGAGAATTCGGCCGCGCCCTGCGCGCGGTTCGCATCGAGCCAGCGCTGGACCGTCGTCAGTTCCGACACGACCGCGTCGAGCACGTCGGCATTGCGCTGCGCGTACGTGCGCGACGCGAAGTAGTAGCTGCGGTTCTCGACGAGCCCCGTGCCATCCGCGACGCTGCGCGCGCCGAATGCCTGCTGGACCACCGCGAGAAACGGGTCCCAGATGATCCACGCATCGACCGAGCGGTTCTCGAATGCCGCCCGCGCATCGGACGGCGACAGCCACACCGGCGTGACGTCGGCATAGCCGAGCTTCGCGGCCTGCAGCAGCCGGACCAGCAGGAAGTGCGTATTCGATCCCTTCACCAGCGCGATGCGCTTGCCGCGCAGGTCGGCAAAGGTCTTGACCGGCGAGTCCTTCGCGACGACCACCGCTTCGGTTGTCGGACCGGCCGGCGTCTGCGCGTAGTAGACAAGCGGCGCACCGGCCGCGAGCGCGAAGATCGGCGGCGCTTCGCCGACATCGCCGAAATCGATCGATCCCGCGTTCAGCGCCTCGAGTTGCGGTGGCCCCGACGGGAACTCGGTCCACGTGACGTTCACGCCGAGTGTCGCGAGCTTGCCTTGCAGCGTGCCGCGCGCCTTCAGCAGGCTGAGCGGCCCTTTCTGATAACCGATGCGCAACGTACGCGTGCCGGCCGCGCCGGCCAGCGCAAGACCAGGGTGGGCGGCGGCACCTGCCGCGAGTGCCAGGCCGGCATGAAGCAGCCGGCGGCGGATACTGGAGTGTCGATCTGCCATGTCGTTTCGGGTTCGATGAAGGAGGCGCGGCCGGAGCGCGCGCATGCGATGAAGCAGGTCGAACCGATTCTAAAAGGGGGCCGCTGCGCGCCGAACCAACGATGTTCGATATCGAAAGCAAGCGTTTTCATAAGGGCAATGCCGATGGCACGGGCATCGTTGTCAGGAACGGTCCGCGCACATGCGTTCGTCACCCGCCTTTAATGTAGGACTACCAATTATTTTCATCGAACAGAGAGACAGTGCGCGGTACTCACGTACCGACCATGCGTGAACCAGCTCAGGAATGACGGGCGGCGCAACAGGCGTTCAACGCGGCCTCGTCGGCGGCCAGCATCTCCGGCACGCATTCCCGCAGGAAATCGACGAACGTGCGGATCTTCGCATCGAGATACTGACGCGACGCATACAACGTATAGACCGTCAGCTTCTGCAACCGGTAATCGGGCAGCACGCGCACCAGCGCACCGCTCGCGAGCGCGGGCAGCGCAGCCGACATCGGCAGCGAGCCGATCCCGAGCCCCGCGCGCAGCGCGGCGCCGAGCGCATCGGCGATGTTGACCTGGAAATCCGGCAGCGGCAGCTCGAACGTTTCTCGACCGTTCGGACCGTCGAGATGCCAGCGGTCGCGCGGAAAGAGCGG
This sequence comes from Burkholderia sp. 9779_493, assembly GCF_015712215.1. Classification (NCBI taxonomy): domain Bacteria; kingdom Pseudomonadati; phylum Pseudomonadota; class Betaproteobacteria; order Burkholderiales; family Burkholderiaceae; genus Burkholderia; species Burkholderia sp. 9779_493. Next base: position 46,455 of record NZ_JACCQA010000001.1, read on the forward strand.
CGTGACGATCTGCAGGCACGCGTGCCCGGCGAGGTCGCTCACCGTGCGCGGCGTACCGCGCGCCTTCAGATACGCAGGCGACGCGCACAGCACGCTGCCCACGTCGCCGAGCCGCTGCGATACCAGCCCGGAATCGGGCAGCTCCGTCGTGCTCAATTGGAGCGATACGTCGTAGCCTTCGTCGATGATGTCGGGCACGTGCTGCGACAGCGTCAGCTCGACCGCGACCGACGGATAGCGTTCGCGGTAGCGCACGACCGCGGGCACCACGTAGGACTGGCCGAAACTCGTCGTCGCGTGCACGTGCAGCCGCCCGGACGGCTTCGCCTGTGCATCGGCCGCCTCGGCTTCCGCTTCGTCGATATAGCCGAGGATGCGCTGGCAGCGGTCGAGATAGCGCTGCCCGGCGTCGGTCAGCGCGATGCGGCGCGTGCTGCGGTTGAGCAGGCGCGTGCGCAGATGCGTTTCGAGTTGCGCGACCGAGCGCGATGCGTAGGCCGTCGTGATGTCCAGACGTTGGGCCGCGCTCGTGAAGCTGCCCTCCTCCGCGACCCGGACGAAAATGCGCATCATCTGTAACGTATCCATCGACCTGTCCCCGGGATTGTCACGTCGCGCCGCCGTGCCGACAGGGTGCCGGCGGCGCCGGCACACGCCGGTCTGGCGCGAATTGTGCGGAACAGTACAGCAGCGTTGCAGACGTGTCCAGTTCGCCGTACGCGGCGTGATCCGGATGCCGAATCGTGCTGCCGAGCAGCCCGCCGCGCGGGATCCGGGCCGGGCGCACATACGTATCGAACGTACCGACAGGCCGACAGCATCGGCCGGCAAAAACTACCCGCGGACCGGCATGCCGCCGGCCCGTCGATCGACGCCCTTCGCGCCTCGCGCGTTACGCGGCGCCCGCCGCATCGAACGGATTGCGCAACACGATCGTGTCGTCGCGCTCCGCGCCGGTCGTGATCATCGAAACCGGCGCGCCCGCCACGGTTTCGATGCGCGCGATGAAATCTCGCGCCGCGCGCGGCAGCGCCGCACGCTCGCGTACGCCCTTCACGGAGCCTTGCCAGCCGTCGAATCGTTCATAGACCGGCTTCGCGCGCGACTGCGCATCGAGGCTCGCGGGCAAATGGTCGACGCGCGCGCCGTCGAATTCGTATCCGACGCACAGCTCGATCGACTCGAAGCCGTCGAGCACGTCGAGCTTGGTGAGCGCGAGCGAATCGATGCCCGAGATCCTGACGGCCTGGCGCAGTTGCGCGGCATCGAGCCATCCACAGCGCCGCGGCCGGCCGGTGTTGACGCCGAATTCCTGTCCACGCGCGCGCAGCGTTTCGCCGGTGGCGTCGGTCAATTCGGTGAGGAACGGGCCACCGCCGACCCGCGTCGCATACGCCTTCGTGACACCCAGCACGTGGCCGAGCTTCGCCGCACCGAGCCCGGTGCCGGCCGCCGCGGCCGATGCCACGGTGCCAGACGACGTCACGAACGGGTACGTGCCCCAGTCGATGTCCAGCATCACGGCCTGCGAGCCTTCGAACAGAATGCGCTCGCCGCGATCGGTCGCGTCGTTGAGGTCGGCCCAGACCGGACGCACGAACGGCAGGATCTTCGGTGCGAGCGCAACCAGCGTTGCCAGCATCGCGTCGCGATCGTACGCGTCGAGCCCCAGGCCGCGGAACCATGCATTGTGATGGTCGACGAGCACGTCGAGCTTGGCCGCGAGCCCGCCCGGTTCCGCGAGATCGCCGACACGCAGCCCGCGACGGCCGACCTTGTCCTCGTAGGCCGGCCCGATGCCGCGCAGCGTGGTGCCGATGGGCTCGCGGCGCAACCGCTCCTGCGCCTCGTCGATCGCGCGGTGAATCGGCAGTACCAGCGTCGCGTTCTCCGCGATCGACAGGTTGGCCGGCGTCACCGACAACCCGAGCTCGGCCATCCGCCCGATTTCGGCGAGCAGCGCTTCGGGGTCGAGCGCCACGCCGTTGCCGATCACGCCGCGCTTGCCGCGCACGATGCCGCTCGGCAGCAGTGCGAGCTTGTACGTGTTGCCGCCGACGACCAGCGTGTGGCCCGCGTTGTGCCCGCCGTTGTAGCGTGCGACGAGATCGGCCTGTGCCGCCAGCCAGTCCACGACGCGCCCCTTGCCTTCGTCACCCCATTGGGCGCCCACGACCACCACGTTCGGCATGCTCCGTACTCCATGTGAGAAATTCAGACACTCGTTCGGCCGCATGGGCCGTTTGTATGCCATATTGACGGAGCCGGATCACCCGATCAAACGATTAAACCTGAACCATCGTGTGATGAAATCTCACACGAAACGATGCCATGGCCCGACGTCTCCCTCCGTTGAATTCGCTGCGCGCGTTTGAAGCCGCCGCGCGCCTCGGCAGCTTCACGCTGGCCGCCGACGAGCTGTGCGTGACGCACGGCGCGATCAGCCGGCACGTGCAGCAACTGGAAGCGTGGCTCGGGCGGTCGCTGTTCGAACGCCACAACCGGCGCGTGGAACTGACCGCGGCCGGGCGCGCGTACCTCGCCGAGGTCGGCGCCTCGTTCGACCGGATCGCGCTCGCCACCGCGCAGCACTTCGGCCACGCGCAGCAGCGCGTGTTGCGCGTCAGCGCGCCCGCGACGTTCTCGCTGCGCTGGCTCGTCCCGAAGCTGTCGTCGTTCCAGGTCGCGCATCCGGCCATCGAGGTGCGGCTGTCGACGTCGAACGAGCCGATCGAAAAGCTGCGCGACAAGGTCGACCTGATCGTGCGCGGCGGCCCGCAGGCCATCGACGGGTACGTCGCGGAGGAATTCCTGTCCGAAGTCCGGCTGCCGGTGTGTGCGCCGAAGTTGCTGGAGGGCCGGTCGCTGGATACGCCTGCCGATCTCGCCCGCTTCACGTTGCTGCACGCGGCAACCTATCCGGGCATGTGGCCGGAATGGCTCGCGGCGGCCGGGCATCCGAATCTCGTCCCGCGACACTCGCTCACGCTCGAGCATTTCTACCTGACGCTGCAAGGCGCGCTCGACGGGCTCGGCGTCGCGATGGGGCCGATCGCGCTCGTCGCCGACGACATCGCCGAAGGCCGGCTCGTGCAGCCGTTCAGCGAACCGGCGCTGCCGCCGTGGCGCTATTTCACGTATGTGGCATCCGCGCGGGCGGACGACGACGCCGTACGTGCGTTCAAGGACTGGTTGAAGGTGACGGGAAGCGCGACTGCGTCGGGCGGGCGGGATTGACGCTTCGGCATGCCGGCCACGCGCCTTCAAACCATGAAGGATTCCGAATCAAATGAGGTGAATGTCCGGAACGTGTTCGCCTGTGCGCATCGCTTGATCGCAATGCAAACGGCAAGCCGCGGATCGAACCGTGGCTTGCCGCCGGACCTCGCTTACTGGCTTGCTGCGGCGCCGGCCTTCTTCTCCGCGTTCTGCAGGTTCTGCGGATAGTTCGGATCATTGGCCGCCGGCTTGTAACCGGCGTCTTCGAGTTTCTTCAGCTCGGCGGTGTTCTTCGCACGCGCGGCCTTGCGTTCGGCTTTGCGTTTGGCCCGGGCCGCCTTGCGCGCTTCGCTCTTCGCGGCCTTTGCGTCCTGTGCAGCCGCCGCAGCCGGTGCGCTGGCGGCGTCGGTCTGCGCGAACGCCGGAACGGCCGAGCCGAACAGGAAAGCGGCTGCCGTAGCAGCCAGCGTGAGTTTTCTGATCTGGATTCGCATCGCTGAACTCTCTTTTTTGATGACCATCACGGTTTGAAAAACCATCGAGATACCGCCCCTGCCCTGACCGGTCGTCATGTCGCGATCAGGACCTGTGCATCATAACCGTGTCGCAAAAAATGTGGCGCCATCGTGCGACGGCATTGGGGATACACGTATGGGAGACGACGTGGCTCCTGCGTTCGATGACGGGCGCAGTCGTACCGGACACGACGCGAGGCGTCGATGGCTGTTTCATGGGTGGTGATATCGATACGCTCATGCGCGACGCGATGATCGTCGCGCTCGCACGATCACCGCAGCAACAGTCGGTCCGTGCGTTACGTCGTCGTTCGATGTAGCTCGAGCGACGGTTCCTCCCATAAACGACCACGATTCGGTTCTTCGGCGATCGAGACGGTTACGTTGCGCCGTTGCGGTGTTCGGTCATTGATTCGGCAGGTTTCGCGACACTGTGATGCCGAAGGTTACCCGTGGACGACCGGCAGGTCTGACGAAAAAGGTGAGTGCCGTGCGAGCGGTGAAAACGCCGGCCTGGTCGGTCTCACGGATGTGCTGAACCCGGCATGAGGGGCAACGCTCGTCTGATGGATGCGCACATCACCGTGAACACATGCTCGTCCCCGTGACGATACTTGCCGACGCACCAGGCATCACACATGGACGCCACCCGTTGTTGTTTGCTCCCATCGACGGTTCCCTATCTGAACGAAGCTGCTACCTGCACAGCTTGCTTATACCTGTGCTCCACCTGATCGGTGAGCTTTTACGGGATCCAGCGTTTTTGAAAAGGTGAGGATGTTCGGGAGCATCGGCAGAATCGGGTGCGGTGAGCGTCGGATCCGGCGACATCTTCACGTTGCCTCGCAGCGATGTCGATGAATGCCTGAATGCCGTCAAGATCGGCGCGGCGGTCCGGCCCTCTGTGCGGTGGCCTTTCGGCATGAGGTTGCTTTCGGGCCGTTGTACGAATTTCTCGTGGCCGGTGACGGGCACAGCATGACGACTCCCGATCGTGGCTACAAAGGTAGAAAAACGGACGGGACGTGGGGATGGAAAACAGCCCGGCGCGGATACCTGCTTGCACAGTCCACAGGCTAAATTTGGCGAGCAGCGTCACCGGCGATCGGCAAAAACTTGTCCACAGAGGAGGCAGCGCGAGTACAAAAAACCACTCGCCGGCAGCCCGGGATGATTTCGAACTGCTGTGGAGGAAACCGACGGGATCCGTTCCGCTGGTCAATCACAGGCGTCGCAGGGGCCGCGAGGCACGTTTCTCCGTCCCATAAACGGGAACCTCTACGCCGAATCCCGGGATTTCCTCCCATAAGTTTCTACGTTTCGGTGTTTGTGAGTGGGCACTCACCTCTTCGGGATGCCTTGTCAGGCTTGGAGCCAACAGAATCGGTGCGGCAGACAGGACGGAATCGGCTTGAATCGAGAGATCCGGGGCTTCGTCTCCCACAGATGACTCCCATTGGTAGCGGTTTATGGGGTTCGTCTTTCTGTGCAGGCACACGTGTGTTTACATCTTTGGTAAACCACGTTTACTTCTTTAACTACTTTTAGACGGCTCACAGCCTTATCTGGCAAGGCTTTGAGCGGTGTTCGGTACCCATTTATGGGAGCACAGGTGGAAGGGTTTGGGGTTTCAGGTCTGTGGATTTGGGGTTTGGGGTACCACGCTGTGGGGAATCAGGGTTGTGGATATGGGGCGAACGTATCCGGTTATGGGAAATCGGCCGGAAATTGCGTTAGGTAGTCGTCTATGGGAACGCATGAAGGTAGCCTTTTATGGGCGACTTTTCTCCATCGGAAGTTCGTTGCGTGCACAGTGATTTTCTTTGGGTAGCCGGTTATGGGGAATCAAGAAGGTAGCCGGTTATGGGAGCCGGACTGAATCGATTCGTTGTCCTTTCCCTCGCGCACCCCGTAGCGCTTTCCCATAGACAGGACCGGTGTCATCGACAGGTTACCTTTTATGGGGAAAGCGAATGGTTGCCGTTTATGGGCGCGATTTCTACGCTCGGGACGGCAAGCAATACGTTTGACGGTGCTGACAGGTACCCTCCTATGGGAATCGACGAAGGTAGCAAGTTATGGGAGAAAACGGCGGTTGTGCTGCAAGGCACCACGAATCCTCCCGACTATCCCGATTCCGCGCGTTTGCCCCCATGGATGGGTACCTTCGTGGTGGCAAATCTTGTGCCGGGTTTGCGTGGTCGCCCAGGAAAGGTAGCGGCTTTTGGGAGGCCTTTTTGGCAAAAGGTAGACGGATATGGGGCCTGGCGCAAATCGATGAACCAGAATTTTTCCTTTCATATCTGATGGTTAGCTCAGATAGTGAAAGTGATGCTGGAGCACGGACGTTGCTCCGCCGCGCGAAAAGGTATAAAGTCCGCTCTCAATAAGGCAACCTTACCCGGACACCACGATGCCGCGCAAGCCCGCAAGCAAAGGCTCAGACAAACAGGTTTCGCTGTTTCAGACACCCGAGCCTCCCGACCTGTTGCGCAAGGCGGTCCAGGCGATTCATATCGCACCGAAGTCCGGAAAGATCGGTCTGCAGCAGCGCAAGATGTTCAGCTCGCTGATCAAGAACGCGCTTCGGCAGGAGGCGTTCGAACCCGGCCGGACGAGCTTCTCGATCTCGATCGCGTCGCTGTCGCACGAGAGCGGGTTGAACAGCAACAACACGAAGTACGTGAAGGACACGGTCAACTCGTTGATCAGTACCGTCGTCAACTGGGACTACCTGGCCGCGGACCGTTCGACGGTCTGGAAGGCGTCGGGCCTGCTCGCCGGCGCGGAGCTCGAACAATCGGTGCTGAAGTACAGCTTCTCCGACCAGATTCGCAGCGAACTGCTCAATCCCGAAATCTACGCGCTGATCGATATGCGGATCGCTCGCGAGTTCCGGCGATCGCATTCGCTCGCGCTGTGGGAAAACACGGTGCGCTACGAAGGAATCGGCATCACCGCGAAGATTCCGTTGCCGAAATTCCGTGACCTCATCCTCGGCCAGGACAAGGCGTCGCAGTCGTACAAGGAATACAAGCTGTTCAAGAGCAAGGTGCTGGTGCCGTGCATCCAGGAGGTGAACGAAGTATCGGACCACACGCTCGAGCTGATCGAACACAAATCCGGCCGCAGCGTGGAAGCCGTGCAGTTCAAGGTGACGCGCAAGCAGAGCACCGATACGGTCGAGGACGGCGACGTCAAGAACGAAGCGCTGGTCGAGGAAGTCGCGAAGTTCGGCATTCCGCGCTCGGAAGCGCGCCGGTTGATCACGCAATACGGCGTGCAGCGCATCAAGGCGGCGATCGCCTATACGCTCAATCGGACTACGAAGAAGAATGCGACGCCGGTCGACAACGTCGCCGCGTATTTCCGCAAGGCGCTGACGCACGGCTACACGCTGGCCGACGGTCAGGGCACCGAAACGGCCGCACCGGCGAAGGAATCCGCGCAGAGCAAGCAGGAGCAGATCCGCGACAAGTATCTGGCGGCGAAGGTCGAGGAAGCCGGCGCGTATTTCCGCGAGTTGGAGATCGACGACCAGACCAAGCTGATCGAGCGCTACAACGAGACGGTGGCGGGGTCGAAGGACCTGACGCTGTCGCCGAAGAAGAAGGCGAGCAAGCTCGCGCAGACGAGCTTCTTCCGATGGCTGGCGCTCGATACCTGGGGCGAGCCGACCTCGGACGACCTGCTGGAATTCCTGCTGAAAAGCAGCCTCGCAGGCAACTGAACGCGGCCTCGCCGTCGTGCGCGCCGTGCGCCGAACCGTGTTGCGGTCCGGGTTGGCGGCGCAGTGCGAAGACGAGGCCTTTCGTCGGTGGCGCGTTACTTTGACGTGGCCGTCGCCAGATCCGCCACGTACGCGTCGATGACGGTCTTGAGCTTGTCGGCAAGCGCTTCCTGGTGGGATGCGTCGACGCCCTTGAGTTGCAGATCCAGACGCCCGTCCGGATACGTCTTCAACTGGCCGATCGCGCGCGATTCGAGCGCGAAGTCGTGACGAACGCTGTAGCGCGTGCGTCCGGCCTTCTTGGTGCCGTCGCTCTGCGCACGCAGGAAATTCTCGAGATCGCGGACGGATTTTTTCCGGTCGATCACGGCCGTCAGCAGCCGGTCGGCCGTCGGCTCGCCCAGGCGTTCATAGATCAGTTTGAGGAAGTACGCCGCCTGCAGACCGACGACGTCGTTCGCACTGGCCATCCGCTCCAGCAGCGTGTTCGGCAGCGCGTTGAGCGACAGCGTCTTGCTGATCGAGGCCTTGTCCTTGCCGATTTTTTCCGCCAGCGTGTTCTGGTCGGAAAAGACCTTCTCGTCGAGGAGACGTTTCCACGCAACCGCATCGTCGAAGATCGTCTGGCGTTCGTGGTCGTGGTTCGCGCGATACGCGATCGTATAGAGCTGCTCGGGCGTGTGATCCGTGCGGAACGTCGCATTGATCGTCTCGTCGCCGTTGATGCTCGTCGCACGCAGCCGGCGTTGCCCGTCGATCACGACGAGCTTGCCGGGAAACTCGGGGAGTCGCGTGACCTTGATCGGCTCGATCTGCCCTTCCCGTTTCAACGTCAGTGCGAGCTCGTGCAGGCTCGATTCCGAGTAGAACACGCGCGGATTGAACGGGTTCGGGATGCAGTCCTTGACCAGCACCTTCTGCGGTGCGCCAAGATCGGCCGTACCGGCGGGCGTGGCGGCGGCCGGAGCACTGGCGGGCGTCGCTTCGACGACCGCAGCCGGTGCGGCCGTCGGCTCGGGCAGCCGCGTTTCGAGCGCCGCATTTTCCTGCGCGAGTCCGCGCAACAGGCCGGCCGCGAGATGCAGGTTGCCGGTCGGTTTCTTGTCTTTCGAGGTGTCCTTAGCCATGGGCGGCTCCGGTAGCGCGCGTCGACGCGATGTATTGGGCCATTTCCGTGACCAGCCTTTCGATTTCCGCGCGGGCTTCCTTCAGGCCCTTCAGGTATCGATTGTGGTGATGGATCGTGGTGCCGAGCGCGAACGTCTGACGATAGACCTCGCGTTGCGCGATCTGGCTGTCGAGCAGATGCTCCCCTATTTCTTCAGCCCTTAGAATTTTTAGAATTTCTTCACGCATTTTAGTTTTTCCATTGACGCTATTCAGCATCAATGCGGAAGAAAGTTGAGGATTTCGAACGGCGCGCATCGACTCGATCATGCGGATCATCGCGACGGTGCTGTACAAGTCGGCCGGCGAAGGCGAAAGCGGTACCAGGCAGAAGTCGGCCACTTCGAGGACGGATGCAATACGCGGATCTTCCAGGTTGCCGGGGCAGTCGACGACGATCACGTCGAAGTTCGCGTCCTGCTTCTTGATCTCACCGCCGATACCGCGGCCCGCGGGAGCCAGCGAAAGGACCGTCATCGGCAGCGTGTTCTCGCCGCTCGTGACCCAACGGACGGAAGTGCCTTGAGGGTCGGCATCGATCAGCGCGACCTTGTTACCGCCGGCTTCGAAGGCAGCCGCGATGTTGACGGAGATGGTTGTCTTTCCAGTCCCACCTTTTTGATTACTGACGGCGATCTTGAAAGCCATTAAATTCCTCCACGGAGTTTTTCGTAATATATGCAGTTATTAACGGAATGTCCAGAAAAGCGTTCGAAGCAGAGGATATTTTGTTGATCGTTGTGGTTGTTACGTGACAAGTGGGCCGAATGGCTAAGGCGTTACTCGTACTTATTGATCCAAGAAAAACAAGTCAGTCGCTCATGTTTGTAAAATCGAACGACAAGCACGAGCCAGTTCGCCGTCTTCGGCAACGATCGCGAAACCTTTTCTCAGAGAGTTGATGTCTCGTCGTGCTTCAGTCTGAGACGAAATTCGATACAAATCCGGGGCGCTGAGACCCCGGTAACGAGGAAGAGCCGGTTGTCACGTGACAAGTCGCCGGACATCGATTCCTCCGAGTGCTACGTCGCGCGAAAGTTTTCGATTGCGACCTGGAGCGCGGGGTAATCGCTTCACTCTAATTACCGATACACGGGCGCTAAATCGCGGACGTCTACCTGGGAAGATGAGTTGTCACGTGACAAACAATCCCAAGGTGCTGTCTCGGATAGGGGATTTGTGGTCAGTTAAGAATAGTTGTTGCTGGTCGACGCTCGCGGCGTGGAGGCATATTGTCGGGGAAACGCACGAAGTTGATAGCTTTCGCCGAGGTGGTTTGTCCGTGTGTCCATCGGTGAGTTGTCACGTGACAACAGGACGCGATGCCGGGAAGTTCAAGCGATGGCGACTCTATGGCGAGGAGCGCCCCGTTGCTGTCGCAAAGAAACGGCTTGGGGCTGCGAAGGCCTTGGCACGATTGGTTGCGCGGCCAAATTCCTGCCGGCGTGCGGACCCTCAAGGGCTGACGCAATGCTGCCGAGCTCTGTCGCAAAGGCTGCATGGGGCTGTCATGATATGTCCCCATTTATAGGAGCGCGACCCTGCGTTTCCGTGCGTGCCGGCCGATAGGGTAGGTTGCTTCGTGGCCGCCAGCCGGTGCCTGCGCTGGCGGACTGTTGATGCCGGAGATAGCCGCAGGTATGAACTGCTACTGGCGCTGAATCCATACGTCAGAGGCATGCAACAACCCAAACGGGTCGGATCGTGAAACATTTCCCGAAAATAAGCACTCGCCGGAAATCCTTGTGGGGCAATGGTTTGCGCCATATTCTTCATGCTGTTTCACGCAAAATGGATGCTGCACTCTCTGGAAATAGGGGCGTATGAGTTTTCAACGACCGGGCATTGAAGAATGATACGGCTGCGGCCAGATTTGTTTTGATTGATATGTGATTTGTTGTTTTTGATACATTCCGGCTGATTCTTCGCGGATCTGCCGATGAGCTGGGAGGGATCGGTGCTCTACCATTGAATTCCTTTAAGCCTCCAATCGAGTACGGGGCGCACCGATATTTAGCGTCAGTTGTCACGTGACAACGCACACGTCGGTCCCGCGATTCATGGAATGGTGGGATTCGGAGTAGATAGAAGTTGACGCCGGGCATTCGTGGGCCCGTAATCGCAGCGCGACCGGTACAACGCAGTCTTCAGAAGAGAGCGCGGCTACAATCCGCTCAGAGAGCGTCGGTTCGGGGCGATTTGTCTGTAGCCGAATGTGAGATCCGAGCTGGGATGCGGCCGCTCGACACGCGTCGGCTGCGGTTTGACGTTCAACAGCGACTGAGACGCCGAGCATTCATCCGAGCTGGAAACATATCGGTGTCCAACGCTTCAACCCAAGCCCGTCGACGTCGCGTGTGCGAAGCCAATTTCAGCCCTTCGAATCCCGTCGAAACCGACACATCTCCGCCGCCGCACCGCAATCAATAACTCGCCACGATCGACAACGCGACGTCCGCTCCGCCTCGCAGGCTATCGATATCCCGTCGCGGAGAATTGCCAAACAGCCGGCTATATTCCCGGTTGAACTGCGTCGGGCTCGCATACCCGACCCTGAACGCCGCCGACGCAGCGTCGAGCCGCTCGGCCAGCATCAGCCGACGTGCCTCGTTGAGCCGTATCCATTTCTGGTATTGCAGCGGACTCATGCCGGTGAGCTGACGGAAGTGGTGATGGAACGTCGAACTGCTCATCTGAACCTGCGCCGCAAGGTCATCGACACGCAACGACTCGTCATAGTGAGCGCGCAGCCACCGGATCGCGCGCGACACACGGTTGCACTGGCTGCCGGTGGACGCAATCTGTCGCAGGCGGCCGCCCTGGTCGCTCGTCAGCAGCCGGTAGTAGATTTCCCGCTCGATGTACGGGCCGAGAACCGCAATGGCGTGCGGGTCGTCCAGCAGCGCGAGTAACCGATTCAGCGCGTCGTACAGCGGTTCGGTCATGTCGCCGACGACGAGTCCGCGGCCTGCTGGGGCATCGTCGTGATCCGGCGCGACTTGCATCATCAGTTCGGCCATGACGCGAAAATCGAGCTTGAGACCGAGCCCGAGAAACGGTTTGTCGGGGCTGGCCTCAATGATCTGCGTCGAACCGGGCAGGTCGAGAGACGTGATCAGAAAGCGATCGGCATCGTAGATGTAGGCATCCCCACTCTGCATGACCCGCTTTGCACCTTGAACGACGAGGCCGAAGCTCGGCTCGACCATGCACTCCATCGGCTGCGTCGGCGCTTCCCGTCGGTGAAAGCTCAAGTTGGGAATGGCCGTGTCGAGGTGATCGACACCTTCGGTCCACCTCGCGACGCGCTCCGCAAGGGTCCGTCGCAGTTCGTTCTCGCGGCTGCGGCCGGTCGAACGGTGGCTTGCCTGGTCGAATGCCGCGATGGCGATGTCGTCGTCTTGTTGGCCGGATATGTATCGGGCGGATGCCGGGTGCATGACTTCTCACTCAGGTAATCGGGTCGACAGGCATGCCGTCGACGTGCAGGGGAGGCCGGCAACGCGTGCACCGCCTGGAATCGCGGCACGGCCGTCTTCACGGAAGGCATGTGCGTGCCGCGACTGGCGGACTACTTCGTTGCCTGCGATGCGCAAAACTGCCAGCGTCGCGATTTCGCCGCCGGTGCCGTCGCGCGCTCGTCGACCGTGCGCCACCAGCGTTCGCCGCGATGCGGTGTGTCGAGATCGAGGCGTTCGCCCATCCGCGGCGTCGACAGCTCGATGCCGCGCACGAGCGCCAGCGCCGTGACGCGCTCGAACGGCTCCTGCCAGCGATGCATCGCGAGGTCGAACGTGCCGTTGTGGATCGGGATCAGCCAGCGCCCGCGCAAATCGATGTGCGCCTGCACGGTTTCTTCCGGCTGCATGTGCACGTAAGGCCATTGCGTATCATAGGCGCCTGTTTCGATCAGCGTGACGTCGAACGGTCCGAGGCGCTCGCCGATTTCCCGGAAACCGTCGAAATAGCCGGTGTCGCCGCTGAAGAACAGGCGCAGGTCGTCGTCGACGATCACCCACGACGCCCACAGCGTACTGTTGCCGTCGAACAGGCTGCGCCCGGAGAAGTGCTGGGCAGGCGTCGCCGTCAGCGTCACCCCGGCCACGTCCACGCTTTGCCACCAGTCGAGCTGGCGGACCTGGTTCGCGTCGATCCCCCATTCGATCAGCCGATCGCCGACGCCCAGCGTCGTCACGAACACGCCGGTGGTTGCGGCGAGCGCGAGCACCGTGTCGCGATCGAGGTGATCGTAATGGTCGTGCGACAGGATCACACCGCGCAGCGGCGGAAGCTCTTCCAGCGCAATCGGCGGCGCATGGAAGCGCTTGGGCCCGATACGCCGAAACGGCGACGCGCGCTCGGCAAATACCGGATCGGTCAACCAGAATTCACCGCGCAACTTCAGCAACAGCGTCGAATGGCCGAGCCGGTAGAGGCTGCGACCGGGCGCCGCCTCGAGCTCCGCGCGGGTCAGCGAATCGAGCGGCAACGTGCCGGCAGGCACCGTATGACGCGGCTTGTTGACCAGCATGTTCCACGCGATTCCCAGCGTCTTGCCCAGTCCTTCGGCCGGCCGCGGCGCGACATTGGCAAAGCGCTCGCCATCGTGCTGCGGCGAACTGCCGGACAGCGTCCGGCCACGTCGGGCGGCCGCCAAACCCAGAATGCGGTGAATCAAAACGAGAGGCGATGCCATGTCGGTTCATCCGGAGAATAAAGTACACTAAACAGTGTAGTTTATTTTTGGGATAAGTAAACTGCCCGGTGTAAAATTTCGCGATGGATACCAGCACTCCCCCTCAGCGTCTGACCGACCGAAAGCGCGCGGCCATCGTCGATGCGGCAATCGAGGAATTTCTCGCGGCCGGCTACGATGCGACGAGCATGGATCGCATCGCTGCGCGCGCGGACGTGTCGAAGCGCACCGTCTACAATCACTTCCCGGGCAAGGAGACGCTGTTCGCCGCGATCCTGAACAAGCTGTGGGAGGCGACCCGGACCGGCAGTTCGCCGACCTATCGCGCCGACGTACCGCTGCGCGAGCAACTGCTCGCGTTGCTCGACCGCAAATTGCGCTTGATGAACGATGAGGCCTTCCTCGCGCTGGCGCGTGTCGCGATCGGCGCGGCCATCCATTCGCCGGAACGGGCGCGCGACATGGTCGAGCGTCTCAGCGAGCGGGAGGAAGACCTCACGGTCTGGGTGCGTGCGGCAGCGGCGGCCGGCCGCCTGTCGGTCACCGATCCGGTGTTCGCCGCGCATCAGTTGCATGGCGCCGTGAAGGCCTTCGCGTTCTGGCCGCAGATCACGATGGGCCAGCCGCCGTTGACGGCGCGGGAGCAGCAGAAAGTTGCGGAATCGGCTGCCGACATGTTCCTCGCGTACTACGCGCGACCGGACGACGGCGTCGCACCGCATCGCCAGCAAGACTGAACGCGCCACCGGAAGCATCCAGATCGACGGACAGCTCGAAGCCACTGCGATGTGCGCGCGGCGTCGACGAGCGGGCAAACCGGCCGATCCCTGGAAGCACGAACGCCAACTGGCGCCCACCCGTGTCGATCGGCCATCTGGCCTAGACTGAACGATACCGCCGGCGCATCCGAAGCCGGACGCGAGCAACGACCCATGAAGACGCTGTTGATCGTCTATCACACGATGACCGGAGGCACGCAGCAGATGGCCGCAGCGGCTGCCGCAGCGGCGCGCGAGCAGCCTGGCGTCGACGTCAGGTTGCAGCGCGCGGACGCAACGAGTGCAGCGGACGTGCTGGCCGCCGACGCGTACCTGTTCGCGACGCCGGAGAATCTTGCGGCGATGTCCGGCCTGATGAAGGATTTCTTCGATCGCTGCTACTACGCGGCGCTCGATCGCGTGAACGGCCGGCCGTATGCGGCGATGATTTGCGCGGGAAGCGACGGACAGAACGCGTTGCGCCAGATCGACCGGATCGCGACCGGATGGCGGCTGAAGAACGTGGCGCCCGGGCTGATCGTCTGCACGCATGCGCAGACGCCAGAACGCATTCTCGCGACGAAGACGATCGACAGCGAAGCACTCGCGCGCTGCGCCGAACTGGGTGCGGGCCTTGCCGCGGGACTTGCGCTGGGCGTTTTCTGATGCCGGATGCGGCGGCGTCGATCTGCCGAATGAACATCGACAGGATTGGCGGCTGTTCGCGCAATACTCATTCCGCAAACGCCGAACCCGCCGGGTCCCGGCACTTCAGCTGTCTTTTACCGTGGTCGAAGGCCGGTGATATTCAGGCCAAAGACGCTTCACGAGATCGCGCGACGCGCCGTAGGCGTAGCAACTGTCGATCTTGAGCGGCTTTCCTTCGCTGTCGCGGTAATCGAGCGACGATCGCCGCATGCCGACCATCGTCTGATAGGCCGTCGTCGCGATCGGGCCGAGCAATTCCTTCAGGTGTGTGCACGTATCGCAGGACGGCAGGCGCTTGCGAACCTCGCTGTTCCAGCCGGCGCCGATGTTCAATCCGACGAGCGCCTGCAGCGAGTCGCCGCCGCCCGGACACTGCGCATACGGATGCGAACGAATGAACGTGGATACGGCGCGGACGACCATGTCGACGTCGAATACCAGCGTCACGCCGAGATCGTGGAGCGGCGTCCGCGCCACGACCGTCCGCGCGCCGCCGGGGGGTGTGAAATCGCTGGTCTTGCGGTCCGCGAGGCAGGCCGTCACTTCGAACAGGCCGTCGCTGCGCCGATAGCCGCGCATGTCGATCTGCCGATGGTGAATCTCCTCGCGCGTGATGCCGTCGTGTGGGGTGTCGTCTTGGGAAACCATGCATCCGCTCCATCTCGTGTAACCGGGGCTTTTCGCAGGCAACGGGATCGCGCCCGGCTGACCGGGCACGTGGGGAAAAGCAGGCGAGACATGCTGCCAACGAAGTCGATGCGGCCATACTACGCACTTTCCGATATCTTCGTCCGCGCCGCGATCGATGCGGACGCAACGAGTCGTGTATCGATGCCGGTGCACACGAGCGTCAAGGACGCGTGTCGCGCGACGTCGCAGGTCCGCACAACGCGTCGCGGATGCGATACGCCGCCGTTCGACTGTGGGTCGCGCGGAAGATCGCGTATCGGTCGGCCCGCCCCCGATTTCCGGCCGTGGCCGCGAATGGCGTGACATCCGGAAGCGTATCCATATAATGCGCAACACGACCGCGCGGACGCATTTCCGGTGCCACGAATCGGGCGAATGCAGACCGGTGAGTCAACCGGCCGTCCCGCGTACCGGTATACTTCCACTCCTGCCTTGTCCGGCATCGAGGCCGGGTGCCTGAAAACAGAGTGGCGTGCGCGATGCGGCCCCGTAGTATTCCGCACCGGCGGCAGGCCGGCCGCGCGCATGGCGGCGAAGCTTTTGTGCCGCGCGGCATGGCCGCACGAACCACACCTTATATTCCTGGTGGATTGAATTTATGGGTTTTGAACAACTTGCCGAATTGCGGGCGCAGCTCGCAGCGAAGGCCAAGCAGGAGCGCAACGCGAAGCGGCCGGCAGCGCCGACGGACGCTGGTGTGAAGCCGAAGTCCGGCGACCAGCCGTCCCGCGGCGCCAAGCCGGGTGCCGGCGCGAAGGCGCAGCATCGGGCGAAGCCTGCCTCGGCAAAGCCGTCGGCGCCGGTCGATCCGGTCATCGTCGCAATCGGCAAACTGCAGCGGAAGTTTCCGCGCGCGTTCCCGAAGAATCCGGCCCCCAAAGTGCCGCTCAAGGTCGGCATTTGGGACGATCTCGCCCGCGAAGCGCAGGCCGTCGGCCTCAACGAAGCCGAACTGCGCGAAGCGATGTCGACATGGTGCCGTGGCAATCGCTACTGGTCCTGCCTCGTCGAAGACGCGGTGCGCGTCGACCTGCAGGGCAACGAAGCCGGGCGCGTGACGCACGACGATGCGGCGCGTGCGCGCCGCCTGAAGGCTCGCCGCCCGAACAAGGGCGCGGCGCAGTCGGCCAAGGGGGCGCCGCAGCAGCCGAAGGCCGAGCAGCAGGCCGAGGCAGCTGCCGCGCCGCAACCGGCGGAAGCCGAAGCGGAAACGAAGGTGCAGACCGACGTCGCGCCGCAGGTCGAGCAGCAAGCGGCCGGCAACGAGTAATCCGCACTGCGCTGCCGTCGACCGTACGGCGCGTGCTCGCATGCAGGTTGCATGCGATGAATCACACGACAGACCGACTTGCCTCGACAGAGGCAGGTCGGGACTGCCTTCACCGGCGCCGATCCGGCCGGTACATTCCCCTCTCTCGTCGAACAATCAACGCGACCGGACGGACAACGTTCGATCCTGGCGCGCACGATATTTCGACCGTGCTGATGGAACGTAAATAATACGCATCACCGATTAATCGGGTGCGTCGATCAGATAATTCGTTTTACGAAATGATGGCGTGGAAAACGTCGATCGACGCGCGCGTGGTCCCGTGTGCCCGTCCCGACAAAACGGCGCGCGATAATCACGGCTGGATCGTCGGACTGCGGGCAAGCCAATCGCCGCGATACAAGCAGCCTTTCGAAAAGTAAGGCAAGCCCGCGTCGGCCCCGAGTCACGCTCGGCTTCATCCACGTCGATACAACCCGGATCATGAACCCGAGACATTCCGCGATTTTCGTCGCGCTCGCCGCCGCTGCGCTGTTCGGCGCCGCGACACCGCTTGCCAAGGCGCTGATCGGCGCGATGTCGCCGTTCATGGTTGCGGGCCTGTTCTATCTCGGCAGCGGCATCGGGCTCGGCATCGGGATCCTGCTGCGCGGCTGGCACAGCCGTCGCGCACCGGCCGCGGATGCGGCGCCGCTACGGCGCGCCGATCTGCCGTGGCTGGCCGGTGCGATCGCGGCGGGCGGCGTGGCGGGCCCGGCTTTGCTGATGCTCGGGCTGTCGAGCACGCCGGCGGCGACGAGCGCGTTGCTGCTCAATCTCGAAGGCGTGCTGACGGCGGTGATCGCGTGGGTCGTGTTTCGCGAGAACGTCGATACGCAGATATTCGTCGGCATGGTGGCGATCGTCGCCGGCGGCACGCTGTTGTCGTGGACGCGGGACCGCGCCGGCGTGCCGGTCGGCGCGTGGCTGATCGTCGGTGCGTCCCTGTGCTGGGCGATCGACAACAACCTGACCCGCAAGGTGGCCGCGAACGACGCGATGGTGATTGCGTGCCTGAAAGGGCTGATCGCGGGGCCGGTGAACATCGGCATCGCGCTGGCGACCGGCGCGACGCTGCCCGCGATACCGGTTACGGCCGCGGCGATGCTGACGGGGCTCGGCGGCTACGGGATCAGCCTCGTGCTGTTCGTCGTCGCGCTGCGTCATCTCGGCAGCGCGCGCACCGGCGCGTATTTTTCGATCGCGCCGCTGTTCGGGGTCGTGTTGTCGTTGCTGATCTGGCCCGCGCTGCCGCCCGCGACGTTCTGGATCGCAGCTGCGCTGATGGCGCTCGGCATCTGGCTGCACGTGCGCGAACGGCACGAGCACGCGCATGAGCACGAGCGGCTCGAGCATACGCACCGGCATCGGCACGACGACCATCACCAGCACTCGCACGATTTTCCGTATGACGGCGACGAACCGCACACGCATCCGCACGTGCATTTGCCGATCACGCACAGCCATGCGCATTTTCCGGATATTCATCACCGGCATCGGCATTGATCGTGTCGTGAGCAATGCGTGTCGCGCGTCGCAAGGTGACCGTTTATGGGAAACGCGGACAGCCGGTCGTCGACAGGTCGTCGACGCATGTGCCGGCGACCGCACTTCGAAGGCCGCTCGTCACCGGGTCGCGTTGAGGGTGCGGAATGCGCTCCGTTAACCGGATCGCGCGTTCGACGATCATTCGGTCGATGTTGCGCGCGATGCCGGCTCGTGGAAGCGGAATGTGGCGTCGAAGTCGCGTAACGGCAGGTTCTCGCTAGCGACGCGGCGAAACAGACGACGGTACGTACGTTGCCGCGCCGATTATCGCGCGCGAGGAAAGCAGAAACCGAAATCCTCGCAGCCCGGGCATCCGGGGGCGGGCCCGGGCGCCACACCGAGCGATGCGGCCACTTCCTGCGCAAGGAATTTCTTCCAGCGCAGATGCGCGACGTTGCGTGCGGCAAGCGCGGGGAAAAAGCGCTCGAGCATCGCGGATACCGCGTCGCGCCCATCGAGCCCGAGGTCGCGCCACAGATGATCGGGGCGCAGACACGCATGCGCGATGATCGCGGCGAGGCAGTCGGCATCGTCGCGAGCGACCGCGGGATTCGCGTCGTCCATCAACCGCGCGTGCAGCGTCGCGACGAATGCCGCGTGCGTGGCCGGCAGCGCTGGCGGCGTGACCGTCGGCGCGAGTGCGGCGATATCGGCGGATCGCAGATGCGGAAACTGCCGGGCCAGCAGCCAGGCGAACCGGTCGGGAGACAAGCCCAGCAGCGTCAGTTCGTTACGCCCCGCGCGTGCCGCAACGAGTGTGCCGAACAACCGGGCATCGGGCACGTCGGCGTTGGCTGCCGCAGATTGCAGCGACTGCAACGCCTGTTCGTATGTGCGATCGGCCGAAGCGGTCATCGTCAGCCTCCGGACGGGAACCAGGCCGCACGCATGCGAGGTGCACGACGTATCACCATCGCGATCGTCACACGATCACTCGACGCCGACGATCACGCTCGACGCCTTGAAGATCGCGGACGCAGCGGTGCCGCTCGCGAGGCCGAGACGATCGACGCTGTCGTTGGTGACGATCGCGACGATCTCCGCGCCGCCCGCGGCCTTGATCACGACTTCCGAATTGACCGCGCCCTTCGCGACCGACGCGACGGTGCCCGTCACGCAGTTGCGCGCCGACACCTTTCTGCTGTCCACATCGACCATCACGATGACCGACGATGCCTTGACGAGCGCGAACGCCTTCGTGTCGGCCGCGAGGCCCAGCGACGCCGCGCTGCCGTGGGTGATCACGGCGACGATCTCGAGGCCGTCCTGCGTGCGCAGCGTGATTTCGTCGTTGACGGCACCGGGCTTGACGGCGCCGATCTGGCCGGCGAATTGGTTGCGGGCGCTGGTTCGCATGATGATTCTCCGAGGTGGATGCCGCGGCCGGCCCGGCTGCGGCAGCAGATGAATGGAAATGCATCGGCCAGTGTACCGGCAACGCGGGTGGGCGTCGCCCAGCGGATGCCATGACGCGCATCACGAAAACTCGCTGTCATCGCGCGTTTCGTGCCGGCGGCGATGACGCTACGGCGCTGACGGGCCGCTCGCGGGCGTCGCGGCGGCGGAGCCGGCAGCCGTCGCGCCGTCGCTCTCCCACCCGCCACCGAGCGCGAGGAAGAGCCGCACCTGGTCGGCCGCGACCTGGCCTTCGGCCGCTGCGACCTGCGCCTGCACGCTCGTCAACGTGCGCGTCGCATCGAGATCGGCGATGAACGATTCGCGGCCGGCCGCGTAGAGACGATGGGTTTCGGCGGCGGAATTGCGGGCCGACTCGTACGCGGTGCGCAGCGCGTCCGTACGCTGCACGTCGGCGGCATAGGTCGCGAGGCTCGACTGCGTTTCGCGCAGCGCGTTCAGCACGACGCCGTCGAAGTGCGCGAGTGCGCCACCCGTCGCGGCTTCGGCCTCGCGCACGCGCGCGCGCTGGCCGTTGACGGGGAACGACCAGCTGATCAGCGGACCGAACGACCAGCGATTCGTGGTGGACGAGAACAGATCGGCGGCGACGCCGACCGAGCCGGCCGACGCACCGATGCTGACCGACGGGTACAGCGCGGCGGTCGCCACGCCGATCCGCGCGGTCGCGGCGGCGAGCTGCCGCTCGGCTTCGCGCACGTCGGGGCGGCGGCGCAACAGCGCGGCGCCGTCGCCGATCGGAATCGGCTGACGCAGCTTCGGCAGGCGTTCGCATTCGGCGGCGGCCTTCGGCAGATCGGCCGGCGCGCGCGCGAGCAGCGCGGCAAGCTGATACTGCGCGACCTTGCGGCGGCCCTCGAAGCGCGGAATGTCGGCGGAGAGCGTGCGCACCTGCGTCACGCCGCGCGTCACGTCGGTCTGGTTGCCGCGTCCGGCATCGCGCAGCCGCTGCGACAGTTTCACGCGCTGCTGCTGCAACGCGAGCGACTGCTTCGCGATCGCCAGTTCGTCGCCGGCCGAGCACGCTTCGACGTACGCGCGCACGACGTCGGCCACGACCGTGATGCGCGCGAGGTCGCCGGCCGCCTTGACGGCCTCGCTGTCCGCGCGCGCGGCTTCGACGCCGCGCCGCAGCTTGCCGAACAGGTCGAGCTCGTACGACACGTTGATGCCGACCGTGCCTTCGTTGACGACCGGCAGCTTGTTTTCGAGCAGGTATTGCTCGGCCGATTCCTGCGCGCGCTGCACGGCCGCTTCCGCGCCGCCCGAGAATCCGCCCTGTTCGTTCGCGACCACCAGCGCCGCGCGCGAGCGGGCGAGGTTGGCCGCGGCGACGCGCAGGTCGGTGTTCGACTTCAACGCGTCGCGCACGAGCCCGTCGAGGACCGGGTCGTCGTACAGCTGCCACCAGTTGCCGGGCACCGCGTCGCGCGACACCAGCGCGCCGTTCGCGTCGTCGAGCGCATGATTCGCGAGCGGCGCATTGACGTACGCGTGCTGCGGCAGCGTGTAGTCGGGGCCGACCGACTTGCACGCACCGAGTGCGAGCGCCAGCGGGGCGAGCGTTGCCGCGACGCGCAGACCGTGCCGCTTCATTGCGAGGCTCCGGTGGCGCTCGCGGCCGTACCGGACGCGGCCGGAACCGGCGCGCTCGCCGATGCGGTGCTGGCGCCCGCCGGCTTCGCGTTGTCGTTGCGGCGCGCGTCGGCGCCGCGCATCGACACGGTCGCGGTGCGGCCCGCGATCATCCGGAAGTCGTCGGGCACCTCGTCGAGCACGACGCGCACCGGCACGCGCTGCGCGAGCCGCACCCAGCTGAACGCCGGATTCACGTTCGGCAGCAGGTTCGCGCCCTGCGTGCGGTCGCGATCCTCGATCGCGGCGACGATGCTCTGCACGTGGCCGCGCAGCGCATGCGGCTCGCCCATCACGATGATGTCGACCGGCTGGCCGATATGGATGCCGCGCAGCTTGGTTTCCTCGAAGTAGCCGTCGACGCGGAACGAGTTGCGATCGACGACCGACAGCACCGCGCGGCCGGCCGGCACGTACTCGCCGACGCGCGGGGCGCGGTCGTTCAGGTAGCCGTCCACGGGACTGACGATCGTCGTGCGCTGCAGGTTCAGCTTCGCGGTGTCGAGCGACACCTGCGCATCGGCGACGCTCGCTTCGCCCTGCTCGACGCGCGTGCGGCTTTCCTCGACCTGTTCGCTCGCGACCAGGTTGCCGAGCTGCAGGTTGCGCGCGTATTCGCGCTTCGCCTGCGCCAGCGTCGCGCGGCGCTGCGCGAGCGTCGCTTCGGCGAGCCGCTCCGCGAGCGCGTAGCGCGCCTGGTCGATCACGAACAGCACCTGGCCGCGCTTGACCTCCTGGTTGTCGGCGACCTGCACCGACGTGATGAGGCCCGACACGTCCGGCGCGACCTGGATCACGTCGGCGCGCACGTGCCCGTCGCGCGTCCACGGCGAGAACATGTAGTAGTTGATGATGCGCCACAGCACGAGGCCGGCCACGACGACGACGATCAGGGTGAGCAGGACTTGCCCTGCCGAGAGCCAGGTTTTTTTCACGTTAGGTAGCCACGAGTTGGTGGGACACGATCACGACGGCGGCCAGCACGAATACGTAGATGCCGAGGTCGAAGATCGAACGGTGCCAGACGAGGCGGTAGAAGCCGACGCGTTCGAGCACCGCGCGCACGACGATGTTGATCAGGTAGGCGATCAGCATCAGCACGAGCGGGGCCGGCACGAACACGCCGAAGATATCGATTTCGCCGATCATGGTCGCGGTCGGAAGGACAAGGTGGAAAGCCGGCTCATGCGCGCGCTCCGTCCGGCGGCTGCGGCGCTTGCGCGGACGCGGCCGGATACAGCGACAGGCGCAGGCCGACGAGCGCATGCAGCGTGTCGCGCAGCCGGCGGTGCGTGGCGGGCACCGCGGGTGCGGCCGTGCCGTCGGTCGGCGCGGCGTCCGGCAGGGTGCGGCCGGCCACGCGCCGCAGCGCGTCGTCGATCGTCGCCAGCAGCGCGGGCGGCGCGGGCTGGCGCGCGTTCGCGGCCGCGCAGCGCGTGTAGTGATCGGTGACGCCGGCCAGCACGCGATCGATCGCATCGGGCACGTCGCCCGACAGCCGGCGTCGCGAGCGGCGCAGGTCGAGCGCGTTCAGCGCGATGCGCAGGTCGCGGAAGCTTTCGATCGACGGATGGCGGTGGTCGTCGGACGCGCCGAGGCGCGGCAGCAGTTGCGTGACGCGATCGAGCATCCGCGACGCGTGGTTGCGCTGGTCGTCGAGCGGCTGCGTCGACGCGGAGCGCGCGACGTCCTCCCAGCCCGAGCGCAGCAGGCGCCGCACCGCGAGTTCCGCGCCGAACGGCCGCGTCGCGCGCGTCCATACGTACGCGAACAGCAGCCCGGCGACGCCCGCGAGATTGCTGTTCAGGAACACGAAGAAATCGGCTTCGTACGCGCTCTGGATGCTGATGAAGGTGGCCGTGTTCACCGCGACGAGCATCGTCACCATGTTGAACTGCGGGCGCGGCAGCAGCGTGCCGATCAGGATGAACGGGCCCGCGAACATCAGCACGAGCATCGCGAAATCGTGCACGTGCGGCAGCACGACGAACAGGTACAGGCCCGCGAACACGACGCTCGCGGTGGTCGACAGGAAAAACTTGAACACCAGCGGCGCCGGCTCGTCGAGCGCGGCGAAGAAGCTGCACGACACGGCCACGAGCGTGACGGCCGCCGCGCCGTCGTGCCAGCCGGACGAGATCCACAGCCAGCACGCGAATACGATCGCGAACACGACGGTCAGCGTCGAGAACAGCATCATCCCGCGATCGAAGAAGCGCTCGGTGCCGCCGAGCCGCCAGTGCCGGTAGCGCGGCTGCCATACGCCCGATTCGTTCGCGATCAGCGCGCGCAGCGAGCGGCAGTCCTGCCAGATGTCGATGACCTGGCGCAGCCGCCACAGTGCATTCGACATCAGCGCGCCGTCCCAGCTCGCCAGCGCGCTGTCGGGCGGCTGCAGCGCGGCGATGCGCGCGCGCAGGTCGTCCGCGACCGGATCGTGCGCCATGTCGCCGCCCGCGTCGGTCTGCACGGCCGGCAGCGGTGCGTCGAACCACTTCGCGGCGTCGGCCAGCAGCGCGTCGAGCGCGGGCGGGCGCACGTGCAGGTCGCGCATCAGCGCGATCAGCGGATCGGCGAGCGACGACATCAGCGGCAGGAACAGCTGCATCCGGCCCGCGAGCGCCTGCGCGCGCGCGAGGACGCGCGGATGCGCATGGTCGTAGCCCAACTGGCTCAGCAGGAACTCGAGGCCGGTGATGGTCGCGGCGAGCCGCTGCCGGCACGCGGACAGCGCCTTGCCCGCCAGGTGCCCGGACAGCGTTTCGCGGCCGTAGAACGCGGCGTCCTTGAACCACGCGTCGGTGCGCTCGATCAGCGTCGGCGCGAGCCGGTTCGGGAACACGGCGCTGCCGACCACGCTCGCGCACACGATGCCGAGCACGATTTCCTCGGTGCGCGCGATCGCGACGTCGAACACGGTGGACGGATCGGTGACGGTCGGCAGCGCGACCAGCGGCATCGTATAACCGGCGAGCATGAAGACGTAGCTGCGGGCGGTGCGGTCGGAGATCGCGAGGTACAGCAGCGTGCCGCACCAGGTCGCGACGATGATGCTGAACAGGAGCGGCGTCTCGACGAACGGCGGCACGAAGAAGATCGCGGCGGCCGCGCCGAGCGCGGTGCCGAGCGCGCGGTACAGCGCTTTCGAGCGCGTCGCGCCGACGAACGGGTTCGACACGATGTAGACGCTCGCCATTGCCCAGTACGGGCGCGGCAGCTGGAAATACAGGCCGAGGTACAGCGCCAGCATCGACGCGGCGAACGTCTTGCCCGAGAACAGCCAGTCGCGAAGGCTCGGATAGGTCATGACGCGGAATCGTCGGAGTGGGGCAGGCGCGACGCCGGCGGATGCGGGTCGGCCGCGTTGAACGCGTTCAGCACGCGCAGCGTCGCCTCCAGATCGGCGCGCGACACGCCCTTGAGCACCTGGGCACGCAGCGCGCGCAGGTCTTCCTCCATCTTCGCGGTGACCGCGCGGCCGGCGGCCGTCAGCGAGATCGTTTTCGCGCGGCGGTCGTGCGGATCCTCGTCGCGGCGCGCGAGGCCGGCCGCGCACAGCTGGTCGAGCAGGCGCACGAGCGACGGCCCTTCGATGCCGACGTGTTCGGCGAGCGTGCCTTGCCGCACGCCTTCGCCGAGGCGCCCGGCCATCAGGAGCGGCGTCGCGCAGGCCTCGGACACGTTGTACGCGGTCAGCACGCCGTCACTGGTGCGGCGCCACTTGCGCGCGGTGAGCACGAGCAGGCTGCTGACGGCGAGGCGGAGGTCGTGCAGATTGGTCATGGGCGAGATGATAGGGGCAAAAACATTCGATAGCAAACTATCGTTTTTTGTCACCCGGATGACACGTCGCATGCGGCCCGGCCGGCCCGTCTGAAGCAATGTAGGCGGCGTGCAGGCCGGGGTCAAGCCGTAAGGGGGCGACCCCGAACCGTCCACATCCGGCGCGGCGACTATATTGAATAGTCAGACGAGAACCGTCCGGCAGCCCGGCGCACCGCCGCGCGCGTTAAGCAAATTCGAAGCCCCGGTTCGGCAAAGCCGACTTCGCGGCCGCGCGCGCGGCGTGCATATTAGGGTCATTGCAAGCGCACCGGAGGCTCCACCCGTGTCGACCTCATCCTCGCAGCCCGCCACGCCCGCATCGCTCGATGCGTGGCTCGGCAAGACCGAAACGCTCGACGACGACATCACCGCGTTCCCGCTGAACGCGCTGGCCGCCACGCTCGACCGCCCGTCGCCCGGCGACGTCGTGCCGCCGATGTGGCACTGGCTCTACTTCCTGCCGATCGCGCCGCTGGCCGAGCTCGGCCCGGACGGTCACCCGAAGCGCGGCGGCTTCCTGCCGCCGGTGCCGCTGCCGCGCCGCATGTGGGCCGGCGGCCGCCTGACGTTCCATGCGCCGCTGCGTGCGGGGCGGCGCGCGACGCGCGAATCGACGATCGCGAACATCGAGGACAAGACGGGTCGCAGCGGCCGGCTCGTGTTCGTGACGGTGCAACACCGGATCGAATCCGGCGGCGCGCTGTGCGTCGAGGAGGAGCACGACATCGTCTATCGCGACGCGCCGCAGCCAGGTGCGCCGGCACCGAAGCCGGTCGCGCCGCCCGCGGGCGAGACGTGGTCGCGCACGGTCACGGCCGACGCTGTGATGCTGTTCCGCTATTCGGCGCTGACCTTCAACGGCCATCGCATCCACTACGACCGCCGCTACGTGACGCAGGAAGAAGGCTATCCGGGGCTCGTCGTGCATGGCCCGCTGATCGCGACGCTGCTCGTCGATCTCGTGCACCGCGAACGGCCGGACGCGACGCTCGCGAGCTTCGCGTTCCGCGCGGTGCGCCCGACCTTCGACGGGCAGCCGTTCACGCTGTGCGGCAAGCCGTCGGACGACGGCCGCACGATCGAGCTGTGGGCGAAGGACCGCGACGGCTGGCTGACGATGCAGGCCACCGCGACCCTCGCATGACGCTCTCTCTTTCCTTTCTTCCTTCATCGACGACGGACATGCAGACGACGCAACACGACCCGTACCAGGACATCCGCGAAGCGGTGCGCGACCTGTGCAGCCAGTTTCCCGGCGAGTATTTCCGCCAGATCGACGACGCGCGCGGCTATCCCGACGCGTTCGTCGACGCGCTGACGAAGGCCGGCTGGCTCGCCGCGCTGATTCCGCAGGAATACGGCGGCTCGGGGCTCGGCCTCACCGAGGCGTCGATCATCATGGAGGAGATCAACCGCGCGGGCGGCAACTCCGGCGCGTGCCACGGGCAGATGTACAACATGGGCACGCTGCTGCGCCACGGTTCGGCCGAACAGAAGCGCGCGTATCTGCCGAAGATCGCGAGTGGCGAGTTGCGCCTGCAATCGATGGGCGTGACCGAGCCGACCACCGGCACCGACACGACGAAGATCAGGACGACCGCCGAGCGACGCGGCGATCGTTACGTGATCAACGGGCAGAAGGTGTGGATCTCGCGCGTGCAGCATTCGGACCTGATGATCCTGCTCGCGCGCACGACGCCGCTCGCCGACGTGAAGAAAAAATCCGAAGGGATGTCGATCTTCGTCGTCGATCTGCGCGAGGCCATCGGCCACGGGCTGACGGTGCGGCCGATCCCGAACATGGTCAATCACGAGACCAACGAGCTGTTCTTCGACAACCTCGAGATTCCGGCCGACAACCTGATCGGCGAGGAGGGGCAGGGCTTCAAGTACATCCTCGACGGGCTGAACGCCGAGCGCACGCTGATCGCGGCCGAATGCATCGGCGATGGCTACTGGTTCATCGACAAGGTGTCGCAGTACGTGAAGGAGCGCGTCGTGTTCGGCCGCCCGATCGGGCAGAACCAGGGCGTGCAGTTCCCGATCGCGCGCGCGTTCGTGAACGTCGAGGCCGCGAGCCTGATGCGCTTCGACGCCGCGCGCCGGTTCGATGCGCACGCGCCGTGCGGCGCGCAGGCGAACATGGCGAAGCTGCTCGCGGCCGACGCGTCGTGGGAGGCCGCGAACGCGTGCCTGCAATTCCACGGCGGCTTCGGCTTCGCGTGCGAATACGACGTCGAGCGCAAGTTCCGCGAAACGCGCCTGTACCAGGTCGCGCCGATCTCGACCAACCTGATCCTGGCCTACGTCGCGGAGCACCTCCTCGACCTGCCGCGCTCGTTCTGACGGAGGCCGACGATGCGACCCCTCGACGGCATCAAGGTAATCACCCTCGAACATGCGATCGCGGCGCCGTTCTGCACGCGCCAGCTCGCCGATCTCGGCGCGCGCGTGATCAAGATCGAACGGCCGGGCAGCGGCGATTTCGCGCGCGGCTACGACGAACGCGTGCACGGGCTGTCGTCGCACTTCGTGTGGGTGAACCGCTCGAAGGAGAGCCTGACGCTCGACGTCAAGCAGCCCGCTGCGGCGGCCGTGCTCGACGCGCTGCTCGCGGATGCCGACGTGCTCGTGCAGAATCTCGCGCCCGGTGCGGCCGAGCGTCTCGGGCTCGGCTACGACGCGTTGAAGCACACGCATCCGCGCCTGATCGTCTGCGACATCTCGGGTTACGGCGACGACGGCCCGTATCGCGACCGCAAGGCGTACGACCTGCTGATTCAGAGCGAAGCCGGGTTCCTGTCGATCACGGGCTCGCCCGGGCAACCGGCGAAGGCCGGCTGCTCGATCGCGGACATCGCGGCCGGCATGTACGCGTACACGAACATCCTGAGCGCGCTGCTGATGCGCGGCCGCACCGGCGCAGGGTGCCGGATCGACGTATCGATGCTGGAGAGCATGGTCGAGTGGATGGGCTACCCGCTCTACTACGCGATCGACGGGCAAAGCCCGCCCGCGCCGTCGGGCGCGTCGCACGCGACGATCTGTCCGTACGGCCCGTTCCCGGCCGGCGACGGCAAGACCGTGATGCTCGGGCTGCAGAACGAGCGCGAATGGAAGCTGTTCTGCGAGCAGGTGCTGCGGCAGCCGGCGCTCGCCGACGATCCGCGTTTCAACGCGAATTCGAAACGGCATGCGGCGCGCGACGCGGTCGACGCGCTGATCGTCGATGCGTTCGCGACGCTGACGGCCGCCGAAGTGATGCAGCGGCTCGACGCGGCCGGCATCGCGAACGCGCAGATGAACACGCTCGACGACGTATGGCGGCACCGGCAATTGCAGGCGCGCGAGCGCTGGCGCAGCGTCGACACGGCCGCGGGCCCGGTGCCCGCGCTGTTGCCGCCGGGGCTGCCCGCCGGCGTCGAGCCGCGCATGGATGCGGTGCCGGCGCTCGGCCAGCATACCGATGCGATCCTCGCCGAACTCGGCTACGACCGCGCGCGGATCGCCGCGCTGCGCGCGAACGGCACGATCTGATTCCGCTTTCACGACGACGATGACCCATCCGATTCCCGCCATTGCCACCGCCCCCGGCCGCACGCTCGCGACGTTCGCGTCGCAGCTGCGCTTCGACGCGATTCCCGCCGACGTCGTCGCGCGCACCGTCAACCTCTACGTCGACTGGCTCGGCTCCGCGCTGGCCGGCAAGGGCGCGCGCCCGGTCGAGACGATCGCGGCGTTCGCGCGCCGCGCGGGCGGCTCGCCCGGCGGGCCCGGCACGGCCGACGTGCTGATCGACCGCACGCGCGCGACGCCGTACTTCGCGGCGATGACGAACGGCGCGGCATCGCATTTCGCGGAACAGGACGACGTGCACAACGGCGCGGTGTTTCATCCGGCGACCGTCGTGTTTCCGGTCGCGCTCGCGCTGGCGCAGGCCCGCGGCGCGAGCGGGCGCGACTTCATCGCGGCGGCGGTCGCCGGCTATGAAGTCGGCATCCGCGTCGGCGAGTTTCTCGGGCGTTCGCACTACAAGGTGTTCCATACGACCGGCACCGCCGGCACGGTGGCGGCCGCCGCGGCGGCCGGGCGGCTGCTCGGGTTGCCGCCGGAGCGGATGCTCGATGCGTTCGGCTCGGCCGGCACGCAGGCGAGCGGATTGTGGGAATTCCTGCGCGATGCGGCCGATTCGAAGCAGCTGCATACGGCGATGGCCGCCGCGAACGGGCTGATGGCGGCCGAGCTTGCGCGCGACGGGTTTCGCGGCGCCACGCGGATTCTCGAAGGCGCGCAGGGGATGGCGGCCGGCATGTCCACCGATGCGGACCCGGCCCGCCTGACCGACCGGCTCGGCGCGCGCTGGGCGACCGCGGAAACGTCGTTCAAGTATCACGCGTCGTGCCGCCACACGCATCCGGCCGCCGACGCGCTGCTCGCGGTGATGGCGCGCGAGCGGCTGGCGGCGGCGGACATCGGGACGGTCGTCACGCACGTGCACCAGGGTGCGCTCGATGTGCTCGGCGCGGTCACGGTGCCGCGCACCGTGCATCAGGCGAAGTTCAACATGGGCACCGTGCTCGCGCTGGCCGCGTTGCACGGGCACGCGGGCGTCGACGAATTCGAGCGCGATTACGCGGCTGCCCACGTCGCCGCGTTCCGCGACCGCGTGTCGATGGCGTTCGACGACGAAGTCGATCGCGCGTATCCGGCGCGCTGGATCGGCAAGGTCACGGTCACGACGCGCGACGGCCGCACGTTCACGGGCCGCGTCGACGAGCCGAAGGGCGATCCGGGCAACACGCTGTCGCGCGACGAGATCGCGCGCAAGGTACGCACGCTCGCCGCGTTCTCGGGCGCGGCGTCCGGCGCCGAGGTCGAGCGGCTCCTTGCCGACGCGTGGCAGGTCGCATCGTGCGATGCGATCGGCACGCTGTTTCCGGAGGCCTCGGCATGACGTCCGCGTCCGCCCGTTCGTGGCTGTTCGTTCCCGGCAATCGTCCGGAGCGCTTCGAGAAGGCGCGCGCGGCCGGCGCCGACGCGGTGATCGTCGATCTCGAGGATGCCGTGCCGCCGGATGGCAAGCCGGCGGCGCGCGATGCGGTCGTCGCGCAGCTCGATGCCGCGCGGCCCGTGTGGGTGCGCGTGAACGCGGCCGACACCGCATGGTTCGCCGACGACCTCGCGGCGCTCGCCGCGCATCCGGGCGTGGCCGGCGTGATGCTGCCGAAGTGCGACACGCGTGCGCAGGTGGACGCGGTGCTCGCGCATGCGCATCGCGCACTCGAACTGCTGCCGATCGTCGAGACGGCGACCGGCATCGCGGGGCTCGACCAGGTGTGTGCGGCGCCGCGCGTCGTGCGCGTGGCGTTCGGCACGCTCGATTTCCAGGTCGACCTCGGGATCGACGGCGACGGCGAAGCGCTGAACGCGTTCCGCTCGCGGATCGTGCTCGCGTCGCGGCTGGCGGGGATCGCGCCGCCGGTCGACGGCGTGTCGACGGTCATCGACGATCCGGCCGCGATCGAACGGCATGCGCGCTACGCGCGGGGCTTCGGCTTCGGCGGGAAACTGTGCATTCATCCCAAGCAGATCGATGCGGTGCACCGCGCGTATGCATGGACCGACGCGGAACAGGCGTGGGCGCGGCGCGTGCTCGATGCCGTCGACGCGAGCGGCGGTGCGGCCGTGGCGCTCGACGGCAGGATGGTCGACATGCCGGTGATCCTGAAGGCGCGGCGGATTCTGCGCGGGTAGGCGGCCCGCGACATGGGTCCGAACGATAAAGGTGCCGGATTCGTCTCCGTCCCGGGCACGCCGATTGCATCGCCCGATTCGACCCGTAAGTCCTGCTTTCGCACGCGATTGCACTAGGACAATATTTTCGGGGTGTCTTTCTGAGCGACCATGCGGAAGCCACGACGGAGACATCGAGATGGGACGGACGGAGGTATCGGCAGGCTGGCGCGACGCGATCGGCGCGGTGCACGGCATCGAGTCGAAATACAAGCGGCTCGTGAAGGCGATCGCCAGCGACATCGAGAACGGCGCGCTCGCGCCGGGCGCCCGGCTCGCGCCGCAGCGCGACGTCGCATCGAGCCTCGGCGTCAGCGTGCAGACCGTCACCAATGCGTACAAGGAGCTGGAGCGCCAGGGGCTGATCCGCTGCGAGGTCGGCCGCGGCAGCTTCGTGGCCGCGCGCGTGACCGAATCGATGTCGAACTACATCCTCGATACGACCGAGCGCGAACTGGTCGACTTCTCGATCGCCCGCATCGTGCACACGCCGGAGCACGATGCCGCGTGGCGCGGCGTGTGCGCGGCGCTGGCCGGCACCGACGACCAGCCGTGGATCCGCTCGTTCCGGCCGATCGCCGGCCTCGATGCGCATCGCGACGCCGGCGCCGCGTGGCTCGCATCGCTGAACATGCCGGTGCACCGCGAATCGCTGCTGGTCACGAACGGCGCGGCGCACGGGATCTTTCTCGCGCTCGCGTCGATCGTCGGGCCGGGCGATACCGTGTTGTGCGAGAGCCTGACCGATCACGGCGTGATCGGCTCCGCGAACGTGCTCGGGTTTACGCTGAAGGGGCTCGAGATGGACGAGCACGGCATCCGTCCCGAACATTTCGAGGAGATGTGCGACGGCGAGCGGATCAGCGCGCTCGTCTGCACGCCGACCCTCAATAATCCGACCGTGTCGATGATGACCGAGTCGCGGCGGCGCTCGATCGCGCGCATCGCGACGCGCTACGGCGTGTACGTGATCGAGGACGACGTGTACGGTCCGCTGCCCGAGAAGACGGGCACGCCGATCGCGAGCCTGATTCCGGAGCTCGGCTTCTACTGCACGAGCATGACGAAATCGGTGCTGACCGGATTGCGCACCGGCTATCTCGCGATGCCGCGGCGGCTCGCGTTGCGCGTCGAGAGCGTGCTGCGCGTGAGCAGCTGGATGGCGACGTCGCCGATCGCGGAGATCGCGACGCGCTGGATCGCCGACGGCACCGCGCGGCGGCTCGTTGAACTGCAGCGCCAGCGGCTCGCCGTGCGTCAGGAGATGGTGAAGGCCGCGCTGGGGCCGTATGTGCTCGGTGCGCACCCGAACGCGCTGTCGGCATGGCTGCGCGTGCCCGACTACTGGCAGGCCGAGCGGATCGTGCGCGAATTGCGCACCCGCAAGATCGCGGTGACGTCGCCCGATCCGTTTCTCGTCGGCGGCACGGAGCGGCCGAACGCGGTGCGCGTGTGCATCGGCGCCGAAACCTCCGATGCCGCGTGCAACGCGGCGCTCGAAACGATCGCCGGCGTGTTCGAACAGTATCCGCACCTGAACGATTTCCACTGAACCGGCGGCGCTGCCGCGATGTCGCGCGCAATGTATCAGGACATTCGAAAGCGCGATTTGGAACATTAGACTGGATCGCATCACATTCGTCGCGAGGCGTGCGTTCCATGTCTTTCCTGTCGCTGTCCGACGTCTATCGCGCGCGCCGCCGCCTCGCCGGGCGCGCCGACGGTACGCCGCTCGTCGCGTCCGCCGCGCTGTCCGCGCGGGTCGGCGCCCCCGTTCATCTGAAGCTCGAAACGCTGCAGCCGACCGGCAGCTTCAAGCTGCGCGGCGCGACCAACGCGCTCGCGGAACTTGCCGCGCAGCGCGTGACGCGCGTGGTCACCGCGTCCACCGGCAACCACGGCCGCGCGGTCGCGCATGCGGCACGCGCGCTCGGCATCGACGCGGCCGTCTGCATGTCGTCGCTCGTGCCGGCCAACAAGGTCGACGCGGTCGCGGCGCTCGGCGCGCGCGTGGTGATCGTCGGCGACAGCCAGGACGACGCGCAGGTCGAAGCGCGGCGGCTGGTGCGCGACGAAGGCTACGCGTACGTGCCGCCGTTCGACGATCCGCGCATCATCGCCGGCCAGGCGACGATCGGCGTCGAGATTCTGGAAGCGCTGCCCGATACCGCGACGCTCGTTGTGCCGCTGTCGGGCGGCGGCCTGTTCAGCGGCGTCGCGTTTGCCGCGAAGGCGATCCGGCCGCCGATCGAGGTGATCGGCGTCTCGATGGCGCGCGGCGCCGCGATGCATGCGAGCCTCGCGGCCGGCCGCCCGGTCGACGTCGACGAGCAGCCGACGTTGGCCGATTCGCTCGGCGGCGGCATTGGCCTCGACAACCGCTACACGTTCGACATGACGCGCGCGCTGGCCGACGACGTCGTGCTGCTCGACGAGCCGTCGATCGCGCGCGGCATCGCGCATGCGTATCGGGAAGAACGGCTCGTCGTCGAAGGCGCCGGCGCGGTCGGCCTCGCCGCATTGCTGGACGAGCGGATCGTGCGCCGCGATCGCGGCGGCCCGATCGTGGTCGTCGTGAGCGGCGCGAACATCGACATGGCCGCGCATCGCCGGCTCGTTTCGGAGCACTGACATGGCCCATCCCGTCACGTTGCTCGGCCAGGCGCAATTGCGTGCGCTGGTGCCGCTCGATCTCGCCGCGATCGACCAGGTCGAGGCCGCGTTCGCGTCGCTCGCGACCGACGCCGTCGTGATGCCGCCGATCCTGAATCTCGCGCTGCCGGCGCGCCACGCCGAAGTGGACGTGAAGACCGCGTACCTGCCGCGCTTCGACAGCTTCGCGATCAAGGTCAGCCCCGGCTTCTTCGACAATCCGTCGCTCGGGCTGCCGAGCCTGAACGGGCTGATGCTCGTGCTGTCGGCCCGCACCGGCCTGACCGAGGCCGTGCTGCTCGACAACGGCTACCTGACGGCCGTGCGCACCGCGGCGGCCGGCGCCGTGGCCGC
The DNA here is from genome assembly GCF_015712215.1 of Burkholderia sp. 9779_493. NCBI lineage: Bacteria > Pseudomonadati > Pseudomonadota > Betaproteobacteria > Burkholderiales > Burkholderiaceae > Burkholderia > Burkholderia sp. 9779_493. The sequence goes on from NZ_JACCQA010000001.1 coordinate 80,470, forward strand.
GCGCCGGCTCGCGCGCGCCGATGCGCACCGCGCGGCGATCGTCGGTGCGGGCGAGCAGGCGCGGCTGCAACTCGCTGCGCTGAGGTTGGTGCGCGACATCACCCACGTGACGGTGTGGGCGCGCGACACCGCGCGGGCCGCGCAGTTCGCGGCCGACGTGCGCGCGGCGCACGGCATCGATGCGACGGTCGCGCGCTCGGTGCATGCGGCGCTGGCCGACGCGGACATCGCCGTGACGACCACGCCGAGCCGCGCGCCGCTCGTGCACGCGGAGGACTTGCATCCCGGGCTGCATGTGACGGCGATGGGTTCGGACGCCGATTACAAGACCGAACTCGCGCCGTCGGTGTTCGGCGCGGCACGCTATTTCTGCGACCGGCTGCAGCAGACCCGCGTGGCCGGCGAGCTCGCGCATGCGATCGCGGCTGGCGTGGTCGCGGCCGATGCGGTGTTTCCCGAGCTCGGCGAAGTCATCGCCGGCCGGCGCGAAGGCCGCACGCATCGCGACGACATCACGATCTGCGACCTGACCGGCACCGGCGCGCAGGACACCGCGATCGCCGTGCTCGCGCTGCAGCGCGCCCGCGCGGCCGAAGCGGGCACGATTTTTCACAACGACCTCACGACTTGAGAGGAGACAGATGGCCGCAGTCATCGAAACCAACGAAGCCGCGCCGCGTCTCGCGTTCGCGCGCAGCGAATATGCTGCGCGGATCGCGAAGACGCGTGCGGCGATGGAGCAGGCCGGCATCGACCTGCTGATCGTCACCGACCCGACCAACATGGGCTGGCTGACCGGCTATGACGGCTGGTCGTTCTACGTGCACCAGTGCGTGCTGCTTGCACTGGACGGCGAACCCGTGTGGTTCGGCCGCAGCCAGGACGCGAACGGCGCGAAGCGCACCGCGTTCATGGCGCACGAAAACATCGTCGGCTACCCCGATCATTACGTGCAGTCGAGCGCGCGCCATCCGATGGATTACCTGTCGACCGAGGTGATCGCGGCGCGCGGCTGGAGCACGCTGCGCATCGGCGTCGAGCTCGACAACTACTACTTCAGCGCGGCGGCGTACGCGTCGCTGCAGCGGCATCTGCCGGGCGCGCGCTGGGTCGATGCGACCGCGCTCGTCAACTGGCAGCGCGCGGTGAAGTCGCCGCGCGAGATCGAGTACATGCGCGTGGCCGCCCGCATCGTCGAACGGATGCATGCGCACATCGTCGAGACGATCGAGCCGGGCATGAAGAAAAGCGACCTGGTCGCGCAGATCTATGCGACCGGGATCGGCGGCGCGGACGGCTTCGGCGGCGACTATCCGGCGATCGTGCCGCTGTTGCCCACCGGCGCGGATGCTGCCGCGCCGCACCTGACCTGGGACGACTCGACGTTCGCGCGCGGCGCCGGCACGTTCTTCGAGATCGCCGGCTGCTACCGCCGCTATCACTGCCCGCTGTCGCGCACCGTCTATCTCGGCAAGCCGCCCGCGCACTTCGTCGAAGGCGAGCGCGCGGTGGTCGAGGGCATCGAGGCCGGGCTCGCGGCCGCGAAGCCGGGCAACGTGTGCGAGGACATCGCGAACGCGTTCTTCGCGGTGCTGCGCCGCGCGGGCATCGAGAAGGACAGCCGCTGCGGCTATCCGATCGGTGCAAGCTATCCGCCCGACTGGGGCGAGCGCACGATGAGCCTGCGTCCGGGCGACCGGACGGTGCTCGAACCCGGCATGACGTTCCATTTCATGCCGGGGCTGTGGCTCGACGACTGGGGGCTGGAGATCACGGAAAGCATCCTGATCACCGAGACCGGCGTCGAGACGTTCTGCAACGTGCCGCGCAAGCTGTTCGTGAAGGAGTAGGGCGATGCGTGCTTCCCCGATTACGCCGACCGTCGATTTCGACGCGGACGGCGAACAGCACGGCTTCCTGAAGCTGCCTTACTCGCGCGACGATTCCGCGTGGGGCGCGATCATGATTCCGGTGACCGTCGTGAAGCGCGGCGACGGGCCGACGGTGTTGCTGACCGGCGGCAACCACGGCGACGAATACGAGGGGCCGGTCGCGCTGTCGAAGCTCGCCGGTTCGCTGAAGGCGGCCGACGTGACCGGCCGCGTGATCGTCGTGCCGTTCATGAACTATCCGGCGTTCCGCGCCGGCTGCCGCACGTCGCCGATCGATGCCGGCAACCTGAACCGCAGCTTCCCGGGTCGGCCGGACGGCACCGTGACCGAGAAGATCGCCGATTACTTCCAGCGCCACCTGCTGCCGCTCGCGACGCACGTGCTCGACATTCACGCGGGCGGGCGCACGCTCGACTTCGTGCCGTTCGCGGCGATTCACGTGCTGGAGGATCGCGAGCAGGAAGCGCGCTGCGAGCGTGCGATGCGCGCGTTCGGCGCGCCGTATTCGATGCGCATGCTGGAACTCGACAGCGTCGGTCTCTACGACAGCGCGGCCGAGGAAGCCGGCAAGGTGTTCGTGTCGACCGAGCTGGGCGGCGGCGGCACGTCGACGGCGGCGAGCGTCGCGATCGCCGAGCGCGGCGTGTACGGATTTCTCGCGCATGCGGGCGTGATCGCGAAGGACGTCGTGGACGGCAACGCGCCACGTACGACGACGCTGCTCGACATGCCGGACGGTTCGTGCTTCACGACGAGCGAGCATCACGGGCTGCTCGAGATGTGCCGCGATCTCGGCACCGAGGTCGACGCCGGCGACGTGCTCGCGCGCGTGCACGCCGTCGACCGCACGGGCGTCGCGCCGGTCGAATACGTCGCGCGGCGGCGCGGGCTGCTCGCGGCCCGGCACTTCCCGGGCATCGTGCAGCCCGGCGACACGGTCGCGGTGGTGGCCGACATCGTCGAGCGCAACATTCCGGTGGCCGTATGAGGACGCGCACGACGTGATCAAGCTCGACCGATACGACCTCGCGATCCTGCGCCTGCTCGAGCGCGACGGGCGCATCACGAAGTCGAAGCTCGCCGAGGCCGTGAACCTGTCGATTTCGCCGGCATGGGAGCGCGTGCGCAAGCTGGAGGAAAGCGGCGTGATCCGCGGCTATCGCGCGGACGTCGACTGGATCGGCGCGTTCTCGGGCAGCCGCATCGTCGTCGAGGTGACGCTGTCGCGGCACACCGCGCCCGACATGCGGCGCTTCGAGGATCGCGTGGCCGCGGCGCCCGAGGTCGCGCAGTGCTACGCGACGGGTGGCGGCGTCGACTACGTGCTGCACGTGGTCGCGCGCGACATCGACCATTACCAGCGCTTCATCGATGCGCTGCTGATGGAAGACCTCGGCATCGAGCGCTACTTCACGTACATCGTGACGAAGGTCGTGAAGTGCGAATCCGGCGGCGCGCCGGACTGGCTGTAAAAGTTCGCGCCGACGCGCGGCAATACGGAAAAAACCGGCATTTCCGGCCGTGCAAACCGAAATTTCCGCATGTGCCGGCGCGACACAATGAAGTCCGTGCCCACCAACGAGGAGACGCAGCATGCTGCCCGGACACCCTGTTCTGTTCAAGTCGACCTGCTACGTCGACGGTCGCTGGATCCACAGCGACAGTGCCGCGACGGTCGCCGTCGTGAACCCCGCGGACCAGGCCGTGATCGGCCACGTGCCGATGCTCGAACGCGCACAGATCGTCGCGGCCGTCGACGCCGCGCAGCGCGCGTACGAGACCTGGCGCTGGACGCCGCAAGCGGTGCGCAGCGCGGCGTTGCTGCGCTGGCATGCGCTGATCCTGCGTCACGTCGACGATCTGGCCGCGCTGCTGTCGCTGGAACAGGGCAAGCCGCTGGCCGAAGCGCGCGGCGAGATCCGCTATGCGGCGAGCTTCGTCGAATGGTTCGCGAGCGAGGCGAAACGCGTCGCGGGTCGCACGATCCCGACGCATATCGACGGCGCGCATCTCGGCACCGTGATGGAGCCGGTCGGCGTCGCCGCGCTGATCACGCCGTGGAATTTCCCGGCCGCGATGATCACGCGCAAGGCGGCGGCCGCGATCGCAGTCGGGTGCGCCGTGGTCGTGAAGCCCGCGCACGAGACGCCGTTCTCGGCGCTCGCCCTCGCGCAACTCGCCGACGAGGCCGGCTTGCCGGCCGGCGTGTTCAACGTGGTGCTCGGCGAGCCGCAGATGGCGATGGAAACGCTGGTCGGCGATGCGCGCGTGCGTGCGGTGAGCTTCACCGGCTCGACGCGCGTCGGCCGGCTCGTGACCGAAACCGCCGCGAAGGCCGGCATCCGCAAGATCGCGCTCGAACTGGGCGGCAATGCGCCGTTCATCGTGACCGAGGATGCGGACGTCGACCAGGCGGTACAGGTTGCCGTCGGCGCGAAGTTCCAGACGTCCGGCCAGGACTGCTGCGCGGCGAACCGGATGCTCGTCGCCCGCCCGCTGTACGACACGTTCGTCGAACGGTATGCGCACGCGGTGCGGGCGCTGAAGACGGGCCCCGCGTTCGAGCCGGGCGTGGACGTCGGTCCGTTGATGCACCAGGCCGCATTCGACGCGACCGTGGCGCGGGTCGAGGATGCGCGGGCACGCGGCGCACGCATCGTCGCGGGCGGCCGGCCGCACGCGCTCGGTGGCTGGTTCTACGAGCCGACCGTGATCGCGGATGCCGCGCCCGGCATGCGCGTGGTCGACGAGGAAAACTTCGCGCCGATCTCGGCCGTCAGCGCGTTCGACACGCTCGACGAAGCGGTCGAAACGGCCAACGACACCGAGTACGGCCTCGCCGCGTACGTGTGCGCGACCCGCATCGACACGATCTTCCAGCTGGTGCGGCGGCTCGATTTCGCGATGGTGTCGGTCAACGGCGTGAAATTCACCGGTGCGCCGATCCCGTTCGGCGGGATGAAGGCGTCGGGCCTCGGGCGCGAAGGCGGCGCCGAAGGCTTCGAGCCGTTCACGGAAACCAAGTACTTCTGCCTCGGCAATCTCGGCCTGCCTGTTGCGGCGACGGCCTGACCCATTCAAAGGAGCTCATCATGACGAAATCGATCGACGCACTGCTGCGCGAGGACCGTGCCCACTTCATGCACCCGTCGACGCACGCATACGACCACGAGACCGGCGCGCTGCCGGGCAAGATCGTGCGCGGCGGCGAAGGCATCCGCATCGAGGATCACCAGGGCAAGCGCTACATCGACGCGTTCGCCGGCCTCTACTGCGTGAACATCGGCTATGGCCGCACCGAAGTGGCCGACGCGATGTACGAACAGGCGAAGCAGCTCGCGTACTACCACACGTACGTCGGCCACGCGTCGGACGCGATCATCGAGTTGTCGTCGCGGATCATCGACTGGTCGCCGGCGGGGATGAAGAAGGTCTATTACGGGATGTCGGGTTCCGACGCGAACGAGACGCAGGTCAAGATCGTCTGGTACTACAACAACGTGCTCGGCCGCCCGAACAAGAAGAAGATCATCTCGCGCGAGCGCGGCTATCACGGCTCGGGCATCGTGACGGGCAGCCTCACGGGCCTGCCGAGCTTCCACCAGCATTTCGACCTGCCGATCGACCGCGTGAAGCATACGGTGTGTCCGCACTGGTATCGCAAGGCGCCGGCCGGCATGAGCGAGGCGCAGTTCGTCGCGTACTGCGTCGACGAGCTCGAGAAGCTGATCGCCCGCGAGGGCGCCGATACGGTCGCCGCGTTCATCGCGGAGCCGGTGATGGGCACGGGCGGCATCATCGAACCGCCGGCCGGCTACTGGCCCGCGATCCAGGCCGTGCTGCGCAAGCACGACATCCTGCTGATCTCCGATGAAGTCGTGTGCGGGTTCGGGCGGCTCGGCTCGAAGATGGGCGCGCAGCACTTCGGGATCGAGCCCGACCTGATTACGGTCGCGAAAGGGCTGACGAGCGCGTATGCGCCGCTGTCGGGCGTGATCGTCGGCGAGAAGGTGTGGGACGTGATTGCGCGCGGCTCGCAGGAACACGGGCCGATGGGGCACGGCTGGACGTATTCCGGTCATCCGGTATGCGCGGCCGCCGCGCTCGCGAACCTCGCGATCCTCGAGCGCGAGAACCTGGTCGGCAACGCGGCCGACGTCGGCGGCTACTTCGGCGCGAAGCTGCGCGACGCATTCGGCGCGCATCCGCTCGTCGGCGAGGTGCGCAGCGTCGGCATGCTGGCCGCGCTCGAATTCATGGCCGACAAGGACGCGCGCACGCCGTTCGATCCCGCGCTGAAGATCGGTGCGCAGGTGTCGGCGGCCGCGTTGCAGCGCGGCGTGATCGCGCGGGCGATGCCGCACGGCGACATTCTCGGCTTTGCGCCGCCGCTCGTGATGACGCGTGCGGAGGCTGACGAGATCGTCGCGATCGTCAAGGATGCGGTGGACGAGGTCGCCGAGCGGAACCTGTCGGCCGTCGCGTGACGTTCGAGCGGTGCTGATGCGCGCCTCGGCGCGCGAGATGACGCCGCCGCATGCAAATGCGGCGGCGTTTTTTCTTGCCGGTACGGATACGGTTCGAGCAAACCGTCAGTGCATCGCCTGCGGTGCGCGTCGGCTACCGATCGTCACTCAGTAATCCCACACGACCGGCACGAAACGGAATCCGTCGCCGTTTCGCGCAACATGGCCGATGGACGGGAACGCGACATGGGCGGCGGCCAGCAGTGCGCCGGTGTCGGCCGCTTCGTTGAACAGCGCGAGACGCACGTCGACCGCCGCGTCCGGATCGTGTTCGAAGCCGTTTTGCCAGTCGGGGTGGTCGAAGTTCACTTCGAAAATCGCGTCGCCCGCGAACGTCAGCTTTTCCCCGTTCGATGCGACGTCGACCACGCAGTGCCCCGGCGTATGTCCGCCCGTCACCCGCGCCGACACGCCCGCGGCGACTTCCACGGTGCGATCGAATTGCACGATGTTTTCGCCGTAGAGTGCCATGAACCGCGCTGCCGCCTTGCGCAGCGCGGGCGGCACGGTTTCCGGCATCACCGTCTTGCTGAAGTCCGGATTCTCCCAGAACGCCACTTCCGCGGCCGATACGTGAATGCGGACGTCGGGGTTCAGCTTCGCCTTGACGCCGTCGACGTTCAGCCCGCCGACGTGATCCATGTGCATGTGCGTAATCACGATATCGGTGATCGCGGCCAGGTCGATGCCGGCCGATTCAAGGCGCATCACCGAGCGCCCGGCGCGCGTGAAGTATTCGAAACCGTCGCCCACGCCCGAGTCGATCAGGATCAGGCGATCGGCGCTGCGCACGAGCGCGATGTTGAGCGCCCAGTCGAACATGTCGCGTTGCAGGAAACGGCCGTCGAACCACGCATTGCGGTCTGTTTCGCTCACGTTGGTGGACATGGTGGAAGTCGGCAGCGGTAACACGCCGTCGCTGATCAGTACGACGTCGACTGCGCCGATGCGCACGGCGTAGCGGGACGAAACGAGCTCGCCCGAACCTTCGTGGCCCAGGCGGGCGACAACCGGCTGGACGTTGCGGATGGGTGCGTTCATGTTCAGTGATCCTGTTCGTCGAGTGAGGGAGTCCGCACTGCGCGGTGCAGAGCGGTTCGCGAGCGCGATCGCGAAGGTCGCGCATGTCGGTGCGCCCGGATTCCGATCGAGCGTGTCAGCGATTGTAGTGACGGCCCGCACCCGCCGACAGCGCCGCACGGGGGCACATCGTGTTGTCCGGACGACAACAATCCGGCGGCGGTTTCGGCCGCCCGAAATGCACATCGCCCGCCGTCCGTGGCCGGACGGCGGGCGATGCGATGGATGCCGTTTATGGGAAGCCGGGCGCCGCCGGCGCGCGGGTCAGCCCGGCTGACCGGGAAGCGTGTCGCCGCGCAGCGAACACCCGCGCGTCTCGATCACCGCCAGCAGCGCGACCAGCCCGACCGCGCACGCAGCCATCATGTAGTACGCGGGAATCAGCGCGTTGCCGGTCTTGCCGATCAGCCAGTCGTTGACGATCGGCGCGGTGCCGCCGAACAGCGACGTCGACACGTTGTACGCGATCGCCATGCCCGCATAGCGGACGTGGGTCGGGAACATCGCCGGGAACATCGCGGAAATGGTGGCGAGCTGCGGCACGTACAGCACGCCGAGCACCGCGAAGCCGATGAACGCGCCGAGCGGACCGTGCGTCATCAGCGTGAACATCGGCACGGCCGCGACGAACAGCCCGACGAGCGAGATCCACCACATCGTCTTGCGGCCGACGCGATCGGACAGCCAGCCGGCGAACGGCAGCAGCACCATCATCGCGAGCATGCCGATCAGCGGAATCAGCAGCGACATGTTCTCGCTGACGCCGAGTTCCTTGTGCATGTAGGTCGGCATGTATGCAAGCAGCACGTAGTTGACGACGTTCAGCGCGACGACGAGCCCGCCGAGCAGCACCAGCGGCTTCGCATAGCGCACCAGCAGCAGCCGGATCGGCAGCGCGGCCGTCGCACTTTGCTCGCGGCGGTGCGCCTGTTCCTCGAGTTCGCGGAACACCGGCGTTTCCTCCAGGCGCGAGCGCAGGTAGAAGCCGATCAGGCCGAGCGGCGCGGCGACCAGGAACGGCAGGCGCCAGCCCCACGCATGCATCGCCGAATCGCCGAGCAGCAGTGCGAAGCCGAGCATCAGGAACGCACCGAGCGAGAAGCCGGCGAGCGTCGCGAATTCGAGGAAGCTGCCGCACAGGCCGCGCCGCGAATCGGGCGCGTATTCGGCGATGAAGGTTGCTGCACCGCCGTATTCGCCGCCGGTCGAGAAGCCCTGCACCATGCGCAGTACGATCAGCGCGGCCGGTGCGAGCCAGCCGGCCGTCGCATAGCTCGGCAGCACGCCGACGAGCAACGTCGCGCCCGACATCGTCAGCACCGTCAGCGCGAGCACGCGCTTGCGGCCGAGCCGGTCGCCGAGCGGGCCCCAGAACAGGCCGCCGAGCGGGCGGATCAGGAACGAGATCGCGAACGTGCCGAGCGCGAACAGCGTCGCGCTCGCGGTGTTGCCGGGAAACAGCGCGGCGGAAATGTACGCGAGGCCGTACGCGTAAATACCGTAATCGAACCATTCGGTCGCATTGCCGAGGGCGGCGGCCGCGATCGCGACCCGCGGCAGACTGTGCGGCTCCTCGCCGCGTTGGGTGGTCGCATCGTCGGGAATCGACGACGCGGCGGAAACGGAAGTCCACGATGGCACGTATCGCATGAGGGATCCTCGCTATCAGCATGCGCCCGGGCGGGCGCCGACGAGGATCAAAGTAATCCCGCCAATTCGCGATGCCCGATGTCATAGGACGATGTGGGGATCGGGGTTTTCCCGTGGCGGGGCGGCCCGTGTGGCGGCGGGCCGGATGCTCAGGACCGCGTATCGGCCGACGGCAGCAGCGCGGCGAAACGGTCGGCGAGCGTCGGGCGCGACCGTGCGGGCCAGATCGCGCTGAGTTCGAAATTCGGCAGCGCGGCGCCGTCGCGGATCGGGCTGTATGCGACCCCGTCGAACGCGAACGCGTGGATCGACGTCGGCAGCAGCGATACGCCGCAGCCGGCGGCCACGCATGCGACGACCGTCAGCGTGCGGTTCACGTCGAGCACGATGTCGACCGGATGCCCGGCCTGGCGGAACGCGCTGAGGATACCGGCGCGGATCAGCGGCAGTTGATCGTGCGGAAACCACACGAGGCCGGCCGCGGCCAGATCGGCCAGCGTCACCGTGCCGTCGGGCTGGCGCGGGAATGCCTTCGGCAGCACCGCGACGAGTGGATCGCGCCGGATCAGTTGCTCGCGCATCCGGCCGTTCACCGCGACCGGCGTATGCAGCAGCCCGATGTCGATTTCGCCGCGCTCGAGCGCGATCGCCTGCTCGGCATTGCTCATCTCGCGCATCACCAGCTCGACGTCGGGCGCGCTTTCGCGCAGCGCACGGATCGCGCGCGGCAGCGTGTCGAACAGCGCCGCGGTGACGAAGCCGATGGTCAGGCGCCCGGCGCGCTGCGCGCCGATTTCGCCCGCCCGGTGCGCGGCCGCGTCGAGCCGCGCGACGCTCAGGCGCAGATCGTCGACCATCGCGAGCCCGGCCGGCGTGAGCGTCGCGCCGCGCCGCGACCGGTCGAACAGCCGGACCCCCAGCTCCTTTTCCATCCGGTTCAGCGCCTGGCTGAGCGCCGGCTGCGCAATGCCCAGCTCGCTGGCGGCGCGCGTAAAGCTGCCGGAATCCGCGATCGCGAGGAAGTAGCGGACGTGCCTGATTTCCATAAGCGTGTGTTATGAATAATTATTCGAAACATAGTAGCGAATTATCCAAATGATTCATAGGATGCACATCGGGCGTCGTCGAACCCGGCCGCGCCTCCGATAGCGGCGCGCTCAGGCGACGCACGGCGACGACACGAGGAGACCTCCGTTGACCTGGATGCGCGAACTCTCGACGACCGAACGGCGCACGTTGCGCGGCTGCTTTGCCGGCTGGGCGCTCGACGGGCTCGACACGCAGATGTTCAGCCTCGTGATCCCGGCGCTGCTCGCGACCTGGAGCATCGGCAAGGGGCAGGCCGGCCTGATCGGCGGCGCGACGCTCGTGTCGGGCGCGCTCGGCGGCCTGCTGGCCGGCGCGATCGCGGATCGCTACGGGCGCGTGCGGGCGCTGCAGATCACCGTGTGCTGGTTCTCCGCCTTCACGTTCCTCAGCGCGTTCGCGCAGAACTTCGAGCAGTTGCTGGTGCTGAAGGCGTTGCAAGGGCTCGGCTTCGGCGGCGAATGGACCGCGGGCGCGGTGCTGCTCGCGGAGACGGTCGGCGCGCGCCATCGCGGCAAGGCGATGGGCGTCGTGCAGAGCGCGTGGGGATTCGGCTGGGGCGCGGCGGTGCTGCTGTACATGATCGTGTTCGCGTGGCTGCCGTCCGAGTGGGCGTGGCGCGTGCTGTTCGCGATCGGCGCGCTGCCTGCGCTGCTGGTGCTGTATATCCGCCGCGCGATTTCCGAGCCGCCGCGCGCGACGCCTGCGCCCGCGCACCGGGACGATGCGCCGACGGTGGGCATCTTCGACCGGTCGGTGCTGCGCACGACGGTGGTCGGCGGCCTGATCGGCGTCGGCGCGCACGGCGGCTATCACGCGATCACGATCTGGCTGCCGACCTACCTGAAGACCGAGCGGCACCTGTCGGTGCTCGGCACCGGCACGTATCTCGCGGTCGTGATCGTCGCGTTCATCTGCGGCTGTTTCCTGAGCGCGTATTTGCAGGACCGGATCGGCCGGCGTCGCAACGTGATGCTGTTCGCCGCGTGTTGCGCGGTGATGGTGAACCTGTACGTGTTCCTGCCGCTGAACGACGTCGCGATGCTGCTGCTCGGGTTCCCGCTCGGGTTGTGCTCGGCCGGCATCCCGGCGACGCTCGGCACGCTGTTCAACGAGCTGTATCCGCAAAACGTGCGCGGCCGCGGCGTCGGGTTCTGCTACAACTTCGGCCGCATCGTGTCGGCGGGCTTTCCGGTGCTGGTCGGGCGGATGGGCGAATCGCTGCCGCTCGGCACGGCGCTCGGCATCGACGCGGGCATTGCGTACGGGCTCGTCGTGATCGCGGTGTGGTTCCTGCCGGAAACGCGCGGGCGCCGTCTGCCCGACGCGGCTGCCGGGCCGGGCGCCGACGACGACGCGCGCGCCGGCGCATCGCTGTAGTTTTCGTCCTTCGTTCATTCCGTCGCCCTGTCGCCCGCTGCCGGGCCGGGCACCTCTTGCAGGCAAGTCGTCATGGATCGAGCAGTCAATCCGCCGGTCGAACCGGTTTCAGCGGCGCCGGATACGGCCGCGTGGTACGCGTCATCGACGGCCGTCGCGGCGGTCGACGCCCATGCGCACGTGTTTGCGCGCGGTCTGCCGCTCGCGCCGGTCGTGCGCCATGCGCCCGACTACGATGCGTCGCTCGACGCGTACGTCGCGCATCTCGCCGCACACGGCATCACGCACGCGGTGCTGGTGCAGCCGAGCTTTCTCGGCACCGACAATACGTTCTTCGTCGACGTGCTGCGGCGCTACCCGAGCCGCTTTCGCGGCGTCGCGGTCGTCGATCCGGTGATCGACGACGACGCGCTCGCCGCGCTCGACCGCGCGGGCGTCGTGGGCATGCGGCTCAATCTGGTCGGCCTGCCGATTCCGGATTTCGGCACGCGGGTGTGGCGCGCGCTGTTCGCACGCATCAACGCGCTCGGCTGGCATGTCGAGATTCATCGCGACGCGGCCGACCTGCATGCGATCGCCGCGAGCCTGCTCGCGCAATCGTGCACGCTCGTGATCGACCATTTCGGCCGCCCGTCGCCGACGCTCGGCGAGCGCGATCCGGGCTTCCGTCATCTGCTGTCGCTTGCCGATACCGGGCGCGTGTGGGTCAAGCTGTCGGCCGCGTACCGGAACAGCCTGACCGGCGACGGCACCGACACCGCGCTCGGCGCGGCGCAGGCGCTGCGCGGCGCGTTCACGCCGGAGCGGCTCGTGTGGGGCAGCGACTGGCCGCATACGCAGCATCGCGAACGTGTCGACTTCGGCGCGACCTGCGCGGCGCTCGAACGCTGGCTGCCCGATGCCGGCGAACGCGCGCGCGTGTTGCGCGACTCGCCGCGCACCCTGTTTCGTTTCGACCAATGAGGCCTCGCATGACCGATTCCACCGCCCTTCGTCGCGCCGCTTTCCGGCGCAGCATCGCCGCCCGCCAGGGGCTGCTCGTCGCCGGCACGTTCAATGCGCTCAGCGCGCGGATCGCCGCCGATCTGGGCTTCGGCGCGCTGTACCTGAGCGGCGCCGGCGTCACCAACATGTCGCTCGGCTTGCCGGATCTCGGCTTCGTCGGGCTCGGCGAACTGGCCGAGCACACCGCGCGCGTGCGCGACGCCGTCGATCTGCCGCTGATGGTCGATGCCGATACCGGTTTCGGCAACGCGCTGAACGTGCTGCATACGGTGCGCACGCTCGAGCGCAGCGGCGCCGATGCGATCCAGCTCGAGGATCAGGTGCTGCCGAAGAAATGCGGCCACTTCGCGGGCAAGGAAGTGATTCCGGCCGCGGAAATGATCGGCAAGCTGAAGGCGGCCGTCGACGCGCGCGTCGATCCGAACCTGCTGATCGTCGCGCGCACCGATGCGGCCGCCGTGCACGGCATCGACGACGCGATCGAGCGCGCGCACCGCTATGCGCAAGCGGGCGCCGACGTGCTGTTCATCGAGGCGATGGACACGCCGGAGGACGTCGAACGGCTGCCCGCGCTGTTCGATACGCCGCAACTGATCAACATCGTGATCGGCGGCAAGACGCCGACCCGCTCGCGCGACGAACTGGCGCGCCTCGGTTACGGCGTCGTGCTGTACGCGAATGCGGCGTTGCAGGGTGCGGTGCACGGGATGCAGGCCGCGCTGACCGAATTGCGCGACACGGGCCGGCTCGACGAAAACCCCGCGCTCGTCGCGCCGTTCGCGGAACGGCAGCGGCTCGTCGACAAGGCGCGCTTCGACGCGCTCGACGCACGCTACGCGGCCGGGCAGCCGTAAGGCCGGCATGCGGGCGGCCGCTTGCCGGCCGCCCGAAACAGAACGAACAGGAGACAACCGTGACAACTTCCCCAACCGGGGCGGGCGATGCGCCGCCGCGCATCGGCTCGATCGTCGGCGGGCTCGCCGGCAACCTGATCGAGTGGTACGACTTCCTCGCATACAGCATCTTCTCGATCTATTTCGCGCCGTCGTTCTTTCCCGCCGACCGGCCGACCGTGCAACTGATGAATACCGCGGCGATCGCGGCGGTCGGCTACGTCGCGCGGCCGGCGGGAAGCTGGCTCGTCGGCCTGTACGCGGACCGGCACGGGCGCAAGGCCGCGCTGACGAAATCGGTGCTCGCGATGTGCGCGGGCTCGATGCTGATCGCCGTCACGCCCGGCTACGCGACGATCGGCATGCTCGCGCCGGCGCTGCTCGTGGCCGCGCGGCTCTTGCAGGGCCTCAGCATGGGCGGCGAGTACGGCACCAGCGCGACCTACCTGAGCGAGATCGCACCGCCGAACCGGCGCGGCTTCTACGTCGGCTTCCTGCAGGTGAGCGTGGTCGCGGGCCAGCTCGTCGCGCTCGGGCTGATGCTGGCGATGCAGCGGATCTTCGCCGGCACGCACGACATCGAGCGCTGGGCGTGGCGGATTCCGTTCTTCGTCGGCGGCGTGCTGGCGCTGTTCGCGCTGTACATGCGCCGCAACGTCGTCGAGAGCGATGCATTCGTCGCAAGCCGGGCGCGCGCGGCGAAGACGCGCGTGACGGCCGATCTCGCGGCGCACTGGCGCGAACTGCTGCTCGCGATCGGCATCACGATCGGCGGCACCGTCGCGTTCTATACGTACACCGTCTATATGCAGAAGTACCTGGTCAACTCGGTCGGCCTGCACAAGGAAACGGCGACCTGGATCTGCACGCTCGCGCTGTTGCTGTACATGCCGCTGCAGCCGCTGTTCGGCCTCGTATCGGATCGCGTCGGGCGCCGGCCGGTGCTGCTGTGGTTCGGGCTCGGCGGCACGCTGCTGTCGGTGCCGATCTTCACGACGCTCGGGCATGTGCACGAGCCGCTAGCCGCGTTCGCGCTGGTGTTCGCGGGGCTCGTCGTGCTGAGCGGCTTCACGTCGGTGCACATGCTGGTCAAGGCCGAGCTGTTTCCGCCGCGAATCCGCGCGCTGGCGGTCGGGCTGCCTTATGCGCTGACGACGGCGATCCTCGGCGGCACGACGGAGTTCGTCGCGCTGCGGCTGAAGGCGGGCGGCAACGAGACGATGTTCTTCTGGTACGTGGCGGCGTGCGCGGCGATTTCGCTGATCGTGTACTGGCGGATGCCGGAAACCCGTCCGGCACCGCGCGCGCCGGCGGCGCGGCCGGCGGTGGGCGCCGCCGCACCGCGTTGAATTGGTGCGAAGCCGCATGCGAAACGCTTATGGATAAATAACACCGGCGTAATGCTTCGCCGCGGCGATTGCTTCTAGTATCTGCAGAACGCCGGCGGGCTGCCTGGCCGCCGGCGGCGAGCAGACGAGACACACGACCTACATTAGTACATCTAAAAGAATGGAGTCGAGTCAATGATCCAACTATCCGAGGGCCAACGGATATCCACGCACGACGGCGCGCTGCCACGGCCGCCGATCCCGGTGCATCCCGTGTTCAAAGCGTACAACCGGTCGAAGCTGGACGACCTCCCGCAGCTCGCGAGGTTGCCGCCGCGAATGCGCGAGCAGATCGGGCTGGTCGCGCGCGTGCTGCCGTTCAAGGTCAACCGTTATGTCGTCGAACAACTGATCGACTGGACCAACGTCCCGGACGATCCGCTGTTCCGGCTGACGTTTCCGCAGCCCGACATGCTCGCGCCCGACGATCTCGGCGAGCTGGCCATGCTGTCGCGCGACGCGGCGCGCGGTGCCGACCTGGACGCGCTGATCGGGCGCCTGCGCGCCCGGATGAACCCGCATCCGGCGGACCAGCGGCTCAACGAGCCGGAGCTCGACGGCGAGCCGTGCCCGGGCATCCAGCACAAGTACGCGCAGACGGTGCTGTACTTCCCGAGCCACGGGCAAACCTGCCATGCGTACTGCACGTTCTGCTTTCGCTGGCCGCAGTTCGTCGGCGACGCGTCGCTGAAATTCGCGTCGAGCGAAGCCGCGCGGCTGCACGCGTACCTGCGCGCGCGCGGCGAAGTGACCGACCTGCTGATGACGGGCGGCGATCCGATGGTGATGAGCGCGACGCGCCTGCGCGAGTACCTGATGCCGCTGCTGGCGCCCGGGCTCGAGCACGTCGGCAACATCCGGATCGGCACGAAGGCGCTGACCTACTGGCCGTACCGTTTCGTCAGCGATCCGGATACGCCCGAGCTGCTCGCGCTGCTGCGCACGCTGATCGATGCGGGGCGCAACGTGACGGTCATGGCGCACCTGAACCACTGGCGCGAACTGTCGACGGAGGTCGCCGAGCAGGCCGTGACGAACCTGCGCCGCATCGGCGTCGTGATCCGTTCGCAGGGGCCGGTGCTGCGCCACATCAACGACGACGCGGAAGTCTGGCGGCGCAACTGGGTCGGGCAGGTGCGGCTCGGCATCGTGCCGTACTACATGTTCGTCGAGCGCGATACCGGGCCGCGCGGCTATTTCGAGCTGCCGCTCGCGCGGGCGCTCGATATCTACAACACCGCGATCGCGTCGGTGTCGGGGCTCGCGCGCAGCGCGCGCGGCCCGTCGATGAGCGCAGGCCCCGGCAAGATCGAGGTCGCGGGCACGCTCGAGCTGCAGGGACAGCGCTACTTCCTGTTGAATTTCCTGCAGGCGCGCGATCCGCGCTGGCTGCGCCGGCCGTTTCTCGCGAAGTATTCGGCGACGGCCTGCTGGCTCGACCAGCTCGAACCGCCGGATGGCGAGCCCGCGTTCTTCTTCGACGCGCCGTACCGCGCATTCGTCGACGCGCGTCAACGCCAGCTGGAGCACGCATGAGGACGCCCGGCACACGAACCGCCGACGTCGCGATCGTCGGCGGCGGCTACACGGGGCTGTCCGCCGCGATCCACCTGGCGGAGCAGGGCGCGACGGTCGACGTTTGCGACGCTGATCCGCCGGGCGACGTGCCGAGCGCATTCAACTTCGGCTCGGTCGCGAGCGTCGCGCCGGCACTGCCGCGCGGCCCGGTTTCGGCCGCGCACGCGCAGGCCGCCGAGCGCGCGGCGGCGCAGGCCATCGCCTACCTGAAGCGCTTCGTCGACAGCCGCAACCTCGCCTGCGGCTGGGCGCATCCCGGCCACATCACGCTCGCGTGCGACGACGCGTCGGCGGCGCAACTGGCGCACCGGTTCGCGTGCCATGCGGCGCAGCAGGAGGCGTGCGTCGCGTGGCTCGACGCGCGGGCGGTCACGCAGGAAACCGGCGCGGCGCACGCGATCGCCGGGTTGCTGAACCTGCGCTTCGCGCTGATCCGGCCGCGCGCGCTACGCGATGCGATGCGGGTGCGGGCCGCGACGCTCGGCGTGCGGATCCGGCGCGGCGCGCGCGTGCATGCCGTGCGGCCCGCGCCCGGTGCGGCCGTGCTCGATCTCGGTGACGCGACGGTCGACGCCGGCGCCGTGCTGGTGTGCGCGGAGGACGCATGGTCGCTGCTGCCGGCCGACGTGCGCCCGCCGCTCGAACGCTACGGCACGCACCTGCTGGCGACCCGCATCCTCGACGACGCGACGCAGCGCCGCATTTCGCGGCAGCCGCGCGTGTACGGCACGCTGTCCGCCGACAAGGACTATTTCCGGCTGGACGAGCGCGGGCGGCTGCTGTTCGGCAGCCGGCTCGGCCTGTCGGCCGATGTGCCGCCCGCGGGCGTCGAGGCCGCGTTGCGCGCGCGGCTGGCCGCGTATTTCCCGGCGCTCGAACACGCGCACGTCGAGCACGTATGGTCCGCGCCGCTCGGCTTCACCGCGTCCGGCGTGCCGCACGTCGGCATGGCCGGGCGGCTGGGCTGGTGCGGCGGCTATTGCGGCAGCGGGATCGCCACGGCCGTTCACGGCGGCGCGGCGCTGGCCGCGCGCGTGCTCGGCCACGCCGACGACGTTGCCTTTCACGATTCGATCACCGGTGCCGGGGAGGCGCGATGAACCCTTTCGAAATCCAGACGCTCGACGGCGCGAAGCCGCGGGCATTCGCCGGCGAAGAAGTCGACGTGCTCGGCATCGGCGTCGGTCCGTTCAACCTGAGCCTGGCGGCGCTGCTGGCGCCGCTGAACGGCCTGCGTTCGCTGTTCGTCGAGCGCCGGCCCGAGTTCCGCTGGCATCCCGGGTTGATGCTCGCGGATTCGTCGCTGACGACCAGCTTCCTGAAGGATCTCGTGACGCTGGCCGATCCGTGCAGCCGCTACTCGTTCATTGCGTTCCTGCAACGCACCGAACGACTGTATTCGTTCGCGAACGCGCGCTTTCCGACCGTGCGCCGCCGCGAGTTCGAGCAGTACATGCGGTGGGTGTGCGCGTCGCTCGACAACCTGCGGTTCGACTGCGAAGTCGAAAGCGTCGTGCGTGACGGGCGCGCGCTGCGCGTCACGACCTCGCACGGCGTCGTGCGCACCGCGAACCTCGTGGTCGGCGTCGGCCTGCGCCCGACCGTGCCTGCCTGCGCGCGGCCGCACCTGGGCGCCGACGTGCTGCATTCGTCGCAGTTCTGCACCGTGCGGCCGGCGCTCGCCGGCCGGCGCGTCGCGATCGTCGGCGGCGGCCAGAGCGGCGCCGAGCTCGCGCTGCATCTGCTCGGCCTGACGGGCGACGCCGCGCCCGCGCACATCGCCTGGCTGACGCGGCGCGAGAACTTCCTGCCGATGGACGACTCGCCGTTCGTCAACGAATGGTTCGTGCCGCAATACAACGAACATTTCTCGCGGCTGTCGCCGCAGCGCAAGCGCGACGCGCTGGAGACGCAGCGCCTCGCGAGCGACGGCGTCACGTTGCCGCTGCTGACGGCAATCTACCAGCGGCTCTACGAGATCACGCACATCGAGGGGCGTCCCGGCCATTGCGCGCTGATGCCGGGCCGCAGCATGGCGAACCTGCACCGCGCGGACGGCGGTTTCGTGCTGAGCGTCGACGACGGCACCGGCGTGCATGCGCCGCTGCATGCGGACGTCGTGCTGCTCGCGACGGGCAGCGAATTCCAGATGCCCGGCGCGCTCGAATCGCTGCGCTTCGAGATGCACACGCGCGACGGCGCACCGGAACTCGACGACGACTACGCGGTGCGCTGGAACCGGCCGAGCGCCGCGCGAATTTTCTTCCAGAACGCCGCGCGCACGACGCGCGGCATCGCCGACCCGAACCTGAGCCTTGCCGCGTGGCGCAGCGGCCGGATCGCCAACGCGATCGCGGGCGCGTCCATCTACGAAGTCGGCACGCCGCCGGGATTCGTCGACTGGCCGCACGGCGAAGCGCCGCAGGCCGCCACCCAACAACTCGTGAACTGACAGGAGCACACCGCCATGACCCATGCACCGGCCATGCTGTATCTCGACACACGCGCGCTTCCGGGCGAGCGGATCGCCGAAATCGACGCGGCGCGCAGTCTCGGGCTCGACCTCTACGTGGCGACGCCGACGCCCGACGCATTCCGCTCGTTCGGCTGCGCGGGCATCATTCCGACGCGCCTCGGCGATTACGACGCGGCCGAACGGACGATTCTCGACTACCTGCGCGAACATCGCGTCGAGTTGTCCGGCGTCGTCGCGTGGAAGGATCTCGAAGTCGTGCTCGCGAGCCGGCTGTCGCATCGGCTCGGCTTGCGCGGCACGGCGCCGGATGCCGCGCTCAACGTGCGCGACAAGGCCGCGACCCGCCGCGTGCTCGACGCGGTGCCGAATGCGAACCCGCGCTATGCGGTGGTCAGCAGCGAAGCCGAATTCACCGCCGCGCTGAAGCGGATCGGCGCGCCCGCGCTGCTCAAGCCGGCCGGCAACTCGGGCAGCCGCGGCATCTTTCCGGTCGATGCGCTCGCCGATCCCGTCGAGGTCTATCGTGCGTTTCGTGCGTACAACTCGCCGGAGAAGGGCGAGATGTTCAGCCTGTACGGCGATCACGCGCTGCTCGAGGAACAGCTGACGGGCAGCGAGCATTCGGTGTCCGGCGTCGTCGCGCAAGGCCGCGTCGCGATCAACGCGATCATCGACAAGACCTTCGACCGGTCGATCCCGATCCAGTACGAGAACGTGACGCCGTCGCTGCTGCCGGCCGACACGCAGGCGGCGATCCGCGACATGGTGCGTGCGGGTGTCGCGGCGACCGGCATCGACTGGTGCGGCTTCCACGCCGACGTGATGGTGACGCGCGACGGCCCGAAGATTCTCGAGATCGGCGGGCGGCTCGGCGGCGAGTTCATCAACTCGCACCTGATCCCGTACAGCGTCGCGGGCTTCTCGCCGTACCGCACCGTGCTCGATCTCGCGCGCGGCGCGATCGACGGCCCGCTCGACGACCGGCTCGGCACCGCGTCGACGCGCGCGGGCCAGCGCATCGTGATGCCGCCGGGGCTCGGGCGCATCGCCCGCGTCGAGGGCTTCGAGCGGCTGTGGCGGCGGCCGGAACTGCGCTTTCTGCAGATCGTCGCCGGCAAGGGCGCGCAGATGGCGTTGCCGAAGGACGTGTTCAAGGCGTACGAGATCGCGTACCTGATCGCGCAGTGCGAGCTCGATCGCGACATCGTGGCGCTGCTGCGCGAGCTCGCGGCCGACGTGACCGTCACGCTGGACTGACCCGGAGGCCATCATGCCGATCGACACGATCCGCGACCCGCGCCACTACCTGCTCGTCCCCGCGATGCCGGCGCCGAACGGGCGCCTGCACCTCGGTCATATCGCGGGCCCGTACCTGCGGCTCGACATGCTTGCGCGCCATCTGCGCAGCCGCGGCGAGGTCGCACGCATCGCATGCGCGAGCGACCCGTACGATTCCTACATCCCGCTGCGCGCCGGGCAGGCCGGCATCGACGCGGCGGCGCTCGCGCGGCAGAGCTGCGCGGGCATCGTCGACGATCTCGCCGCGATGAACATCGACGTCGATCTGTTCGTCGATCCGCTCGGCGATGCGCATCACGACGCGTACCTCGCCGCGCACGACGGGCTCGTCGCACGGCTGGCCGCGCAGCGGCGCGTGTCGACGGTGCGCGAACGCATGCCGTATTCGGCCGCGCGCGACGGTTACGTGACCGGCAGTTTTCTGCTGGGCCATTGCCCGCAGTGCGCGCGCGACGTGTCGGGATTCTTCTGCGAGGACTGCGGCGCGCATTTCCAGCCGGAAGACGTGCGCGAACCGTCGGCACGCTGGGGCGAGACGCTCGCGATGCGCGAGCAGGACAACCTGTTCTTCGACATCGCGGACCCGGCCGCGCTGGTCGCGCAACTGGTGGGCACCGAGACCGCGCCGGTGTTCGTCGATATCGCGCGCCGCCATCTGGCGCGCGACGGCGCGCGTTTCCGCCTGACGAGCCATGCCGGCTGGGGGTTGCCGTATGTGCTGGACGGCGAGCCGCGCACGCTGTTCGGGCACGGGCTGCTGTTCGGCGCGATCCGCTTCGTCGGCGATCTCTACGCGCGCAGGCACGGGCTGCGCGCCAACCCGTTCGATCGCGATTCGGACGTGATCACCGTCAACGGCTTCGGGATCGACAACTGCGTGTCGCATCTGGTCGGCATCCAGGCGATGGCGATGGCCGACGGCGTGTCGAAGCCGTTCGATCGTTTCGTGATCAATCATTTCTACACGCTGGAAGGGCGCAAGTTCTCGACGAGCCTGCGTTGGGCGATCTGGGTCGAGGATCTCGCGGCGCGCACGCGCGTGCCGGCCGATGCGGTGCGCGGCTTCGTCGCGTCGACCAATCCGGTTGCCGGACGCACGGACTTCGATCGCGATGCGTTCTGCCGGTTCGTGAACGGGCCGTACGCGACGGTACGCCGGCATGTGGCCGAGGCAATCGGCGGGCCGCTCGCCGCGCGCGTGCCGACCGACGAGACGGTGCGGGCAGCGGAGGCGGCGTGGCGCGACGCGCAGCGCGCGATGGATTTCGCGACGTTCGACCCGACGGCGATGGCCGGCATCGTCGAGCGCTGGAGCGCGCGCTTCGACGGCGCGCGCGCGGCCGGCGACCTGTACGGCTGGACCAAGGGTTTCGCGCTGCTCGCGTGGCCGTTGATGCCGGCGCTCGCGCAGACCGCGTGGCGGGCGCTCGGCTTGCGCGGCGAGCCGAACGCGGGCGACTTCGCACGGTTGTCGTCGCCGGTCGTCACGCCGCTGGCGAACTTCGACCCGGTTACGCCGGGAGATCTGGCGGCGGTCCTGCCGCCCGGCATGCGGGAGGTCGCATGATGGAAGGCGCACTCGAAGGATTGCTGATCGTCGACCTGACGCGCGTGCTGGCCGGCCCGTTCTGCACGATGCTGCTGGCCGATCACGGTGCGCGCGTGATCAAGGTCGAACGGCCGTCGACCGGCGATGATGCACGCGCGTACGGCCCGTGGTACGGCGGCAAGTCCGCGTATTTCGCGTCGCTCAACCGCGGCAAGGAGAGCATCGCGCTCGACCTGAAGGATCCGTCCGATCGTCGCGTGCTCGACGCGCTGCTCGAGAAGGCCGACGTCGTCACCGAGAATTTCCGGCCCGGTACGATGGCGCGCATCGGCTACGACTGGGACACGCTGCACGCGCGTTTTCCGCGCCTGATCTACGGCAGCGCGTCGGGGTTCGGCCATACCGGGCCATTTCGCGATCACCGTGCATACGACATGATCGTCCAGGGGCTCGGCGGGATCATGAGCGTGACGGGCGAGCCCGGGCGCATGCCCGTGCGGGTCGGGCCGTCGATCGGCGATCTGGCGGCCGGCCTGTTCCTGACGACCGGGCTGCTGATGGCGCTCGTGCGGCGCGGGCGCACCGGGCAGGGCTCGAAGGTCGACATCGGCATGTTCGACTGCCAGCTCGCGCTGATGGAATATTTCATCGGCCGTTACTTCGCGACCGGCGAGGTCACGGGGCCGGTCGGCAGCTATCGGCCGGCGATCGCGCCGCCGTTCGGCGTCTACCGCGCGGCGGACGGCCCGCTCATCATCGCGGCCGGCAACGACAAGCTGTTCCGGCTGCTGTGCGACGCGCTCGGCGTGCCGGCGCTCGCGGCCGATCCGCGCTTCGCGGGCGGCGAGGCGCGCAAGGATCACGAGGCCGAACTCGAACGCACGCTCAACGGGCTGCTGGCGGCGCACGGCGTCGCGGCCTGGTGCGAGCGGTTCGCGCGCGCGGGCCTGCCGGCCGGCCCGATCAACCGGGTCGACCAGGCCGTCGTCCATCCGCAGACGGCCGCGCGCAACATGCTGATCGACGTCGACGATCCCGACGTCGGTCCATACCGGCTGGTCGGGACGCCGATCAAGATTTCGGGCTGCCCCGACCCGGCCACGCGCCGGGCCGCGCCGGCGCTCGATCGCGACCGCGACGCGATTCTCGCGGAACTGGGCCTCGTCGGCGAGGAGGTGCACGATGAACGCGCGTAAGTTTCCGCACGTCGGCGCGCTGCCGCCGGAGTCCCATGTGCCGGGCGTCGTGTTGCGCCAGGCCGATTTCGCCGGGCTCGGCGACGGCGAGATTCCGTTTCGCGGCGGCCTGTTTACGGTCGAGCCGAACTGCACGTCGCGGCTGGACGTTCACGCGGTCCGCGAATGCTGGATGATCGCGCAGGGCAGCGGCCGGCTGACCTACGACGGCGAACCCGTGCGCGTGCGGGCCGGCGACGTGCTGTATTTCGAATCGCACCGCTCGCACCAGGTGCAGAACGACGGCGCGACGCCGCTCGTGATCAGCACCGTCTGGTGGCAGGCCGATGCGGTTTGATCTCGCGATCATCGGCGCAGGCGTGACGGGGGCGACGATCGCGCACGTCGCGGCTCGGCATGCGGGCGCGCTGCGCATCGCCGTGTTCGATGCGCGGCCGGCCGTGCAGACGGCCACGGCGCTGTCGGCCGGCGTCGTCACGCCGTTCTGCGGCAGCGGCGCGCGGCGCGCGCGATCGCTGGTCGCGCACGCGTACTACGGTGCGTGGGCACGGGCCGGATGCTGCGTGCGCGCCGCGCCGTTCACCTTCGTTGCGGACGCACCCGATGCGGGTGGTCCGTTGCTCGCGCCGCCGGTGGCCGACGATCCGCCGGACCCCGGCGCCACACCACTCGTTGCGCTGCCGGCCGGCACGCGCCTGTGGCGCGGCGGCCGCGCGTGGCTGGTCGACGTGCCGCGGCTGGTCGCGCACTACCTGACGGGCGCGCGCACCGTCGAGCGCTTCGATGCGCCGGTCACGCACGTGACGCGCGATGCCGGCGGCTGGACCGTCGTCGCCCCCGGCGTGACGCTGCGCGCCGACCGGCTCATCCGTGCCAGCGGCCCGTGGCCGGCCATCGACGGCGAAGCCGGCGTCGACGCGGGAACCGACATCGTCACGAAGAAGATCGTCGCGTTCGATGTCGACGGCCGCGGCTTGCCGCCCCCGGCGGATGCGCCGGTCGTCTACCTGCCCGACGCGCAGGCCTTTCTCGCCCCGGTGCATGCGCGGCGCGGCTGGCTGCTGAGCATCACGTCGCACGCGTGGGGCTGCGCCGCCGGCGCACGCGTCGCGCCGAGCGCCGACGAGCGCGCGCTCGCGCACGCGTTGCTCGATCGTCATTTCCCCGGCTTGCGCGATGCCCATCTCGCCGCGCGTACGGCGGTCGACGGGTACACGGCCGACCGCAATCCGCGGGTCGCGCCGATCGGTCGCGACGGCTGCGCGGTGGCCGGCGCGTCGGGCTCCGGCGTGCGCTTCGCGCCGGCCCTCGCGTACGAGGCGCTCGCCGCCGTCGGGTTGCCGTTCGAACCCGATGCCGCGACGACCGCACCCGAGCCACCGCTTTGCCACCGGGCAGACAAATCCGCTGCTTCCCTCACCGAATCCGTCCAACCATGCATACCGAACTCGCCTGGGTCGCCGTCGCACCCGCCTTCGCCCTGATCTGCATCGGCATCGCCGTGCGCCGCCTCGCGCTGGTCGATGCGGCGTTCTGGCCGTCCGCCGAAAAGCTCACCCACTACGTGCTGTTTCCCGCCTTCCTCGTGCATTCGATCGGTCTGGCCGGCCCGCTCGACGCGTCGTCGAAGTCGACGATCGTGCTGCTGACGGGGCTCACGCTCGCGGTGCTGGCCGCTGTCGTGCTCGGCTGCCGATGGTGCGCGGTGCCGCACGCATCGTTCACGTCGATCGTCCAGGGCTCGATCCGCTTCAACAGCTACATCTTCCTGTCGGTCGCGTCGGGGCTGCTGAGCCGCGCGGATTACGGGATCGCGGCGGTCGTCGTCGCGTACATGGTCGCGATCTCGAATACGCTCGTGCTGTTGTCGTTCGAACATGGCCAGGCCGGCGGCCGCGGGCTCGTGCGGATCGTCGGCAAGGTGGCGGCGAATCCGCTGATCGTCGCGAGCGCGTTCGGGATCGTGCTGAACCTGACCGGCTGGCGTCTGCCCGCCGCCGTGGACCAGACCGTCGACGTGCTCGGCGGCGCCGCGCTGCCGTTGAGCCTGATCTGCGTGGGCGCCGCGCTGCGGCTGCCGCTGCCGCGCAAGGAGGCGGCACTGGTGCGCGCGGGGCTCGTGACCACCGCGATCCGGCTGGTCGGCTTTCCGCTGCTCGCGCTGACCGCGACCAAGGCATTCGCCGTGACGCCGTTGTCCGGGAACCTGATCCTGCTCTATTCGGTGCTGCCGTGCGCGAGCAACTCGTACGTGCTGTCCACGCAGTACGGCGGCAACCATCGGCTGATGGCGTTCGTCGTCGCGCTGTCGACGGTGCTGTCGTTCGTCCCGATATTCCTCGTCGCGCGCACGATGTAGGCTGATGCGCCGCCTCGCGGCCGGCGGGGCCGCGCCGTTCACCCTCAATCGAAAAAAACAGGAGACACCCATGATTTCGAGGCGGTCGTTCAACCGCGCACTCGCCGGCATCGCGATGGCCGAGGTGCTCGGCGGATGCGCCGGCGCGACGCCGGATCGGCGGACGGTTACCGGCGTCGACGCGCACGCGCACGTGTTCCTGAAGACGCTGCCGCTCGTGCCGGGCCATCGCTACACGATCGCGTACGACGCGTCGCTCGACCAGTACCTCGCGATGCTCGACCGGCACGGCATGTCGAATGGCGTGCTGATCCAGCCGAGCTTTCTGGGCACCGACAACCGCTATCTGCTTGCCGCGCTGCGCGCGCAACCCGCGCGTTTGCGCGGCATCGTCGTGATCGATCCCGCGCGCGATGCGGAGCAGGTTGCCGCATGGACGCCGCTCGGCGTGCGCGGCATCCGGCTGAACCTGATCGGCGAACGCGATCCGGATTTCGCGGACGCGGCGTGGCGCACGCTGTTTCCGCTGCTGCGCGCGCATGGCTGGCAAGTCGAGCTGCATGCGGAGGCCGCCCGGTTGCCGGCGCTGATGCCGCCGCTGCTCGACGCGGGCGTCGACGTCTCGCTCGACCATTTCGGCCGGCCCGATCCGCGGCTCGGGATCGACGATCCCGGCTTCCGCTATCTGTTGACGACGGCGACGAGCAAGCGCGTGTGGGTCAAGGTGTCGGGCGCCTACCGGAACGACCGCGCCGATCGCTGGCAGGCGTCCGGGCTGGCGGCGATGCGCGCGCTGCGCGATGCGTTCGGTACGCAGCGGCTCGTGTGGGGTAGCGACTGGCCGCATGTCGGATACGAGAAGGCCGTCGACGATGCGCTCGCGTACCGGTATCTGGCGACGCTGCTGCCGGACGAGGCCGGACGCAGACAGGTACTGGTCGATACGCCGGCGGCGCTGTACCGGTTCGACGGGAACGGGTGAGCGGGTAGGCGGCACGCATGTGCATGGCGAAAGCGCGGCCATCCGCCGTGCGCGACGCGACCATGAACCTGACGACGGCTTCCGCCATGCCGGTCCGGCCGCCGATGGGCCGCGCGGCCCGCGTGCCGTTCTCTCTCGTGTCGGGGCGGAAGAACGCGCGCACGCCAGGCTGACGCGCGCGCCGCCACCGTTCAGCGCACGTGCGGCAGCAACGCCCGCAACCAGTACGACACGGCCACCGCCCCGCCATCCGGCGTGCCGATCGCGCGCTCGCCGAGATAGCTGGCCCGTCCCGCGCGCGGCGTCATGCGCGCCGTATCCTCCGCGCCTCGCTCGGCCGCTTCCACGGCCGCCGTCCAGGCACTCGCGGGATCGCGATCGCCGTCGAGCGCACGGCTGAATGCATCGACGGCCGGCACCAGCGCATCGAGCATCGTCCGGTCGCCTGCCTGCGCGCCGCCGAGTTCGCCGATCGCATCGACCGCCGCGCGGAATGCCGCGGCCCAGTCGCGCGGCGACGGCTCGGCGAGATCGGCCAGCCGGCGCGACGCGCGCAGCAGCGCGGTCGCATAGAACGGCCCGGAGCTGCCGGCGATCGCGCGGCGCAACGCGGCGCCGAGCGCCGCGAGCGCACCGGACGGCGTGCCGTACGCGGTGTCGGGTAGTTCGAGAATCGCGTGCGCGGCGCGCCGCATGCTCGCGCCGAGATCGCCGTCACCGGCTGCCGCATCGAGATCCGTCAGCATCTGCTCGTGATCGATCAGCGTCTGCGCCACGGCGTGCAGCGCCGGTTGCAGGCGCGCGGCCCATGCGCGGCCGGCCGCATCGAGCGGCGGCGGCGGCGCGTCCTGCGACGCGGCCGCGGCCACGCGAATCCGCGTGTTCACGAGGCCGCCGCCCGGCCAGGCGCGCGCCTGCGTCGGCGCGTCGAGCAGCGCTGCGCGTTCGTCGTTCAGCCGCAGCACCGAGATCGAGCAGCCCGGCATGTTCAGCGCGGACAGGAACGTGCCGGCCCACGCGCGCGCGACGACGATGCCGCGCCGGCTCAGGTTGTCGAACGCGGCGCGCAGCACGATCGCGAGTTCCATGTCCGGCGTCGCGCCGAGACCGTTGACGAACAGCGCGACGCGTTCGTCGCGGTCGAGCACGAGATCGGCGACGATGCTCGACAGCAGCGTATCGGCCAGCGCATCGGCCGGCAGCGGCGCGCGGCGCTCGACGCCTTTCTCGCCGTGGATGCCGAGGCCCAGCTCGATCTCGTGATCGGCGAGGCTGAAGCCCGATTTGTCGGCGCCCGGGATCGTGCAGCCGTCGAGCGCGACGCCCATCGTGCCGAGCTCGGCCGCCGCGTCGCGCGCGATGCTCGCGACGCGGGCCAGCGGCAGCCCGCGCGCGGCGGCGGCGCCCGCGAGCTTGTGGATCAGCACGGTGCCGGCGATCCCGCGTCGCTGGCCGCGCTCGACGCGGCCGCGCAGCGACACGTCGTCGGCGACGATGACGGTTTCGACCGGAATGCCTTCCGCACGCGCAAGCTCGGCGGCGAGCCCGAAATTGAGCCGGTCGCCGGTGTAGTTCTTCACGATCAGCAGCGCGCCGTTCGGGCCGGCGCTCGCGCGGATCGCGGCGAGCACGGCGTCGGTCGACGGCGACGTGAACACTTCGCCGCACACGGCCGCGCTCAGCATCCCTTCGCCGACATAGCCGCCGTGCGCGGGTTCGTGGCCGCTGCCGCCGCCGGACAGGACCGCGACCGGCCGCTGCGACGGCTCGGGCAGCGGCTGGCGGACGAGCACGTGCTCGTCGCCGAGGATCGCGAGATGCGGCGATTGTCGCGCGATGCCTTCCAGCATTTCTCGCACGACGTCGGACGGGCGGTTCACAAGCTTTTTCATGGCGAAGGATTCCGGACGGGTGAACGGGGCTCGGCCGGGCGCGCACGGGCGCCGGACGGCTTTCGTGTTGCGGAGCATCGTGCGCGAGCCGTTGCCTGTCGCAGCCGATCGCATGACCGACGACCGGTGCGGGGCGGGCAACGAAGCGTACGCTTCGCGCCACGATACATCAGGTTCGGACGTTGCGGCGCGGATCGCGGCGCGATGGCGTCATGGCGCCGGGGCGGAACGGCGGCGTGCGCCGGGCGCCGGGCGCCGCTACTTCAGCGCGGTGATCGCCTTCGCGCGAATCAGCCGCGCGCGCAGCACGTTGCGGCTGATGCCGAGCAACTGCGCGGCCCGGATCTGGTTGCGATGGCTGAATTCGAACGCGACGCGCATGACCGTGTCCTCGATGTGCTCGAAGAGATTGCCGTGCCCGTCGTCGAACAGGTCGCGCAGCGCGTGTTCGAGCGCCGCCTGTGCGTCGGCGGACGAATGGGCCGCGGGCGCGGCGATGGCCGGCGGACACGGCGGCGCGATGTGCAGGTCGGTGTCCTGCAGCGTGTCGTGGCGGCTCACGAGCAGCGCGTGATGGATCACGTTCTCCAGTTCGCGGATATTGCCGGGCCAGTCGTGTGCGTGGAGCCGGCGCTCGGCGCGCGGATCGAGGCGGTGCGGCCCGCCGCCGAGCCGGTCGCGGTAAACGTCGAAGAAGTGCCGCGCGAGCGGCAGGATGTCGCCCGGCCGCTCGCGCAGCGGCGGAACCGCGAGCTGGACGACGTTGAGCCGGTAGAACAGGTCGCCGCGAAACTGTCCGGCCGCGACCGCCTGCTGCAAGTCGACGTTGGTCGCCGCGACCACACGCACGTCGACCGGAATGCCCGTGCGCGAACCGAGCCGCACGACCTCGCGTTCCTGCAGCACGCGCAGCAGCTTGACCTGCATCGCGAGCGGCAAGTCGCCGATTTCGTCGAGAAACAGCGTGCCGCCGTGCGCGGCTTCGAACCAGCCGGGCTTCGTGCTCAACGCGCCCGTAAACGCGCCTTTCTCGTGGCCGAACAGTTCGCTGTCGACGAGCGTTTCGGAGAATGCGCCGCAGTTCACCGCGACGAACGGTCCGTCGCGACGGGCGCCGAGCGCGTGCACGCGGCGGGCGATCAGTTCCTTGCCGGTGCCCGTCTCGCCGACGATCAGCACGTTCGCGTCGCTCGGCGCGACGCGGCGAACCTGTTCGAGCAGCGCGAGCGAACGCGGGTCGGCGAACACCTGCGCCTGCGCGCGGGACGGTGCGTGACGTTCGGGCAGCGCGAGCACCGGCGCCGCGGCCTGCCGTGCAGCCGGGTCGCGCGATGCGGCGACGATACGAAGATTGAGCGGGCGTGGCGATGCGGAAATCGAAGTCATGGCGATGAACCGTTGGATGGCCGGGCCGAGCGCGCCCGTGCCGGCGGGCGCCGCGGTCCGGCTGCTGCGTGGTCAGCAGAGTGTTGAACGTTTCGCCGCGCGCGAAAAGCATCGATTTCTGATAACCAAAGTGCGATTGCTGCGGAACCCGCAATGGCGCGGCAGAGCGGCGGTGCCGCGACGTCGAAACGTCGAATTCGACGCTATCGCGCGTGATGCGTTGCTGTCTGATCAGCAGCACATCAGCAGATCCGCTGCATCCAGTTCATCGCGTCGCGGAATATCGATGTGGCACGCGCGTCGCAATGCTTGCCAGCATCGCGCATTTGGCGGCGCGCCAGTGCCGGCGGGCGATGACAAGAAATTTCGTTGTCCGGACGAGATTTCTTTCGCGCATCCATGCCGATGGCACGCTCCTTGCTGACCCGAACCGGTATCGCCGCATCGACACGCGGCTTCACCACGGGAACGCATTGCATGAGCCACACCCTCAACGTCGTCGCGATATCGGGCAGCCTGCAGCGGCCGTCGCGCACGCTGGCGCTGACCGACGCGATCGTCACGGCGCTGGGCGCCGCGCTGCCGATCGAGACGCGGCTGATCGAACTCGGTGAGATCGGCAGCCGGCTGGCCGGCGCGCTGACGCGTGCGCAGGTACCGGCCGATCTCGACGCGCTGATCCGCACGATCGAGACGGCCGATGCGCTGGTCGTCGCGAGCCCGGTGTATCGCGCGTCGTACACGGGCCTCTTCAAGCACCTGTTCGATCTCGTGCGCCACGACGCGCTCGTCGACGTGCCGGTGCTGCTCGCGGCTACCGGCGGCAGCGAGCGGCATGCGCTCGTGATCGACCATCAACTGCGCCCGCTGTTCAGCTTCTTCCAGGCGCGCACGCTGCCGATCGGCGTGTACGCGTCCGAAAGCGATTTCGACCAGTACCAGATCGCCAGTGCGGCGTTGCGCGAGCGCATCGCGCTCGCCGTGGACCGCGCGGTGCCGCAACTGCGCGCGCCCGCGCCTTCCGTCGCGGCCGCGTAAGCCGCTTTTTCGTTTCCCCTTCGACCAGGACACCTTCATGAGCCTTCCCGACCCTTCCGCCGATGGCGTCAAATTCGCGTACTGGGTGCCGAACGTCAGCGGCGGCCTCGTCGTCAGCACGATCGAGCAGCGCACCGACTGGAGCCTCGAGTACAACCAGACACTCGCGCGCACGGCCGAGGCGGCCGGCTTCGACTACGCGCTGAGCCAGATCCGCTTCACGGCCGGCTACGGCGCCGAATACCAGCACGAGTCGGTGTCGTTCAGCCAGGCGCTGCTGCATGCGACGACGAAGCTCAAGGTGCTCGCCGCGATCCTGCCGGGGCCGTGGCATCCGGCCGTGGTCGCGAAACAGCTCGCGACGATCGACCACATCTCGAACGGGCGCATCGCGATCAACGTCGTGAGCGGCTGGTTCAAGGGCGAATTCACCGCGATCGGCGAGCCGTGGCTCGAGCACGACGAACGCTATCGGCGCTCGAAGGAATTCATCCAGGCGCTCAAGGGTATCTGGACCCAGGACAACTTCACGTTCAAGGGCGACTTCTATCGCTTCAACGATTACACGCTGAGCCCGAAGCCGGTGCAGAAGCCGCATCCGGAAATCTTCCAGGGCGGCAGCTCGCGCGCGGCGCGCGACAACGCGGCGAGCGTGTCCGACTGGTATTTCACGAACGGCAATACGCCGGAGAACCTGAAGGCGCAGATCGACGACATCCGCGCGAAGGCGGCCGCGAACAACCATCGCGTGCGAATCGGCGTCAACGCGTTCGTGATCGCGCGCGACACCGAGGAAGAAGCGCAGGCCGTGCTCGACGACATCATCCGGCATGCGCACGTCGAGGCCGTGCACGCGTTCGGCGATGCGGTGAAGCAGGCCGGCAAGGCGTCGCCCGAAGGCGAGGGCAACTGGGCGAAGTCGACGTTCGAGGATCTGGTGCAGTACAACGACGGCTTCCGCACGAACCTGATCGGCACGCCGCAGCAGATCGCCGAGCGGATCGTCGCCCTGAAGGCAATCGGCGTCGATCTCGTGCTGGCCGGGTTCCTGCACTTCATCGAGGAAGTCGAATACTTCGGCAAGCGCGTGCTGCCGCTCGTGCGCGAACTGGAGGCGCAGCGGCAGGCCATCGCCGCGTGACGCTTATGCCTGCCCGCCGCGCGCGCGGCCCGCGACCGTGCGGGAGCGTGCGGCGGCGTGACGCTCACGCGACGCCCGCCAGCTTCGATGCTTCGATCACCATCTGCACGCCGAGGCTGCCGAGGATGAGGCCCATCACCCAGCGCTGCGCGAGCAGCAGCGCCGGGCGGCCGTGCAGGAACTTCGCGAGGCGGCTCGAGCAGATCGCCACCAGCCCGTTGGCCGACGCGAACGCGGCGATCAGCAGCGAGCCGAGAAACAGCGACTGGCCGAACACGCTGCCTTGGCCGTAGTCGATGAACTGCGGCAGCAGCGACACGAACAGCATCGCGAGCTTCGGGTTCAGCACGCTGGTCGTCGCGCCCATCGCGAGCAGCCGCAGCGGCTGCTCGTTCGGCAGCGTCTTCACCTCGAACGGCGAGCGGCCGCCGGGCCGCACCGCCTGCCATGCGAGGTACAGCAGATAGGTCGCCCCGACCGCGCCCAGCACGCTGCCCGCATAGGGCACGCTCATGAACAGCGTCGTGATGCCGAACGCCGCGGCGAACATGTAGAACAGGTAGCCGATCATCACGCCGGCGAGCGAAATGAGTCCGGCCGCCCGCCCTTGCGCGATCGAGCGCGACATCACGTAGACCATGTTCGGCCCCGGCGTCACCGCGAGCATGCCGCCGATGACGAGAAACCCGTAGAGCGATCCGGACGTATGCATGTTTTCTGCTTCCTGCATCGAGTGAGTGCCGACGGAATGCATTGTCCGGCGATGGAGGTGAACAGTAAAACGGGATAAACTGAATCGATTGATCAGTTTTTCTGAATCGACATGAAGAAGCTCGACCTCGATGTGCTCGCGATGGTGGTCGCCGTCGCGGATTCCGGATCGTTCGCGCAGGGCGCGCAGGCCGTGCATCGGTCGCCGTCGGCGGTGAGCATGCAGATCAGGACGCTGGAAGACGCGCTCGGCAAGCCGCTGTTCATCCGCGACACGCGCAACGTGACGGCGACCGACGACGGCAGGATGCTCGCCGACTACGGCCGCCGGATGCTTGCGATGCGCGACGAGGCGTGGGCGTCGGTCGTGCGCCCGGAGATCCGCGGCCGCGTGACGATCGGCGTGCCCGACGACTACATCTCGTCGCTGCTGCCGCAGGTGCTCGGCAAGTTCGCCGCGATGCATCCGCGCGTGGAAGTGCGCGTGATCGGCCAGCCGAGCAGCGCGCTCGTGCCGATGCTGAAGGACAACACGGTCGACCTCGCGTGCCTGACCCGCGTCAAGGGCGTGTCCGGCGAGTTGATCCGGCTCGAACCGATCGTCTGGACCGGATCGGCGAAGCGCAACGTGTGGGAAGAGCGGCCGCTGCCGGTTGCGCTGTTCTCGCACGGCAGCATGGCGCGCGATCATGCGATCAAGGCGCTGAACCGGCGGAAGATTCCGTACCGGATGTCATACGAAAGCCCGAGCTTTCTCGGGCTGCTCAGCATGGTCGAGGCCGGCCTCGCCATCGCGCCGCTTGCGCGCTGCTGCGTGCCCGATCACCTGTTGCAGCTGTCGGAGAGCCACGGGCTGCCGTCGCTCGGCGAACTCGAGGTCGTGCTCGCGCGCAGCGCGCAGTCTGCGCGCCCGCCGTGCGACTACCTGGCCGAGCAGATCCTCGGCGAGTGGCGTGCCTGAAGCCCGCTACGGGCGGCACGTCAGCACGACGTCAGCAGCCATTCGCGGAACGCGACGAGCGACGGCAGCGTCTCGTTGCCCGGCGGATAGACGAGGTAATAGCTGCGCTGGCTGGTGATCGCGTCGCCGATCGAGTCGAGTTCGCCGCGGCTCAATTCATCCTCCACCAGCACCTTCGGCACCAGCCCGATCCCCATTCCGGCGCGCACGGCCTGGATCAGG
Source organism: Burkholderia sp. 9779_493 (assembly GCF_015712215.1). Taxonomy (NCBI): domain Bacteria; kingdom Pseudomonadati; phylum Pseudomonadota; class Betaproteobacteria; order Burkholderiales; family Burkholderiaceae; genus Burkholderia; species Burkholderia sp. 9779_493. The sequence continues at coordinate 114,160 of NZ_JACCQA010000001.1, forward strand.
TGCGACGTCAGCTCGAAACTCGGACCGATCCGCATCTGGCGATGATCGAGCCGATAGTGCGAGAACCACTCGGCCCAGGCCTGCTGATTGCTCGTCACGCCCAGCAGCGTCTGCTTCGCCGCCCATGCCGGCGTGCGCGCGTCGGCCTTGCGGCGGCCGCCGGCGTCGGGCGGCGCGATCGCGATCAGGAACTCGTTGTACAGCCGGTGCGCGTGCAGGCCCGGCCAGTCGCCCGCGCCGACGGTGATCGCCGCGTCGAGGTCGTCGTTGAGGAAATCGAGCGCGCCGATCCGCGAATGAAGGTGCACGGTCACGCCCGGATGCGCGGCGTAGAAGCCGTGCAGGTGCGGCAGCAGCCATTTCGACCCGAACGTCGGCAGGGTGGCCAGCCGCAGCGTGCCGGCGCCGGCCTGATGCGACATCGCCTGCAGCGTCGCGCCGCGAATGCGCCCGAGCGCGCCGCTCAGCTCGGCGAAGTAGCGGCGGCCGACTTCGGTCAGCTTGACCGAACGGCCTTCACGCCGGAACAGCGGCACGCCGAGCTGATCCTCGAGCGTCTGGACCTGCCGGCTGATCGCGCTCTGGCTCAGCGACAGCTCGTCGGCCGCGCGCGTATAGCTTTCATGCCGGGCGGCGGCCTCGAACACGAGCAGCAGCGACATCGACGGGGTGAGGCGACGGTAATTCATGAGTTTTATGCAAGCTTCGCCGGGTAAGAATTCGTTTGTTTCTGACGGAATATCCAAAGATACTGGAATTCCCGGTCGAGCGGAAACTTGCCAAAAAATCATGTTTTGGCGTGCGCGAACCGGCCGGCCCCACCCACATTGCGCCTTTGCCCCATGTCGATCGTCCCGTTGCCCCGTCCCGCCAGCCCGCCCACGACCGTTTACCGCGATTTTCTCGTCGCGCTGCAGGCCGCCGGCTTCGCCGGGGAAATCCGCGCGGACCACGCGAACCGGACCGTGCAGGCCACCGACAACTCGATCTACCAGCGCCTGCCGCAAGCGGTGATCTGCCCCGCGCACGCGGATGACGTCCAGCTGCTGGCCCGGCTGCTGGCCGAGCCCGCGCACCGCGACGTCGCGGTGGCCGCGCGCGGCGGCGGCACCGGCACCAACGGGCAGTCGCTGACCGACGGCATCGTCGTCGACCTGTCGCGCAACATGAACCGGATCCTCGAAATCAATGCGCAAGCGCGCTGGGTGCGCGTGGAGGCGGGCGTCGTCAAGGATCAGCTCAATGCGGCGCTGAAGCCGCACGGGCTGTTCTTCGCGCCGGAGCTGTCCACGTCGAACCGCGCGACCGTCGGCGGGATGATCAACACCGACGCGAGCGGGCAGGGCAGCTGCACGTACGGCAAGACGCGCGACCACGTGCTCGAACTCGATTTCGTGCTGATGGGCGGCGAGCGGCTGCACAGCGACGCGCTCGACGAAGCAGAACTGGAGCGCCGCTGCGCGCGGCAGGACCGCGTCGGCAAGGTATATCGCACCGCGCGGCGCATCCGCGACGACAAGGCCGCGTTGATCGACGCGAAGTTTCCGAAACTCAACCGCTGCCTGACCGGCTACGACCTCGCGCACCTGCGCGAAGCGGACGGCCGCTTCAACCTGAACAGCGTACTGTGCGGCGCGGAAGGGTCGCTCGGCTTCGTCGTCGAGGCGAAGCTCAACGTGCTGCCGATCCCGAAGTTTTCGGTGCTGGTCAACGTGCGTTACGCGGGCTTCATGGACGCGCTGCGCGACGCGCGCGCGCTGCTCGAACACCGGCCGCTGTCGATCGAGACGGTCGACTCGAAGGTGCTGATGCTCGCGATGAAGGACTTCGTGTGGAGCAGCGTGGCCGAGTATTTCCCGCAGGACGACGCGCGTCCGACGCTCGGCATCAACCTGATCGAATTCAGCGGCGACGACGAACACGACGTCGATGCGCAGGTGCGCGCGTTCGTCGAGCATCTGCGCACCGATACGAGCGTGGAGCGTCTCGGCCATACGCTGGCGGCCGGCGACGATGCGGTGAAGCGCGTGTACGCGATGCGCAAGCGCGCGGTCGGCCTGCTCGGCAACGTGCAGGGCGAAGCGCGTCCGCAACCGTTCGTCGAGGACACCGCGGTGCCGCCCGAGAACCTCGCCGCGTACATCGCCGAATTTCGCGCGCTGCTCGACGGCCACGGGCTGCAGTACGGGATGTTCGGCCACGTCGACGCGGGCGTGCTGCACGTGCGCCCGGCGCTCGACATGAAGGACCCGAAGCAGGCGGCGCTGGTGCGGCCGGTGTCGGATGCGGTGGCCGAACTCACGCAGCGTCACGGCGGCCTGCTGTGGGGCGAGCACGGCAAGGGCGTGCGCTCCGAATATGCGCCGGCGTTTTTCGGCGAGCTGTATCCGTCGCTGCAGCAGTTGAAGGCCGCGTTCGATCCGCACAACCAGTTCAACCCGGGCAAGATCGCGACGCCGCCGGACCCCACGCTGCGGCTGCTGAAGATCGACGAGGTGCCGACGCGCGGCGACCACGACCGGCAGATCGACGAGCGCGTGTGGCAGAGCTACGGCACCGCGATGCATTGCAACGGCAACGGTGCGTGCTACAACTTCGATCCCGACGACGCGATGTGCCCGTCGTGGAAGGCGACGCGCGAACGCGTGCAGTCGCCGAAGGGGCGCGCGTCGCTGATGCGCGAATGGTTGCGCCTGCAAGGGCAGGCCGGCGTCGACGTCGTCGCGGCGGCGCGCACGCGGCAGCCGTTGCTGCGCGGTCTGGCCGAGCGCTGGCGCAACAGCCGCAACGCGCGTCGTCGCGACGCGGATTTCTCGCACGAGGTGTACGACGCGATGGCCGGATGTCTCGCATGCAAATCGTGCGCGGGGCAGTGCCCGGTCAAGGTGAACGTACCCGAGTTTCGCTCGCGCTTTCTCGAGCTGTATCACCAGCGCTACCTGCGACCGCTGCGCGATTACCTGATCGGCTCGCTCGAATTCACGATGCCGTGGATGGCGCGCGTGCCCGCGCTGTACAACGGGTTGATGGGCGCCAACTGGGTAAGGACGCTGCTCGAGCGCCAGGTCGGCATGGTCGACAGCCCGCTGCTGAGCCGCTTCGATCTCGCGGCCGTGATCCGCGCATGGAACGTGAAGCCGGCCGATCCGCATGCGCTCGCCGCGCTGAGCGAGGCGCAGCGCGCGCGCAGCGTCGTCATCGTGCAGGACACGTTCACGCGCTATTTCGATACCGAGCAACTGGCGACGCTGATCGAGCTGGCGGCGCGCGTCGGTTTCCAGGTGTGGCTCGCGCCGCTCGCGCCGAACGGCAAGGCGCTGCACGTGCAGGGCTTTCTTCACGCATTCGCGAAGGCGGCGATCCGCAACGCGACGCAACTGGCCGCACTGGCGCGCTCGGGCGTCGCGCTGGTCGGTCTCGATCCGGCGATGACGCTGACGTATCGGCAGGAATACCTGAAGGTGACGGGGCTCGCCGATGTGCCGACCGTCGCGCTGCCGCAGGAGTGGCTGCTGGGCGCGTTGCCGGAAGCCGGTGCGGGCAAGGCGACGGTTTCATATCGGTTGCTGCCGCACTGCACGGAGAAGACCAATGCGCCGGACAGCGGCAAGCAATGGGCGCAGGTGTTCGCGCGTCGCGGGTTGCGCTTGCAGGTTCAGGCGACCGGGTGTTGCGGGATGTCGGGCACGTACGGGCACGAGGCGCGCAATCTCGCGACGTCGAAGACGATCTATGCGCAGTCGTGGGCCGCGCACGTCGACGGGCCGGAGCAGGAGGGCGAGGCGCTGGCGACCGGGTATTCGTGTCGCAGCCAGGTGAAACGCCTGTCGTCGAAGCAGGTGCGCCATCCGTTGCAGGCGCTGCTCGATCATGTGCGCGCGGTAGGGTGATGCTGTAGCGGTGCGGCGCGTAAGGGCGCGTCGATCGTTCGTCGAGCGGCCGTCCCCGTGCCGCTTTCGACCTGGCCGGCGCGGGTCAGGCGTCGGCTTTCGCCGCTTTCCGCGGACGCGGTTTTTCCGCGGCGGGAAACACGCCGACGCCGCGTGGCCGTTTCGGCTCGATCCGCATTTGCCGGATCACGCGCCGGAAGTCGATCTCGTGCGCGGCCAGCGTGCCGATCAGTTTCGCGATGACCGCGAGGTGGGAAGGGACGGTGCCCTTGCTCGAATAGTTGGTGATCGAACTTTCGTTCATCCGGATCAGGCGGGCGAACTCGCGCGCCGTCAACTGCGCCTTCTTCAACTCCTGTTGGAATTCCGCATACGCCATTGCACACATGATGCTTCGTCTCCGTGAATCAGAATCCGGCCCGCGCGGCGCCGGCGCCGACGGGTGGCGTTCCCGTCGTGCCGACGCCGCGTCGGGTTACATCTTCACCTGGTCGAGGAAGGTCTTCTTGCCGCTCTTGTAGCCGTAGATCGAGATGATCCCGTGCGTCAGGTCGCCCTTCGCGTCGAACGTCGTCGTGCCGATCACGCCGTCGTACTTGGTCGCCGGCATCGCCGCGAGGATCTTCGCCGGGTCCGTCGAATTCGCGCGCTTCATCGCGTCGACCGCGATATAGACCGCGTCATACGCGAACGGCGCATCGAACTTGATGCCCTGGTTGAAGCGCTTCTGGTACTTCGCGAGGAAGTCCGCGCCGCCCGGCATCTTCTCGAGCGCAGCGCCTGCCTGCGAGCACAGCACGTTGTCGGCCGCCGGGCCGGCCAACTCGGCCAGCGAGTCGGTGCACACGCCGTCGCCGGACAGGATCTTCGCGCGCAGGCCGAGCTGCTTCGCCTGCTTCGCGAGCGGGCCGCCGGTGGCGTCCATGCCGCCGTACATGATCGCGTCGGGGTTCTCGCCCTTGATCTTCGTCAGGATCGCGCGGAAGTCGACCGCCTTGTCGTTGGTCGCGTCGTGCGACAGCACCTTCAGGCCGAGCGCCTTCGCCTTCTTCTCGAATTCGTTCGCGAGGCCCTGGCCGTACGCGGTCGAATCGTCGATCACCGCGACGCTCTTCACGCCCTTCGACTGCGCATAGCTCGCGAGCGCCGGGCCCTGCTGCGCGTCGGTCGCGACGACGCGGTAGGTCGTCTTGAAGCCTTGCTGCGTGTAGGTCGGGTTCGTGGCCGACGGCGAGATCTGCACGATGCCCGCGTCGCTGTAGATCTTCGACGCCGGGATCGACGTGCCCGAGTTCAGGTGGCCGATCACGGCGACGACCTTGTCGTCGACCAGCTTCTGCGCCACCTGCGTGGCCTGGCGCGGGTCGGCCGCGTCATCCTGCGCGTCGAGTTGCAGCGTGACCTTCTTGCCGCCGATCGTCAGGCCCTTCGCATTGATTTCCTCGACCGCGAGGCGCGCGCCGTTCTCGTTGTCCTTGCCGAGGTGCGAGATGCCACCCGTCGTCGGTTCGACGCTGCCGATCTTCACGACCTGGTCGGCCAGCGCGGTCGACGCGGCCGCGAACGCGGCGGCGGCCAGTGCAACGGTGATCAGGGGTTTGCAGCGCATGCCGACAGTGCTTCGTTCCATCTGCCATCTCCGAATTGAATGTCTTTCTATTGACGTCTCGACCGGCCGGCTGCGGGGCCGGGGCGATCGGACGAGTCTCCATACCCTCGCGGGCTTCACTTGCATCGCGCCGGGCCGCATGACGTGCCGCCCGGGGCGAGCGGGCAGGCCGGTACCCGACGCGGTGCAATTCATATGAATATATCTGAAGCCGGTTTTGCGCGCTGCGGCGAATCCCGTAGCGGGCCGGCGCGACACGGGTCGGCGCCCGGAGATCGAAGGTGCCGGATGCCGGAAATCGTGCGCCGCGGCGGCCCGAAGGCTGCGATTCGCTGTCGTCGGCCTTACGGCCGCATCCATTATTCGGCCGGTCGCCGGGGCGAAGCCATGGACACTGACGCGCGGTCAATCGGGAACTGTTCGGTCGATTTGTCTGCACAGTTTGGTCACGCGAGAATCGTGTACCCGGTTTCATCCGTCGTGCCGCATCGAGCGCGATGTCCGTCTTTATGCAACTAACGGTCAGGTTCGGCACGCGCCCACGAGTGGGTGCCGATTCCACGGGCCGAACCGTTCATCCGGATCGGCAGAAGCGGAGGCGTTTTGGGACCGGCTCGCTTCTGCCGTCGGATCGTCGCGTCAGCCGCGCAATTCGCTGCCGGCTCGACTTCAGCTAGGCACGTCCGCGCAACGCGACGACGATCACTCCCGCAATCGCGAGCAGGCCGCCGCACGCCGTCGCGATGCCCGGCCGCTCGCCCGTCAGCACCACCGACAGGAGCGTCGCGACCGCCGGCGTCAGGTAGAGAAAGCTGGCCGCGCGCGCCGCGCCGAAGTAGCCGAGCGCGAAGGTCCAGGTGGCGTAACCGAGCGCGGCGGGAAAGACGCCGAGTACGACGACGGCCAGCGCCGTATCGCGCGATCCGCCGCCGAGCGACACGAGCGCGCCGGGCAGCCAGGGCGCGAGCAGGACCGCGCCGGCCAGCAGCGTGTACGCGGTGCACGGCAGCGCGCCGTACACGGGGATCAGCCGCCGCTGCAGCACGAAATAGCTGGCCGAACACAGCGCCGCGCCGAGGATCAGCGTGCTTCCCGAGCCGAGGACGAGGCCGCCGGGCTGCCCTTGCGCGATCACCGCGATGCCGGCCAGGCTGACCAGCGAACCGAGCCAGCCCCAGCGATTGAAGCGCTCGCGCAGGAACACGGCGGCCAGCAGCGCAGTGAAGATCGGCAGCGTATTCACGATGAAACTCGCGGCGCCGGCCGACACGGTCTGTTCGCCGGTATTGAGCAGCGCGTTGTAGAGTGCGATGCCGAGCAGGCCGCACGCGAGAAAGCGCCACGCATCGGCTTTCGTCGGCCGCGGTGGCCGTCGCCACGCGAGCCATGCGATCACGAGCAACGCGGCGGTCGCGAAGCGCGCCGCCGCGAGCTGCAGCGGTGCGAGGCCGTGCAGGCCGATGCGGATGAACGGGAACGCGGACGCCCACGAGACGATCGTGAACGCAACCGCGGCTGCCGCGACGAGCGGTTGTCGCGCGCTGCGCGACGTCGGTGACGAAACGGTATTCATGCGGCAATGGTGCGGTGTGCCGAGATGCTAAGCTAGCGCACAGATCAACACCCGGATATGAATATGGCTCACAGCTCGGGCGCGCGGCGCGCCGGCGGTCCGGCGCGGGTGCGCCAGATGGCCGGCGGGTTGGCGGCCGCCGCGTCGATGCCGGTCCCGCGGCCGCCGCTCGCGAGCCTGGAGACGGTCTGCACGGTGGCGCGCGAAGGGTCGTTTCTCGCGGCTGCCGACGTCTCCGGCGTCACGCACGGTGCGATCAGCCGACGGGTGGCCGCCGTCGAAAACTGGCTCGGGATGGCGCTGTTCGAGCGGCATGCGCGCGGCGTGCGCCTGACGCCGGACGGGCAGCGTTTCGTCGGCCGGATCGAGCAGGCGTTCGCGATCATCGACAGCGCGGCCGATCAGTGGCGTTCGCCGCGCACGCCGCGACTGGTGCGGATGAGTGTGGTGCCCGCATTCGCGCAGCTGTGGCTGTTCGAGCGGCAACCCGCGCTCGAAAGCGAAGCGCCCGCGCTGCGCATCGAACTCGGCATCGAGCTGCGCAATGTGGATATCGCCGGCGGCGAAGCGGATCTGTCGATCCGTTACGGTCGCGGCAACTGGCGTCAGCTCGAAACCCGCCCGTTCATGCCGGAACGGCTGTATCCGGTCGCGCATCCGCGGCTCGCCGCGCAACTGGCAAGGATGCGCCGAGGAACAGGCGACGCGGCGTTGCTCGACATGCCGTTGCTGCACGATTCCGACGTGACCGGCTGGCGTACGTGGTTCGATGCGCTCGGCATTCCGTTCAAGCCGCGTGCGCAGGATCGCCGGTTCGAGGATTACAACCTCGTGCTGGCGGCGGCCGAAGCCGGGCTCGGCGTGGCGCTCGCGCGCACGCCGCTTGCTGATGCGTATCTGCAGCGCAGCGCACTCGTGCGCGTGAGCCGTCACGAGGTCGATTCGTTGCTCAGCTATCACTTCGTGCATGCGAAGGGCGAGAATCGGCCGGAGGTCCTCGCGTTGATGGAGCGCATGGTGAAGGCGCTGCGCTAGCGCGTCCGTTGCGGTTCGCGCAGGCGGGCGCCGCGGCCCGCGTGTCCCGTTCGTTCTGCCGCTACCGCCAAATCGTTACAATGCAGCCGCGGAAAACGGCGAGATCGCCGGAGTGAGGCAGAATCGCGCCTTTGGCCAGCGGATGGGCCAATCACCAACCATTGCAGTACGGGTTCAAATTTGCACAAAAGGGAACCGATGAATAGACCAGACAAATCGTCGAAGGCGCGTGCGGCGCTGGATCAGCTTTTTTCCGGCCTGGCGCCTGCGGACGCGAAGCGCGAATCGCCGCGTCCGGGCAATCCGTTCGAAGCGGACGACGAGGTGTCGAGCGCATCCGGCGGTCGCGGCGGGGTGGAAGTCACGCTGTCGACCCGCATCCAGCTGCGCGGTTATCCGAGCGCCGACGCGTTCATGAAGCGCATGGCCGAAGCCTGGGGTCTCGAGTGGGGCACCTACGACAGCGTCCGTGCGGTGGCGACGCTACCCGCCGGATGGCGCTCGCGCCGGCTTCCGGAAGTCACGCAGATCGTCGACGAGCGCGACGTGCTGCGCGCGGAGAGCAGCCTGCAGGGCGGCGAGATGTCGTATCTGAAGGTGCATCCGCGCTACTACATCGATGCGCGCAAGCGTTTCGGCTGGAGCAAGTCGTCGAAGGCATCCGACGATCCGGATCTCGACGGCCCGGACTGGAACTGCTTCGTGATGGATCGGGAAAAGTCCATCGAACTGCACGAACTGACGACGTCGTCGTTGAAGGCCGACATCGACAATGCGCGGGCGACGCTGCTGAAATGGCTGGACGAGCACTATCCGAAACATCGCGATCCGTTCGCGTACTGGTCGGACTGTGACGGGGCGTAAGCCATATTGCATGGCGGCCGCCTCGATCCGTCGACTCGTTCGCCACGAGGGCGACCAGTGAAACGAGCGAGTGCGGTCCCGATTCTCTGCGCGGCGGTTGGCGCGGCGATCGCATCGACCGTCATCGAGTTGCTGCTCTGGGCGATGAGCGGCGATGACGCCGTCCGGAACCTGTTGCGCGACGCGCGCCTCACGGCCGCGATCGTGATGGGGCCGCGCGTGCTCGGTGCGCCCGGCGGGTTCGATCCGCTGGTCATGGGCGTGGCGACGCTCGTGCATGCGGTGCTTTCGCTGGTCTATGCGGCCGTGCTGGTACGTGTCATCCGGCACCTGTCGCTCGGGCCCGCGTTACTCGCCGGCGGCGTGTTCGGGCTCCTTCTGTACGGCGTGAACCTGTACGGGTTCACGACGATCTTTCCGTGGTTCACCGCAGTTCGCGACACGATCACGCTGATCGCTCATCTGATGTTCGGGATCACGGCGGCGGCCGTTTATTGCGTTGCCCAGCGCCACGCTACGCGCTGATCCCGGCATCGACCGCCGCGGGCGTCAGCCATCTTCATCGGTGTCCCGACCTGCCGAAGCGAGAGGCGGGAAATCAGGCAGTACGCGACATGCCGATGCGACCGGCCTCGCACCCGCTCAGTCGAGCTTGCCGCGCAGCTCGTCGAACGGGATCATCACGTGCGCGCGATACGCAGGCCGCGCCTTCAATCGTTCATACCACGCCGTGACGTGCGGCACGTCGGGTCGCGCGATATCGAGCTCGAAATACCGGTAGAGGTGCGTGCCGACCGCGATGTCGGCGAGCGTGATCGCGTCGCCCGCGAGAAACGGCTGCCCGGCCAGCACGGTGTCGAGCAGCCGGAAATACTGCGCGCATTGCGCGATGCTCTGTTCGACGCGCACGGTGTCGCGTTGCTCGGGCGGCGTGCGGTAGTAGCCGCGGAACACGCCGTTGAGGAACGCCGGCTGCAGGGTCGTCTGCGCCCAGTCCATCCAGCGGTCGGCGCGCGACTGCTCGGCGGGATCGTCGCGCCAGAAGCCCGGGCGCCCGTGACGCGCGGCGAGGTAGCGCAGGATGCTGTGCGATTCCCAGACGACGGTTCCGTCGTCGTCGATCACCGGGATGCGCCCGTGCGGGTTCATCGCGAGGAAGTCGGGCGTATCGAGCACGCCGAACCCGCCGCCGGCCGGTACGTGCCGATGCGGGAGCGCGAGCTCGTCGACGAGCCACATCACCTTCTGGACATTGAACGCGTTGCGTCGTCCCCATACCGTCAGCATCGCGGGCTCCCTGTGTCGTGACGAACGTGAAGATGGACAGTGTAAACGCAGCAGGCGCGCCTCGTGGTGCGCGCCTGCGGCGATCGTCGTGCGCCGGGACGATCAGAACTTGTGGCGGATGCCGACGATCGCGAGCTCCTGCGTATCGGTGCCGGAGTTCACGCCGTACGCGCCGACCGATGCGGCGGCCTTCACGGTCGCGCCGCTCGCGTCGAGCGTGTTGCCGCTCGCCTTCTGGTAGCCGAACAGCGCATACAGGTCGGTGCGCTTCGACAGCGCGTAGTCCGCGCCGAGGTTGACCTGGTTGTAGTGCGCGGAAGCCGGGCCCGTCAGCGACGTGTAGTTGTAGCCGACGCCCGCGCGCAGCGCCGGCGTGAACTGCCAGTTGAAGAACGCCGAGCCGTTGTTGAACTTCGCGTTCCGGTTGAACGCCGACAGCGTGTCCGCGCCGTATTGCGTGTTCGAGTACGCGAGGCCGAAGGTCGCCGGCCCGGCGACGTACTGGCCGGCCGCGCGCACGATCTGGATCGACTTCGCGCTCGAGAAGCCCTGGTTGATCACGGTGTTGAACAGCGTGTCGGAGCTGCTCGACCACGTCCGCACGCCATTGGCGAGCGTCGTGCCGCCGTTCGCGTAGAAGTAGCCGGCGCCGAGCGACAGCGGGCCGTTCGCGTAGCTCGCGCCGAAGCTGTACGTGCGGCCGCTGCCGGTCGCGCCCGCGACGCCGCCGAAGCCGTACAGCGCGGCGAACTGGAAGCCGGAGATCAGCGGGCTCGTGTATTTCACCGAGTTGCTGACGCGCAGGCTGTTGTCGTAGTTGTCGAGATCGCCCGGCGTCGCGAACACGCCGCCGAAGTAGTTGTCTTCGGTGAGGCCCTGCACGAGATCGACGATCGGATCGTACTGGCGGCCGAGCGTCACGGTGCCGTAGGTGCTGCTCGCGAGGCCGACGACGGCCTTGCGGCCGAATTCGCGCTGGCCCTGGCCGAGCGCGCCGGTGCCGATGTTGAAGCCGTTCTCGAGCTGGAACAGCGCGGACAGGCCGCTGCCGAGATCCTCGATGCCGCGCAGTCCCCAGCGGCTGCCCGACAGGTTGCCGCTGCCGAACTTGACGAGGTTCGACGCGTTGCTGCCGTTCGCGTTCTGCGCGTTGTGGACGTACGCGATGCCCGCGTCGGCGATGCCGTACAACGTGACGCTGCTTTGTGCGTGGGCGCCCGCGGCGAAGAGCGCGGCCGGCAGCGCGAGCAACGCGAATGACCGGATCTGTTTCATTGTTGAATTCCCCCGTTGGTCGATTGGTCTGACGAATCGGTGAACGATACGGACGACGCATCGTCAAGGGAACCAATAAATTGTCGGATCGTTATGAGGCGGCGCGGCGATGGGTGTGCGCGCAACGGATTGACGAGCGGCGCGCGAATGGCTCGTGCATCGCGGCCGTGCGGTGCGATCCGGCGCCGCGGGTCAGTGGCGCTCGTCGCCCGATGCGAACAGGCGCGGCTGCGCCGCGTTCAATGCATCGTCCGCTTCCGGTTGCCACGGAAAAATCCCGTTGCGGTCGGGCCACAGCAACTGGACGCACGGGAACGCGTCGTTGCCGTAGAACCAGCGGTTCCAGCCGAGATGGGCTTCGTAATGCGCTGGCTCGACCGGCATCAGCAGCGCGTTCGCGTTGCCGTAGACGGCGGACGTGACTTCCCCGACCGGCGGCGGCGTGCCGGCCGCGACTTTTCGGTAGACGCCCCACAGCACGTCATGGACGAGGCGCGCCGGCAGAGAGAACACGATGATTTCCGGAAAGCCGTGGTTGACCCACAGCCCGGTCGTGAACGAGAAGCCCGGTTGGTCGTCTTCCGCGAACACTTCCGTGCGGAACCACCCGTGCTGGCGGATTTGATGCACGAAGCGCTGCTCGTCTTCGTCGAGCACCGAATCGGGCGCGTCGAGCGCAGTGGCGATATCCGGCCGTGTGTTCACGGAGTTTCCTTGATTCCGGGTCGGGCGGCGGCAAGCAGCGATGGCGTCCTGCCGGCGGGTAGGCGATCGCGGTGAAGCCCACCCGCGATCGCCGTGCCGCCATGTTGCCACAGCGGTTCCGGCTACTGCTCGACGCTTTCCGCTTCCGCCGTCTCCCCGAGGAACCCGCCGCTCTGGTGCGCCCACAGCGCGGCGTAAATGCCACCCGCCTGCAGCAACTGCTGGTGCGTGCCTTCCTCGACGATGCGCCCTTCGTCGAGCACGATCAGCCGGTCCATCGCGGCGATCGTCGACAGCCGGTGCGCGATCGCGATCACCGTCTTGCCGCTCATCAGGCTGTCGAGGCTGCGCTGGATCGCGACTTCGACCTCGGAATCGAGCGCGCTGGTCGCTTCGTCGAGCACGAGGATCGGCGCGTCCTTGAGCATCACGCGCGCGAGCGCGACGCGTTGCCGCTGGCCGCCCGACAGCTTCACGCCGCGCTCGCCGACCTCGACGTCGTAGCCGCTGCGGCCGTGGCGGTCGCGCAGCCGGTCGATGAACTCGGACGCTTCCGCGCGCACGGCCGCGTCCCGCATCTCGCGCTCGGTCGCGTCGGGGCGGCCGTACAGCAGGTTCTCGCGCATCGTCCGGTGCAGCAGCGACGTATCCTGCGTGACCATCCCGATCGCGCCGCGCAGGCTGTCCTGCGTCACGTGCGCGATGTCCTGCCCGTCGATCCGGATCGCGCCGCCGCCGACGTCGTAGAAACGCAGCAGCAGGTTCACGAGCGTCGACTTGCCGGCGCCCGAGCGGCCGATCAGGCCGATGCGCTCGCCCGGCCGGATCGTCAGGTTCAGCCCGTCGAATACCGCGCGATCGTTGTCCTCGTGCGCGAACTGCACGTTGTCGAACACGATTTCGCCGCGCTGCACCACGAGCGGCTTCGCATCGGGCGCGTCGACCACGCTGCGCACCTTCGTCAGCGTGTTGATGCCGTCCTGGATCGTGCCGACGTTCTCGAACAGTTCGGTCATTTCCCACATGATCCAGTGCGAATAGCTCGACAGGCGCAGTGCCATCGCGATCACGGCCGCGACCACGCCCGCGCTCGCCTCGCCGTGCATCCACAGCACGAGGGCGAGGCCGGCCGAGCCGATCAGCAGCAGCGTCGACAGCAGGTGGTTGACGATCTCGAACGCGCTGACGAGCCGCATCTGCGCGTCGCCGGTCGCCTTGAACGCTTCCATCGCGCGCCGCGCGTGGTCGGCTTCGCGCCGCGTATGCGAGAACAGCTTCACGGTCGTGATGTTCGAATACGCGTCGGTGATGCGGCCCGTCATCAGCGCGCGCGCGTCGGCCTGCCGGCTGCCGACCGCACCGAGACGCGGCACGAAATACGCGCACGCCGCGCCGTAGCCGAGCGCCCACAGCGCGAGCGGAATCATCAGCCGCCAGTCGAAGCTGGCGGCGAGCACGAGGATGCCGATCAGGTAGGCGGTGACGCCGATCACGACGTCGACCGACATGAACAGCGCGTCGCGCACCGCGAGTGCGGTCTGCATGATCTTGGTCGTCACGCGGCCCGCGAACTCGTTCGCATAGAACGACAGGCTCTGGTCGAGCATCAGCCGGTGAAACAGCCAGCGCAACCGCATCGGGAAGTTGATCGCGAGCACCTGGTGCTTGACCATCGTGTGCAGTGCGATCAACAGCGCGCTGCCGGCGAGGATCGCCGCGAAGCCCGCGAGCGCGCCGAAGTGGCGACTGCCGAATTCGGCCGGCGTCGACGACGACAACCAGTCGACCACGTGCCCCATCATCGCGAACAGCGCGGCTTCGTACGCGGCCAGCGCGGCCGACGTCAGCGCGATCAGCAGGAGCCAGCCGCGTGCGCCTTTCGTGCACGCCCAGACGAACGAGAAGAATCCCTTCGGCGGCGTGACGGGATCTTCGAGCGGGAAAGTCGGCAGGCGCCGTTCAAACCACGAATACATTGAAAACCTCTCCTTGATGCGATCGCGCGAGCGGGCGCGACCGATATTGCCTGATGCCTGTTCCATGTGCGGCGGCGCGCGCGGCGCACGCGTTCACTGCGACCGGATCCACGCTTCGATCGGACCGAGCGTGTCCGGCGCGTACGCGTGGCGCCCGAGCGCCATGTACAGCCACGTCTTCCATTTCGGCCAGTCAGACTCGAGCTGATAGTCGAACCAGCGGCCGCGCAGCAACGCATGCGTCGCGCCCGGCACCACGACGACGCGCCGGTCGGGCCGGTTCCCGAATGCGTGCGCATAGGCATTCGCTTCGTCGGCCGGATCGACGTTGCGGTCCAGTGCGCCCCACACGGCCAGCACCGGCCCTTGCATCGTCGCCAGCGCCTGCGATGCGTCTTCCAGGTAGTTGAGCGCGATGAAACCGAAGCGGCGCGGCTCGATGTCCGGGCGCCGGGCCGGATCGGCCGGCGCGTCCGCCCGGCCGAAGATGGCGTCGTTCTCGCGTCGCTCGGCGGCCAGTGTCGCATCGATTCGATCCGGCTGCAGGCCCGTTGCCGCGAGTTGCTGGCGCGTCAGGTAGGTGCCTTGGCGGCGCCAGTTGACGGCGCCGCCGACGATCACCGAGAACGCGGGCCGCACCGCATTCGCCACGCGCGGAATCACCCAGCCGCCCTGCGAGAAGCCGAGCAGGCCGATCTTGTGCGCGGGGCCGGCCGCGGCGCGCACGCGCGCCATCGCGGCGACCGTTTCGTTCGCGCGGTCCTGCATCGATTGCGCGAGCCAGTCGCCGCTGCTGCGGCCGGTGCCCTGCTTGTCCCACGCGAATACGCCGATGCCGGCGTCGAGCAGGCTGTTGACGAGCGGCAGCATCGCGTCGTCCGCGAAGCGCGTGCGCGGCCCGTCGCCGTGCACGAGCAGCGCGATCGGCGCGTCGGGGGCGTGCGCCGGCAACGCAAGCGTGCCGACGAGGTGGGCGTCGCCCGCATGGAACGTCAGCGTCGACACGGTCGCGCCCTTCAGCTCGAAGTCGGACAGGCCGCGCAGCGCAAGCGCGCCCGCCGCGACGCAAGCGAACGCGACGAGCGCGATACCGACGATGACGATGCGTTTCATGGGCCCTCTGATTGTTCGTGTGAGCGGATGTCGTGAGCGACGCATGCGAAGCGCACGCTGCCTTGACGGTTCCGAGATCTCGCAGAGATAATAGATCGACTGATCAGTCTAATAAATATTTGAGCCATCGTCGAGCACGGAGTTCCCGTTGAGAAAGATCGATCCTGAAAGAGTGGAAGCGAAGCGGCGCCAGATCCTGGATGCCGCGATCGACTGTTTTGCGCGCGACGGCTTCCATGCGACGTCCACGGCCGCGATCTGCAAGGCGGCCGGGATGAGCCCGGGCAACCTGTTTCACTATTTCCCGACCAAGGCGGCGATCATCGAGGCGATCGCGCAGGACGACCAGCGCGAGATGGCCGAGCTGTTCGCGAAGCATGCGGACGCCGACGATGCGCTGGCCGCGATCGAGGAGATCGCACTGACGTTGATGGAACTGTCGAGCGATCCCGTCTATGCGCGCATCTGCGTCGAGACCGCGGCGGAGGCGACGCGCAATCCCGACGTCGCCGCGTTGTTCGCGGCGAACGAGGCGCAGGTGAAGGGGCGCATGGTCGCGCTGATCAAGCGGGGTGTCGCGCAAGGGCGGATCGACGGGAGCCTGAAGCCGGATCTCGTCGCGACCTGGCTACTCGCGCTGGCGGAAGGGGCGGTCGGGCGCGTCGTGTTCGAGCCGGGATTCAAGCCGCGCGCGCATCGCGCGATGCTGCGGACGATCATTCGGCGGATGTTGAAGCCGCAGTGAGCGGAAGGGCGCGGCCCGGACCCGATTTGCGCGGGACACGGCCCACCGGCAGCCATCGACACGCATTCCGCCGGGGCCGTACAAAAGTGCTTGACTATCTATCTATGAGTAGATAAAGTTCGACCCATGGAAACGAAACCGACCGTCCGCGAACAGATTCTCGACCACGCGATCACGCTGATGATGCAGCGGGGTTACAACGGCTTCAGCTATCGAGACCTGTCCGACCTGGTGGGCGTGAAGACGTCGAGCATCCACTACTACTTCCCGTCGAAGGACGATCTCGTGCTGGAAGCGGTGGCGGCTTATAGCGACGAAGTCCTCGCGGCCATGCGGGTGATCGATCCGGCGTTGCCGGCCGACGTGAAGCTGAGCCTGTACACGAAGATGTTCGGCCGCACGCTCGGCGACGGCCACCTGATCTGCCTGTGCGGGATGCTCGCGGCCGACATCGAGACGTTGCCGGACAACGTGCGGCAGGCCGTGCAGGCGTTCTTCAGCGCCAACGAGCGCTGGCTCGCGGAATTGCTGGCGCAAGGCGCGAAGGAAGGCACGCTGCAGTTCAGCGGCGAGCCCGACACGGCGGCGCGCACGTTGTACGCGGCGTTCCAGGGCAGCGTGCTGGCCAGCCGGCTGTTTCACACGCGGGCGCGTCTCGAGGATGTCGAGGCCGTCTGGAAAACGCGGTCCTGACGGACGGCGCCAGCAGTCAGGCGGTTCGCCGCCTTTTATTGGATCTCGTTATCTATCATGTAGTAGATAGATGGCTGGCGCAGATGGATCGACCATCTGCATTTTTTGGGGATATTTGTCTATCTATGAGTAGATAAATAACGCGATGTCGGCGAGAACCCGCCGGCACGCGGTCCCCGGTTCGAAGACTGTTTCATTCATTTGCTGAAAAAGGAGTCTGTCATGTCGATCGAAAAAGTGCTGTACCGCGCCCATGCAAAAGCCACCGGCGGCCGTGACGGCCGTGCGACGGTGCCCGAAAGCGGGCTCGACCTGAAGCTGACCACGCCGCGCGAACTCGGCGGCGCGGGCGGGGCGGGCGCGAACCCCGAGCAACTGTTCGCCGCCGGCTATAGCGCGTGCTTCATCGGCGCGATGAAGTTCGTCGCGGCGCGCGACAAGATCGCGATCCCCGCGGACGCGGCCATCGAGGGCAGCGTCGGCATCGGCGCGATCCCGAACGGGTTCGGTATCGAAGTCGAACTGAAGATCTCGCTGCCCGGCCTCGATCGCGATATCGCGCAAACGCTGATCGACCGCGCGCACGTCGTCTGCCCGTACTCGAACGCGACGCGCGGCAACATCGACGTCACGCTCACGCTCGTCTGATCGATCGCAGTACCAAACATTCATCGCCATTCGAAGCATCAACCAAGGAGTTGCACCATGAAGATCGTCAAGCCGCTGCTGATCGCCGCCGCCGTTGCAGCCGCGTTGTCCACCGCACCTGCCGCGTTCGCCGTGGGCGCCGACGCCGTCCGTCCCGATACGAAGACGAGCGCGTTCCTCGCCGCGCTGAACGGCCAGAAGGGCCCGGGTCTCGAAACGCTGAGCCCCGCGAAGGCGCGCCAGGTGCTGGTCGACGCGCAAAACGGCGTGAAGGTCGATCTGTCCGGCATCGACGTGTCGAACCGCACGATCGAGCAGGACGGCCTGTCGGTGCCGGTCACGATCGTGCGCCCGCAAGGCGTGACGGGTACGCCGCCGGTATTCGTGTTCATCCACGGCGGCGGCTGGGTGCTCGGCGATTTCCCGACGCACGAGCGGCTCGTGCGCGATCTCGTCGTGCAGTCGGGCGCCGTCGCGGTGTTCGTGAACTACACGCCGTCGCCGGAAGCGCGTTACCCGGTCGCGATCAACCAGGCGTATGCGGCGACCAAGTGGGTGGCCGCGCACGGCGCGGAGATCGGCGTCGACGGCAGCCGCCTCGCGGTGGTCGGCAACAGCGTCGGCGGGAACATGTCGGCTGTCGTCGCGCTGATGGCGAAGGACAAGGGCGGTCCCGCGATCCGCTTCCAGGGGCTGATGTGGCCGGTCACGGACCACGACTTCAACACCGGTTCGTACAACGCGTATCAGCAGGGCCACTTCCTGACGCGGCCGATGATGAAGTGGTTCTGGGACGCCTATACGAAGAACGAAGCGCAACGCAACGAGATCTATGCGTCGCCGCTGCGCGCGAGCATCGCGCAGTTGAAGAGCCTGCCGCCCGCGCTGATCCAGGTCGCGCAGTTCGACGTGCTGCGTGACGAAGGCGAAGCGTACGGCCGCAAGCTCGACGCGGCTGGCGTGGAGGCGACGACCACGCGCTACGACGGCACGATCCACGATTTCGGCTTGCTGAACGCGCTGGCCGATGATGCGCCGACGAAGGCCGCGACGAAGGCGATGGCCAACGAAATCGCGACGCGGTTGAAGTAACGCGACCGGTGGTCGTTCGAACCTGAACGGCGGGACGGCGGGCATGTGCCCGCCGTTTTTCTGTATGTGGGCGTTTCATCCCTGCCCGCAGCGTGTCGCGCGCAACGGTGGAATGGCGATCGGGAAATCGGGCGACAGCGAAGGCCCGCGCCGCCGTCATTATTGGTACGATCGCGCGTATCGTTCACGCCGGCGTCGCACGCCGCCGGCTCATCGGCCGCACGGTCGCGCGGCCACGTTCGGGAGAAGCGGTTCATGTTGCAGGCGTTCGCGGTCTTGCTGATCTTCCAGTGTCTCGGGGAAGGCGCGTCCTATCTGTTCGGCCTGCCGGTGCCGGGCCCGGTGATCGGCATGCTGTTGCTGTTCGGCTTCGTGATGCTGCGCCCGCAGGTGGCCGATGCGATCGAGCCGACCGCGCTCGAGCTGCTGCGTCACCTGTCGCTGCTGTTCGTGCCGGCCGGCGTCGGCATCATGGTGTCGGCCGACCGCGTGCGCGGCGACGCGGTCGCGGTCGTCGTCGCGCTGGCCGTCAGCACCACGCTCGCGATCGCGGTGACGGCGCTCGTCACGCGCGCGCTGCTGCGGCGCCAGCGCCGCGCGGGCGACACCGCGGAGGGCGCGCAATGACGGCCTTCCCGAAGCTCGGCGCGATCTGGGTCTATCTCGCCGCGAGCCCGTTGCTTGGCCTGACGATCACGCTGGTCGCGTATCTGTTCGCACAGGCCGTCTATGCGCGGGCACGTTTCAATCCGCTGGCGAATCCGGTGCTGATCGCGGTCGCGGTGATCGTCGTGCTGCTGACGCTCACGCATACGCCGTATCCGACGTATTTCGAAGGCGCGCAGTTCGTCCACTTCCTGCTCGGCCCGGCGACCGTCGCGCTCGCGCTGCCGCTGTACCGCCAGTGCTCGAAGCTGCGGCGTACCGCGCTGCCGCTGCTCGTCGGCCTGCTCGCGGGCTCGCTGACCGCGATCGTGTCGGCGGTCGGCATCGCCGCGCTGTTCGGGGCGTCGCACCAGACGATCGCGTCGCTCGCGCCGAAATCGGCGACGACACCGATCGCGATGGCCGTCGCCGCCGAGATCGGCGGCATTCCGTCGCTCACGGCCGTGCTGGTGATCTCGACCGGGATCTTCGGCGCGGTGTGCGCACGCGGGATTCTCAATCTGCTGCGGATCGACGAGCCGGCCGTGCGCGGTTTCGCACTCGGCGTCGCGTCGCACGGGATCGGCACCGCGCGCGCGTTCCAGGTCAGCGAGGAAGCCGGCGCGTTCGCGGGGCTCGGGATGGGGTTGAACGGCGTGCTGACGGCATTCGTCGTGCCGATCCTGCTGCCGGTGCTGTCGCGCTGGATCTGAGGGCGCCGGCCGGCCGCGGGGTATCGGTTTCCCTGATGGCGCGCACGACAGGCCGAAAGGACGGCGCATACGGCGCGCATGTATCGTAGGCGTTATCAGGAGAATTCAGGAATCCGCGGGGACATTTGCGTAGCGATCGGCTAACGTTGCATCGGCGCCGTTTGTCGCAAGCCGTCGCGTGCGCGCCGGTGTCCGATCCACATTCAACAATCGACAAGGAGATCCGGCCATGAAGCAGTCTCGCGTGGTTTCGGTGGCAGTAGCAGTAGCGGCGTCGTTCGGTCTGTCGTTGACCGCCGCGCCGGCGGCCTATGCGCAGGACCCGGCGTCCGCGCCGGCGCAGAAGCAGCTCGACAAGGCGCAGAAGAAAGCGGCGCGCAAGGCGGCCCGCGCGCGGCACGCGTCGGACCTGAAGGCGATCGGCACCGGCAGCGGTTACCGGCTGACCAACGACCAGAGCAACTATCCGCAGAACGCCGTGCAGCAGGCGCCCGCGACGAAGGCGGCGCCGGCCGTGCCGGCTTCGGGCCAGTAACGGCTGAACGCGTTGCACAGGACGAACGGCGCCGGTCGAACCGGCGCCGTTCGTTCATCTGCGAACTGCAGCGCGACGGAAAGGGGGGGGGGCCGCGAGGCCGCCGCGTTACGACGCGAGCTTGTTCGCGAGTTCCGCCACGTGCTTGCCCTGGTAGCGCGCGATGTCGAGCTCGTTCGCGCTCGGCTGGCGGCTGCCGTCCGCACCGGCGAGCGTGGTCGCGCCGTACGGCGTGCCGCCGGTGATTTCGTTCATGTTGACGAGGCCGCTGCACGCATACGGCACGCCCACGATCACCATCCCGTGATGCAGCAGCGTCGTATGGAACGACGTGATCGTCGTTTCCTGGCCGCCGTGCTGCGTGCCGGTCGACGCGAACACGCTGCCGATCTTGCCGACGAGCGCGCCTTTCATCCACAGGCCGCCGGTCTGGTCGAGGAACGTGCGCATCTGGCCGGCCATGTTGCCGAAGCGGGTCGGCGTGCCGAAGATGATCGCATCGTAGTCGGCGAGTTCGTCCACCGTGGCGACCGGCGCGGCCTGGTCGACCTTCACGCCGATCGCGCGGGCCTGGTCGACGGGGATCGTTTCCGGCACGCGCTTGAGCGTGACCTCGACGCCGGGCACCGATTTCGCGCCCTCCACGATGTGCTGCGCCATCGTTTCGACGTGCCCGTAGGACGAGTAGTAAAGAACGAGAACCTTGGCCATGTTGCGAATCTCCGATTAAAAGGGCCCCGCACTCAGCGGGGCCCGGTTTCCCGAACGGGCGTCACGCCCATTCGGCCGTCACTTCGACCGGACGCAGGTCGAACACCAGCACTTCGGCATCCTTGCCGTCGGCGATCGTCAGCGCCTGTTCGCCGCGGATGCGCGCGCCGTCGCCTTCGCCGAGCGTCACGCCGTTGACCGTCACGCTGCCGCGTGCCACGTGCACGTAAGCAAAACGGCTCGGATCCAGTTCCAGCGTAGTGCTTTCGTCGCCATCGAACAGGCCCGCGTAAATCCGGGTGTCCTGCCGGATCTTCAGCGAACCGGCGTCACCGTTCGGCGATACCACGAGCGCGAGCTTGCCGCGCTTGTCGTCGGCCGCGACATTCGTCTGCTGATAACGCGGCTCGGCACCCTTTTCGGCCGGCCCGACCCAGATCTGCAGGAAGTGGACCGGCGCGTCCGGCGAGTGGTTGAACTCGCTGTGGCGCACGCCCGTGCCCGCGCTCATCAGTTGCACGTCGCCCGGCACGATCACCGAACCGGTGCCCATCGAGTCCTTGTGTTCGAGCGCGCCGTCGAGCACGTACGACAGGATTTCCATGTCGCGGTGCGGGTGCGTGCCGAAGCCGCGGCCCGGGGCGACCCGGTCGTCGTTGATCACGAGCAGGTCGGAGAAGCCGACTTGCTTCGGATCGTAGTAATTCGCGAACGAAAACGTATGACGGGAACTGAGCCAGCCATGCTCCGCACGGCCACGTTGGTTTGCTGCACGGATTTCGATCATGATTTTTTCCTTAAGTCGCCGGACCTCGGAAGTGGGCCCGGCCGTTCGTTGAGATGAATCTTAGGTCAATCGATTTGACAAATAAATCGCCGTGAAGATAATGACTGTCGCTATGGAGTGGACAATATGGAACTCAACGACCTGCGGATCTTCGTCGCGACCGTCGATGCGGGCAGCTTCACGGCGGCGGCCGACCAGCTGATGCTGTCCAAGCAGTTCGTCAGCCGGCGCACGATGGCGCTGGAGGCGTCGCTCGGCGTGCGGCTGCTGCACCGGAATACGCGCAATCTCGCGGTGACCGAATCGGGGCAGGAGTTTTACGTGCGCGCGCAGCGCATCCTCGCGGAGATCGCCGACGCCGAGCAGGCGATGTCGGTACGCAGCACCGAGCTGCATGGTTCGCTGAAGATCAGCGCGCCGCTGTCGTTCGGGATCACGCACGTGTCGCCGCTGATCGCCGAATTCCTGTCCGCGCACCCGGCCGTGCGGCTGAACCTCGATCTGACCGACCGGCGCGTCGACCTGATCGGCGAGGGCTTCGACCTCGTGCTGCGGATCGGCTCGCTCGAGGATTCGACGCTGATCGCGCGTCCGCTGGGTGCATGGCGGATGATCGCGTGCGCGAGCCCCGCGTACCTGAAGCGGCACGGCACGCCGCAGACGCCGGCCGATCTCGCTGGCCACACGTGCGTGCTGTACGGGCGCGAGCGGCGGGTCGGCTGGGAATTCCGCGTCGACGGCGCGGTGCGGACGTTCGACGTGCAGGGGCCGCTCGTCGCGAACAACGGCGAAGTGGTGCGCGATGCGGCGATCGCGGGGCTCGGCATCGCGCTGCTGCCGCACTTCATCGTCGGCGCGGCGCTCGACAGCGGTGCGCTCGTGCCGGTGCTCGACGCCTACGTGCCGCCGCCCATCACGCTCAATGCGGTGTTTCCGCAGCATCGGGAAGGGTTCGTCACGCTGCGCACGTTCATCGGCTTTCTCGCGGAGCGGCTCGCGGAGCCGGCGCCGACGGGGGCGAGCGGGGCAGGCCGGGCACGGTAGCGGGCCGCGTTGCGGTGAATAGGGTGGTTAATCGCCGCGAAATATGCGGAGATTGTTGAGTCATGCGGTGAATGCGCGGATAATCTCCGCATGATGAGCGGAGATTACACCTTTATCTGGGAATCGGCCGACTGGCCGGCATGGCGCTTCGACCTCGCGGCCCTCGCCACGCCGCTCGCCGACGTCAGCCGTGCGCAAGGCATGCTGGCCGGGCGACTGGCGGATATCGGCCTGGCGCTGCGCGACGAAGCGAGCCTCGCCGCGCTGACGGATGACGTCGTCAAGACCAGCGCGATTGAGGGCGAGAACCTGAATGTCGCCTCGGTCCGGTCGTCGATCGCGCGCCGGCTCGGCGTCGACATCGGCGCGCTGGCGCCGGTCGATCGGCACGTCGAAGGCGTCGTCGACATGGTGCTGGATGCGACGACCCATTCGGCCGCGCCGGTCACCGAGGCGCGGCTGTTCGGATGGCATGCCGCGCTGTTCCCGACCGGCTATTCGGGGCTGTCGCGGATCACGGTCGGCAGCTGGCGCTCGGACGCGAGCGGGCCGATGCAGGTGGTTTCCGGGCCGATCGGCCGGCAGCGCGTGCATTTCGAGGCGCCGCCGGCCGCGCGGTTGACGCACGAGATCGGGCGCTTTCTCGCGTGGCTCAATGCGCCGCCGGCCGAGCCGTTGCTGATCCGGGCCGGGCTCGCCCATCTGTGGTTCGTCACGCTCCACCCGTTCGACGACGGCAACGGTCGTATCGCGCGTGCGCTCGGCGATCTGGTCCTGGCGCGCGCCGATCGGAGTCCGCAGCGTTTCTATAGCCTGTCCGCGCAGATCCAGCGCGAGCGCAATGCGTATTACGACGTGCTGGAGCGCACCCAGCGCGGCTCGCTCGACGTCACCGAGTGGCTCGCGTGGTTTCTGAATACGCTGGGCCGGGCCATCGATCACGCGCACACGACGCTCGACGCGGTGCTGATCAAGGCGCGTTTCTGGCAGCGATACGCCGGCGTCGCGATGAACGAACGCCAGATCAAGGTCATGAATCGCCTGCTCGACGGCTTCGAAGGGAAGCTGACGACCACCAAGTGGGCCGCCCTCGCGAAATGTTCGCAAGACACGGCGCTGCGCGACATCACGGAGCTCGTCGAGCGCGGCATGCTGCGTCGATCGTCGTCCGGCGGCCGGAGCACGAGCTACGAACGGGTGCCGTTCGACGGCTGACGTCGTCGCGGCGGCTCGCACCGGCCGAGGTGGCCTGCCGTGGCGGTGTGCCGCCGATCGCTCCCGCGCCGCGCCGGCGGCCCGTCGCTGGCCCAAGCGATTGCCCGCGTCTGGCACTATCGCGCGCCTTTTTGTCTTCGAATACTGGGTTCGCCGCCGGATGTCGCGCAGGCGCCGCCTGCCGCGTCCGCGCACCGGCTTTCCGTACGAACCCGCATTCGAGGAGACACGCATGCTCAGGTATCTGATCGGCATCGGTATTCCGTATCTCGGCGTGATGGGCGTGCTGCCGTGGGTGGCCGCGCAGGATCGCTACGTGCTGGGCGTGCCGTTCATCTTCATGTGGATCTTCGCGTGGTTCGTGCTGACGTCCGGCTGCCTGTTCGCATGCTGGATGCTGTTCGACCGCCGCGCGGGCGGCGCAGCGTAGCGCTCGTCGTGTCGCGGTCCGCCGGCCGCTCCCCGCGCTTTCCGGCGAACCCCGTGCTTTCCGTCCTTTCGCAGAGGTGCGCATGTCAACGGTCGTCTTCGCCGCGCTGATCGCGCTGTCGCTCTATCTCGCCGTTCGATCCGGCCGCGGCCGCGGCCAGCAGAGCGTGCATGACTTCTTCGTCGCGTCGCGCCAGTTCGGCACGGCGCTCGTGTTCTTCCTGACCGCCGGCGAGATCTACAGCATCGGCACGATGGTCGGCTTCCCCGGCGGCATCTACGCGAAAGGCCCGACCTACGGCGTGTGGTTCCTCGGCTACATCCTGCTGGCCTACCCGATCGGGTATTTCGTCGGCCCGAAGATCTGGGAGGCCGGCAAGCGCCACAACGCGATCACGCTGCCCGATCTGTTCAAGGGCCACTATCGCAGCCGCGGGCTCGAACTCGTGGTTGCGTGCGCCTCGATCCTGTTCCTGATTCCGTGGGGGCAACTGCAGTTCACGGGGCTCGTCGCGGCGCTCAAGGGGCTCGGCTGGCACGTCGAGCCGCTGTACCTGATCCTCGTGTGCGCGGCGCTCGCGTTCACGTACATCGCGATTTCCGGCGTGCGCGCGTCGGCCTATATCGCGATCCTGAAGGACATCCTGATGCTGCTCGCGATCGTCGTGACGGGCATCGCCGTCGCGTGGCAGGTCGGCGGCGTGCATCCGGTGTTCGACGCCGCAAGCCGGCAGGTCAGCAACACGATGAGCGGCTCGCAGTTGCGCTTCTCGATGAGCACGATGCTGTTCCAGTCGCTCGGTTTCTACCTGATGCCGTTCGCCGCGCAGAATTTCTTCACCGCGCGCGGGCCGAACGCGATCCGGCGCACGCAGGTCGTGATGCCGCTGTACATGCTGATGTATCCGTTCCTCGTGATCGCGTCGTACTACGCGATCACCGCGAACCTGACGCTCGCGTCGCCGAACGACGCGTTCTTCGCGGCCGTCACGCACCTGTTGCCCGGCTGGCTGATCGGCCTCGTCGCGGCCGGCGCCGCGCTGTCGGGATTGCTGGTGCTGGCCGGCATCTGCCTCGCGATCGGGCCGATCGTCACGCGCAACCTGATGCCGAACCTGCCCGAGTCGCGCCAGAAGCGCGCGGCGAAATACGTGATCGTCGGCTACCTGCTGCTGTCGATCGCGACCACGCTGCTCACGCCGAACCTGATGCTCACGCTGATCAACACCACGTACTACGGCGTCACGCAGTTCCTGCCGGGCGTGCTGATCCTGCTCGCGCGGCGTCAGGTGCGGCCGGTCGCGGTGGGCGCCGGGATGATCTGCGGCCAGGTGCTCGCGATGGTGTTCTACGTGTTCCATGTCGATTTCGGCGGCATCAACCTCGGGCTCGTGTGCCTCGCCGTCAACGTGCTCGTCGTCGTGGCCGTGCATGCGATGCTGCATGGCCGCCCCGTCAAGCAATACGCCGTATCCTGACGCAAAGGAGAAACGCGCCCCATGCACGCATCCGCAACTTCGGCCGCGCCCGTGACGATCTTCACGGCGCGCCGCATCCTGACGATGAACCCGGCGCAACCGTCGGCCACGCACGTCGCCGTGCGCGACGGTCGCATTCTCGCGGTCGGCGACGCCGCCGACGCGGCTGCATGGCACACGCGCTTCGGCGCCTGCGCGGCGGACGACACGCTGCGCGACAAGGTGCTGATGCCAGGGCTCGTCGAAGGGCACTGTCATTTGATGGAAGGCGCGATGTGGGACGCCGTGTACGTCGGCTACTACGACCGGCGCGGCCCCGACGGCACGCTGTGGCCGGGCCTGCGCTCGCTCGACGCGGTGCTCGACCGGCTCATGGAAGCCGAACGCGCGATCACCGACGACGGTCCGCTGCTCGCATGGGGTTTCGATCCGATCTTCTTCGGTACCGCGCGGCTGACGGTGCGCGAACTCGATCGCGTGTCGGCGGCACGGCCGATCGCGATCCTGCATGCGAGCGTGCACCTGATGAACGTGAACGGCGCGATGCTCGCGCGTGCGGGCATCGACGAGGATACCGACATCGATGGCGTGTCGCGCGACGCCGACGGTCGCCCGACCGGCGAGCTGCAGGAGTTCGCGGCGATGCTGCCGGTGTATCAGACGATCGGGGGCAAGCTCGCGATTTCCGCGAGCGAGAAGCCGCACGCGGTCTGGAATTTCGGGCGCGTCGCGCAGCTCGCGGGCGTGACGACGGCCACGGATCTCGTCAACGACCTGTCGCCCGACGGCAATCGCACGCTGCACGAGGTGACCGCCGATCCCGACTACCCGGTGCGGATCGTGCCGGCGTTCGCGCCGCAGCGCAATCCGGCGCGCTCCGTCGACAGCGTGCTCGCGGAGATCGAACGCAATACCGACAAGCTGCATGTCGGGCCGGTGAAGTTCATCGTCGACGGCTCGATCCAGGGCTTCACCGCGCGCGTGCGCTGGCCCGGCTACGCGGGCGGGCAACCGAACGGGCTGTGGCTGATCCCGCCCGCGCAGCTCGTCGACGTGTTCGAGCCGTTTCATCGCGCCGGGCTGCAACTGCACGTGCACACCAACGGCGACGAGGCGACCGACGTCGTGCTCGATGCGATGACGACGCTGCTCGCCCGCCATCCGCGCCCCGACCATCGCCATACGCTGCAGCATTGCCAGATGGCGGACGCCGCGCAGCTCAAGCGCGTGCGTGCACTCGGGATGTGCGTGAACTTCTTCGCGAATCACCTGTACTACTGGGGCGACGCGCACTACAGCCAGACCATCGGCCCCGATCGCGCGAACCGGATGGACGCTGCCGGCTCCGCGCGGCGGCTCGGCATTCCGTTCGCGCTGCACTCGGATGCGCCGATCACGCCGCTGAACCCGCTGTTCACCGCGTGGTGCGCGGTGCAGCGCGAGACGGCGTCCGGGCGCGTGCTCGGCGAAGGCGAACGGCTGTCGGTGGACGACGCGCTGCATGCGATCACGCTCGGCGCGGCTTATACGTTGCGGATGGATCATCTCGTCGGCAGCATCGAGGTCGGCAAGTTCGCGGATTTCGCGGTGCTCGACGACGATCCGTCGGTGTGCGCGCCCGCCCGCCTCAAGGAACTCGCGGTGTGGGGCACCGTGCTCGGCGGACGCGTGTTCCGGTCGCCGCGATGAATGCGCACGCCGATGCAGCCGGGGTGACTGCTCGCACGCCGATCGACCTCGCGGTGATCGGCGGTTATCTCGGCGCGGGCAAGACGACGGTCGTCAACGCTATCCTGCAGGCGCCGCACGGCCGGCGCATCGCGGTGCTCGTCAACGATTTCGGTGCGGTGAACATCGACGCGCGTCTCGTGCGAGCCCGCGGCGACGACGTGATCGAACTCGACAACGGCTGCATCTGCTGCACGATCGGCGGCGCGCTCGTCGATGCGCTGACGCGCGTCGCGACGCGCGACGTGCAGCCCGACCTGCTGCTCGTCGAAGCGAGCGGCGTGGCGGATCCCGCGAAGATCGCACAGATCGGACTGCTGAACGGTGCGTTCCGGCTGACGTCGGTGCTCGTCGTCGCCGACGCGCTCGCGTGGCGCGACACGCTGGCCGACCCGCTGGTCGGCGCGATGGCGCAGCGCCAGCTCGACGGCGCGGGCGCGATCGCCGTGACCAAGCTCGATCTCGTGGCGCCCGAGCGGCGCGATGCGGTGCTCGACGACGTGCGCGCCCATGCGTCGACCGACATCGTCGTTGCGGCACGACATGGCGAGATTCCGCTCGCGTTGCTGTTCGATGGGGCCGTGCCGGATCGTCGCGCGACGACCGACCTCGCGCGTTCGCACCGGGCGATCGGGCATCACGCGATGCCGGCGTTCGCGAGTCTCACCGTCACCGTGCGGGCCGTGCTCGACAAGGCGCGGCTGCGCGCATGGCTGAAGGCGTTGCCACGCACGATCCTGCGCGCGAAGGGCATCGTGCGCGTGGCCGATGCAGACGGGGCGATCGCCACGCGCGTGTGTCAGGTCGCCGCGCGGCGCATCCGGTTTGCATCGCTGGAAGACGAAGGCTTGACCGCGCGCGACGGCGACGGCGTGATGGTGTTCATCGGGTTCATCGACCCCGCGACGGAAGCGGCGTTGCGCGACGGCATCGCGCACTGCGGCGTGGCTGACGAAGCGGTTGCGACGGCATCGAACGTCGATTGATCGGCGTCGCGCATTCGGGTTACGCTTCGGCGGGGCGGCCGCATGCGCTGCATGCCGGGCCGGGTGTTTTTACCTCGAATGTCGCGCACCGGTAGCTTCTACGGGCGCGCGACCCAGCGACGATCAAGCCGATGACCATCCACAACCGATCGAATGTGCGCGGGCAAGTCGCGATTCCCGCATGTGAAACGCAGCGTCCGCACTGGCCATCCGTCGCGGCGGCCGCGCTGCTGATGCTGCTGCCGGTCGCCGCGCATGCGGCCGGCTTCGACTGCGCGAAGGCCGCGTCGCCCACCGAGAAGACGATCTGCGCGAACCCCGCGCTGTCGAAGCTCGACGGCGAGCTGTCGACGGCGTGGAAGCGGGCGCTCGCGCAGGGCGGCGATACGGCCGCGCTGAAGCAGGCGCAATTGAAGTGGCTCAAGCAGCGCGACCAGTGCGGCGGCGATGAGTCGTGCCTGCGCGACCGTTATCGCGAACGGCTTGCGAGCCTGAACGGCACGCCGCTCGCGGCCGATCGCTGGCAGCAGACGTGGTATCTCGACAGCGACAACCCATCGTTCGGCGGTGTGCTGACGTTCACCGGCACGGCGCCCCGCCTGCATTTCGCGTTGAGCGCCAACAACGGCGCGCACGATGGCGGGCTCGACGGCGACATCGTGCTGCACGGCGACAGCGGCACCTATCGCCGGGACAAGTGCCGGCTCGATTTCGACCGGAAGGGCGGACGCATCCGCGTCACGCAGCAGGGTGCCGATATCGATTGCGGCGCAGGCATGGGCGTCATGTACGCAGGCGACTACGTGACCGCCGCGCAGTCGCAGTCAAAGCCGCCGGCCGACCTGCTGAGCCTCAAGGTCGTCGCCGACGCACAGCAGAACGCGACCGCGCACAAGCTGCTCGGCGCCGACTATCAGACGCTCGTCGACGTGGTCAATCTCAGCGCGGACGAAAAGGATCTCGACGGCCTCAACGCACAGGTGACGTCGTACTGGGTGCGCGGCATCGCGACGACGAACGCGGCGATCGTGATGCGTCGCGGCACCGATCTGTGGATCGGGCTGCTGGTGTTCGATGCGAAGAACAACGTCCGGATGCGTTATTACTCGAACGTGCCGGCGTGGAAGAAAACCGTGCCGAAGACGATCAACGCGTGGCACGACCGTCTCGACAAGACACTGCCGATCGACGTGATGCAGTAAGCACGCGCTGCTTCGCTATTTCTTGCGTGCCGCACGCGTGCGGGTCTGCGCCGGCGCCGCCGCGGATGCCCGGATGCGCAATTCGGGCTGGACCGCGTGGCCAGGCCCCGTAGCGCCGTTCTCGAGCGCATCGAGCAGCGCATGCGCGGCCTGGCGCCCGATCGCGTCGGTGTCGACCCACATCGTCGTCAGCGGCGGCTGGATCTCGCGCGCGAGCGCGATGTCGTCGAATCCGGTGATCGACAACTGCGCGGGCACGTCGATGCCGAGCGCCTGTGCTTCGAGCAACGCGCCGAGCGCGAGCGCGTCGTTGCCGCAGATCACCGCGGTCGGCCGCGTCGCCGCGTCGCTGCCGACGATCGCGCGCAGGCTCGCCCGCCCGAACGCGATCGTGGCCGCGCCTTCGTGCTGATGCACGGGGCGCACCGCGAGCCCATGCGCGGCAAGCGTGTCGTGAATGCCGCGCAGGCGAGCCTGGACGCGGTCGTTGTCCGTCGACGGCTGCATGATGATCGCGAAATCGCGGTGGCCGAGGTCGAGCAGATGGGCGGTGAGCTGCGCGAATGCCGCGCGGTTGTCGAAGCCGATGCAGCAGTGCGGGCTGTCGTCGCGATACGCATACGTGACGACGTACGGTACGCGATGCATCGCCAGGAGTTCGAACAGTTCCGGCGGATACGCTTCGCCGACCAGCGACACGGCCTCCACGCCGCGCGACAGCATCGCGCGCACCTGCGAGAGCGCCTGCGCGGGGTCGTAGTTCGAGCAACCGAGGAACAGCGTGATGCCGTGCTCGGCCATGACCGTCTGCATGCCGGCGACCTGCGATGCGAACACCTGGTCGTCCAGCGTCGGGATGATCGCGCCGGTGATGTGGGTGCGCGTGGACGCCAGCGCGCGGCCGGCCGCATTCGGAATCCAGTTCAGCGCGAGCGCCGCGTCGCGCACGCGCTGTTGCACGTCGGCCGAGACCTTGCCGGGATCGTTGTACACGCGCGAGACGGTCGCGGTCGACACGCCGGCCAGTTTCGCGACGTCGCCGAGTACCGAGCGGCCGCTGCCGCGGCGTGCCCGCGACGCGCCACCGCGGGACGGGGGCGAGCTCATCGGCGGTCTCCCGGCGGCATGGGCCTGCCGGCGCGGTGCGTTGCCAGTCGCGTCATTGTTTACCCTCGATTCATGGTGGTCCCGCTTGCATCTCCATTCGATCCTGTGAGAATGTAAGCGCTATCTTGTTGCTGCTCCACATTATGTCAGACATGGATTTCACCCGCATCGCGGAATTTTCGGAGGCGATGGCCTGTCCGGCCATTTTGTCGGCTGTAAATGTAAGCGGTTACATTCGAGCATGAGCGACACCACGTCACCGCGTATCGCCGTCGTCGGCAGCGTCAACATCGACCTCGTCACGCGCGCGCCGCGCCTGCCGGTGCCGGGCGAAACGCTGCTCGGCACGACGTTCGAGACCGTCCACGGCGGCAAGGGCGCGAACCAGGCGGTCGCGGCCGCGCGCCTCGGTGCATCGGTCACGATGATCGGGTGCGTCGGCGACGACGCGTTCGGTGCGCGCCTGCACGGCGCGCTGGCGGCAGAGCGCATCGACGTGACGCACCTGCACCGGATCGGCGGCACGGCGACCGGGGTCGCGACGATCACGGTCGACGACGACGGCGCGAACAGCATCGTCGTCGTGCCCGGCGCGAATGCATGCGTCGATGCCGACCGGATCGATGCGGCGCGCGACGCGATCGCCGGGGCCGCGCTGCTCGTGTGTCAGCTCGAGGTGCCGGTCGCCACCGTGGCGCGCGCGATTGCCTGTGCAAGCGCGCACCACACGCAGGTGCTGCTGAATCCCGCCCCCGCACGGCCGCTCTTCGATGCGTTGCTGGCGCGGGTCGACTATCTGGTCGTCAACGAAACCGAGGCCGAGTCGCTGACCGGCATCGCGGTCGGCGACGACGCGTCGGCCGCGCGCGCCGCCGAGGCGCTGTGCGCGAAGGGCGTCGGCAACGTGCTCGTCACGCTCGGCGCGCGCGGCGTCTGCTGGCGCGGCAGCGCAGGCAGCGGCCGCCATCCGGCGATCGTGGTGGCGGCCGTCGATACGACCGCGGCCGGCGACACGTTCGTCGGCGGGTTCGCGGCCGCGCGAGCCGGCGGCGCGTCGATGGACGACGCGATCGGCTTCGGCCAGCGTGCGGCCGCGATCAGCGTCACGCGCCACGGCGCGCAGACGTCGATTCCGACGCGCGACGAAGTCGACCGTATGGAGAGCTGAATTCCGCATGCGACGGAACGGCCGAACCCGGCCGAAACCAGTGACATGGAGACAATCGACATGAACGACAACCCACCTGTTCCGCACGCGCCGCCACGGATTCGGCGCGGTCAACGCATCGCGCTCGCGCTGTTGATGGCGAGCGGGATCGTCAACTATCTCGATCGCGGCACGCTGGCCGTCGCGAGTTCGGCGATCCGCGGCGATCTCGGCCTGTCGCTCGCGCAGATGGGGCTGCTGCTGTCGGCCTTCTCGTGGAGCTATGCGCTGTGCCAGTTTCCGGTCGGCGGGCTGGTCGACCGCATCGGCCCGCGCCGGCTGCTCGGCATCGGGCTGATCGTCTGGTCGTTCGCGCAGGCGGCGGGCGGCATCGTGTCCACCTTCGGCTGGTTCATCGTCGCGCGCATCGTGCTCGGCATCGGCGAGGCGCCGCAATTCCCGTCGGCCGCGCGCGTGGTGAGCAACTGGTTTCCGCTGCGCGCGCGCGGCACGCCGACCGGCATTTTCAATGCCGCGTCGCCGCTCGGTACCGCGCTTGCGCCGCTGCTGCTGTCAGTTCTCGTCGCCTCGTTCGACTGGCGCTGGGCATTCATCGTGACCGGTGCGCTCGGTCTCGTCGTCGCCGTCGTGTGGTTCGCGCTGTATCGCGACCCGGTGCGCGCGGAACTGTCCGTCGCCGAACGCGGTTATCTCGATGCCGATGCGCAAAGCGTCGTCACCGCGCCGAAACTGACCTTCGTCGAATGGCGCAGCCTGTTCTCG
This sequence comes from Burkholderia sp. 9779_493, assembly GCF_015712215.1. Taxonomy (NCBI): domain Bacteria; kingdom Pseudomonadati; phylum Pseudomonadota; class Betaproteobacteria; order Burkholderiales; family Burkholderiaceae; genus Burkholderia; species Burkholderia sp. 9779_493. The sequence goes on from NZ_JACCQA010000001.1 coordinate 147,175, forward strand.
CACGGCACGACCTGGGGCATGCTGATCGGCTTCTTCGGCTCCGTGTACCTGAACTGGGTCTACCTGACCTGGCTGCCGGGCTACCTGACGATGGAGCGGCACATGAGCCTGGTTCGCACGGGGTTTGCCGCATCGGTGCCGTTCCTGTGCGGATTCGTCGGTTCGCTGGTCGCGGGCTGGCTGTCGGATTTCGTCACGCGCCGCAGCCGGTCGCCGGTCGCGAGCCGGCGCAATGCGGTCGTGGCTGCGATGCTCGGGATGGTCGCGTTCACGATTCCGGCCGCGCTCGTGCAGAGCAATACGGTTGCGCTCGCATGCATTTCGGTCGTGATCTTTCTCGCCAACGCGGCGTCGGCGTGCTCGTGGGCGCTCGCGACGGCGGCCGCGCCGCCGAGCCGCATCGCGTCGCTCGGCGCGATCCAGAATTTCGGCGGCTTCATCGGCGGCGCGCTGGCACCGATCCTGACCGGCATCATCGCGCAGAGGTGGTCGTTCGTGCCCGCGTTGCTCACCGCGGCCGCGATCGCGTTCACCGGTGCGATGGCGTACCTGCTGCTCGTGCGCAAGCCGATTCCCGAACAGGCCGCGAACGCCGCGCCCGGGCCGTTGCCGGCTTGAGCATGCCGCCTGCATCCGCATTCATTGAAGCAAGGAGAAACAGATGCAACACCCGCAGCAATCGAACGTGACCATCGAAGGGATCGTGCCGGTGATGCTGACGCCGTTCGACGACGCCGGTGCGATCGACTACGCCGGACTCGAGCGGCTCATCGAATGGTATCTGGCGCACGGATCCGACGCATTGTTCGCGGTCGCGCAGTCGAGCGAGATGCAGTTCCTGAGCCTGGCCGAACGCGCGGCACTCGCGCGCTTCGTGGTCGAACGGGTGGGCGGGCGTGTGCCGGTCGTCGCGTCCGGGCACATCAGCGACGATCTCGATGCGCAGGTCGCCGAACTGTGCGCGGCGGCCGAATCGGGCGCGCAGGGCGTCGTGCTCGTGACCAACCGGCTCGATCCGCAACGCAAGGGCAGCGCCGCATTGCTCGACCATCTGCACCGGCTGCTTGCGCGGTTACCGTCGGATCTCCCGCTCGGTCTGTACGAATGTCCGGCGCCGTACCGGCGGCTTCTGTCGGATGACGAACTGCGCGCGTGCATCGACACGGGCCGGTTCGTGATGCTCAAGGACGTGAGCTGCGATCTCGCGACGGTGAAGCGCCGCGTCGCGCTCGCCGCAGGATCGCCGCTGAAGATCCTGAACGCGAACGCCGCGATTGCCTGGGACGCGATGAAGGCCGGGTCGGCCGGTTTCAACGGCGTGTTCACCAACTTCCATCCCGACCTCTACCAGTGGCTGCGCACGCGGGGCGAGTCGAATCCGGCGCTGGCCGACGAACTGTCGACGTTCCTGGTCGTCTCGGCGGTATCGGAGGCGCTGGGCTACCCGGCGCTCGCGAAGCTCTATCACCAGCGGATCGGTACGTTCGGGTCGATCAAATGCCGTGCGATCGACTACGACGTGCGCGAACGCTTCTGGGCGCTCGACGCGGTGCTCGACAAGATCGTGGCCGGCACCGAACATTTCCGCCGGCGGATTGCCGCGTCATAACGGAGGGCGCGTGCCGCGCCAGCCGCGCGGCGCGTGATCGCATCGCGTGCCGTGCATGCGGCGGCACGCTCGGTGCCTGCAAGCACGAGCCGCTTTGCGCGATGCGCCGCAATCGCGGCGCACTCGTTGCGATCCCCTTCCGTCGATGGCGGCAACGCCTGCCGCCGCGCCCCTCCCGCCGTCAGTCACGACATCACGAACTCGAACCGTCCGCGGTCCGCGAGCGCGCTGTCGACGTTCGTCTCGTCCATCCGCCACGCCGCGCATTTGCCGTGTCCGACGAACTGTCGACATGTCTTGCGCGAGGCGACGAAAGCGCACAAATCTGCGCAATTCCGCGGCCGTGCGTTGTAACGGTTCGTCATACCATGCTCCGGAGTGATTTTTGCCGATGAACCGCTGAAGCCGCATTCGCCCATGCAACACGTGACGACGACAAGCCAGCCGCCGATCCTGGCGGCGCCGGTTGATCCCATGCTGCACGCCGTGATCGATGAAGTCGTCCACCGGAGCGTGTCGGAAGCGACGACGCGTAGCGGCTACATGCGCTGCGCCGACTATGCGATCGTCGGCGCGCGGGTGCTGACGCTGTTGACCGGCCAGTCTTATCGGCCGTTCGCCGGCGGTGAAGTGATGGATTTCGGCGGCGGCAATCTGTACGCGCTGTGCACGACGCGCGAGCGGCGCCGCACCGCGCGGCATCTGTCGCAACTCGCGCGGTATCACTGCTGGATCGAGGCGCGCCACGACGGCGTGAGCGGTCGCACGCGCAAGGAGATCGTCGACTTCACGCTGCGCCATGACGAGACCGTCGCGCAACAGCTGGGCATGCCGTTCGCCCGTGCCTACCAGGCCTATTTCTGGGGCTGGGAGGACGAGCACGCGGTACCTGCCGAGTTGCGCGACCATCCGGTATTTGCGAAGCAGGGCCCGATGTGGCGCTGGGCCGAGCGCGAATGCACGTCGCTGCTGCGTGCGTACGAGCACGAACGGCCCGGCTATTTCGGGCGTCAGGTGTCGCGCGCGATCGATTGGTTCGCCGATCGCGTCGAAGGTCTCGGCTGACGCGCGCCTGCGTCGAGGACGACTGCGGGCCGGCTGCCGGCCGCGGTGACGTCGATCCGGCGGGCGCTGGCGCGCCGCCGGGCATGGGCGACGTCTGCGGGGCCGCGCGTACCGCGACCCGGCCGTTCACCTCTTGGACAGCGTACCGTTACTGTTCGCACCACCAAACAAACGCGTCAGGTATTGCGAGTTGGTATTCATCCGGGTCATCAGCGTATTGAGCGCGGTGAACTGGGCCTGATACTGCTTGGTCAATTGCGCGGCATAGTCGGACAGATCCGACTGCTGCTGCGCGACACGTTTCAGATCGGCGTTCAGCGCGGTCGTGCGCACGTCGATCATTCCGTTCTTCTTCGTGAACTGCGTGATCTGGTCGGCCAGGCGCGTGCCGATCCCGTTCTCCGGATTGAACAGGCGCGCGACGCCCGACGGATTGGCGGACAGCGCGCTATCGAGCCTTGCGCTGTCGACGTTCAGCGTGCCGTCCCGCTCGAGCTTGATGCCGATCGACAACAGGTTCACGTGTCCGTTGCCCTTTTCGGTGGCGCCGCCGCCGTCGACGCCGCGCGCGACGATCGACGCCAGCGCGTTGCGGATCGTGTTCAGCGTCGAATCGCCGATCAGCGCGCCTTGCGAGCTGGCGCCGGCCGTGTAGCTCGACAGTGCGCCCATCGTCTTGACGACCGTGTTGTACAGGCTCACGAAATTCGTGATCGTGGCGGCCTGCGATTTCGTGTCGGTGCTGACCGTCAGCGTCTGCGTATCGGTCGCGCTGACCGCGGCCGCCGACAGGTTCAGCGTGATGCCGGTCAGCACGCCCGACACCGTGTTGCTCGCGCTGGTCGATGCGATCCCGTTGAGCGTGAATTTCGCATCCTGCGCGACGGCGCTCTGCCGCCAGGCGGCCGAGCCGTTTGCCGAATCGATCTTCGACGCGCCACCCGACGGATCGGCCGTCGACGTGACGCCGAGGTTCGACAGGCCGCTGTCGTTGGCAACGTTGGCCACGGCGACGCTGATCGCGTTCGCCGAGCCCGTCTTCGACGACGCGAGCACGAGGTGCGCGCCGTCCGTGCCGTTGATGACCGTCGCGCTGATTCCCGGGTTGCCCGACGCGCCGTTGATCGCCGCCGCGATGCCCGCCAGCGTGTTGTTGGTGCTGCCGACCTCGACCTTGAACGACTGGCTGCCGAGCGACAGCGTCAGCGTGCCGGTGCCGAGCGCCTTGCTGCCGTTGAAGCCCGCGGACGACAGCGCCTGCGCGGTCGCGATCTGCGTGACGCCGACCGTGTAGGTGCCGGCCACCGCGCCCGCGCCCGCCGTCGCGGTCAACCCCTTGCCGCTCGCGACGGCATTGAACGTCGACTGCAGTGCGCCGTTCTTCAGCGACGTCAGGCCCGCCTCGAGCGCGCCGAGCGCCGACGACAACGCACCGAACGCGGAAATCCGCGTGTTGCCGCTCGCTTGCGAAGCGGCCAGCGTCGCGACCCGGCCAGCCGTTTTCGCGTTCACCAGCGTCTTGACGAGCGCGCCGACGTCCATCGCCGGATTGCCGGTCGAGCCGTTGATGATCGATTGCGCCGCCTGTTGCATCAGGCTGTTCGCGTTCGCGCTGCTGTTGACGGGCGTGTTCGTTGGCATGGGTGGGCTCCGGGTTGAAAGGCGATCCAGTCGCGAACGGCGGTCCAGCCGGCCGGCGGTGATCCGGGCGGGCGCGTGGCGATCCGCGTGCATGCCGCTTCTCGCGCGCCGCGGATGGCTGGGGTGTCGGGAAAACGTAAGAATGAATCGGTGCGCTATCGTATTCTTAAATCGGTATTGGTTGGTAATTTTTTGTAATGATTCTTGCGGAAAGTGTGGCTGGGGGAAAGGTTGGTGCGGGTTCGGCGAAAACGAGCGGCGTTTCAGTCCAAGTGCATGATTATGTTTGTATTTATCAAGGAATTTCGCCGGATTTTAAAACCTGCCGGAAACATGAATGTTCGATGACATGTTTTTCGTCGATTTTGCTAAACAGCACGCGGATGGGCGGTGTGCTGAAGGGGAGTCATTTCTTGCGAGTATCCGATACGCTCTCGGATTCGAGGTATCCGTCGTCTTTGAATCATATGGATTTTTTATCAAAAATATTTCATCGTGGTTCGACCCACTGGGGTACTTTTTCTTCGCTGGCATCGAGTGACCGAGTGTGACCCTTAGGACAAGGAGCGTAAAGAATGCGATACGAGGTGTTGAGTGGTGGTCCGACCAAAACCGCGGGTGAAACGGTGGTGGCTCTCCAACGCAAGGTCAACGAAGCGGTGAGCATCGGAGCGGTATTAGTGGGTGGGATTAGCGTTGTTTTTGGGCGTGCACCGGGATTCATCGCCAAGGACGCACATGAAGCATTTCAGGCTGTCACATATCCGGACCAATAGGGGAAAAGCCAGTTGGCCCTACCGAAGGGGCAGGCCGGGGCTGTTACAGTGGATACGCCTCAGGCGAAGATGAAACCATTCCGGATCGAGCGTTGACGTTGGCGGTCGCGACGCCGCTGGACACCTCGTTCCGTATCCTGCCGAACCGGCGCACGGCCAATGTACCGACCACGAAGGTGCGTTGATCCGCGTGGCTTTTACACGAATGCACTCAATGACAGCAATCGATTCGTCGACTTCTCTCCCCACCATCCTCCTCGTCGGCGCCTCCGGCCTGCTCGGCCGCGCGGTCGCCGCGTCCTTGTCCCGCGAACCGTCGCTGACGCTGCTCGCGACCATCCGGAACCCGCAAGGCGCCGGTGCGAAACGGCTCGCATTGCCGCCGGACAACATCGCCGAACTCGACGTCCTCGACCAGCCGTCCCTCGAACGCCTTTTTGAAATCCACAAGCCGGCAGCGGTGATTCTCTGCGCCGCCGAACGTCGCCCCGACGTCTGCGAACGCGACCCGGCCGCCGCCCGCGCCATCAACGTCACGGCGCCGGCCCGCATCGGCGCACTCGCCGCGCGATACGGCGCATGGACGCTCGGCATTTCGACCGACTACGTCTTCGACGGCAAGGCCGCCCCCTACAGCGAGGACGCCACCCCGAACCCGCTGAACATCTACGGTCGCACCAAGCTGGAAGGCGAGGCCGCGCTGCTCGCCGCCTCGCCGCTGTCGTGCGTGCTGCGCCTGCCGTTGCTGTTCGGCCCGATCGTCGACTGGAGCGAATCGGCCGTCACGAGCCTCGTTCCGGCCGTCGTCGCGTCGGCGCGCCCGGGCGCCGACGCGGTCGGCATGGACGCATGGGCGATCCGTTACCCGACCTACACGCCCGACGTCGCGCAGGTCATCCGCGATCTGACGCTGCGCCATCTCGCGGGTGACACGGTCACGGGCATTCGCCATTGGTCGAGCGAGGAGCCGATGACGAAGTACGCCATCGCGCAGCGAATCGCGGCCGCGCTCCGCATCGAGGCGTCGCTCACGCCGATCACCCAGCCGACCGACGCGACGCCGCGTCCGTACGACTGCCATCTCGACGCGACACGCGTGCGCGCGCTCGGGATCGATTACGCGACGCCGTTCGATACGGCGCTGCACGCGATCCTGCACGACGGCCGCCCGATGCCGTAAAGCCGCACGCGGGCGGCCGATTGTGCGAACGCCGCCCCTATGCGATGCTTGTCGCGCTGCGCGCGCGGGTTCCCGCGGGTCGCGCGACGCAGGATGACGCGATACCCGCGCCGTTCCCACGGCTCAACGAACAACAACCATGACCACCGTATCCCCCCGTCCGACGACGCGCACGCTGGCGCGTGTGCGTACCACGTTTCGCCAGTACTTCAGCCTGCGCGAAGGCCAGGCCGACCGGGAAACGATCGATCAGGACATCCGCGGCGGCGTCGGATTGCGCGGGACCAACCTGTGGATCCTGATGTCCGCGATTTTCATCGCGTCGATCGGCCTCGACGTGAACTCGACGGCCGTCATCATCGGCGCGATGCTGATCTCACCGCTCATGGGGCCGATCATGGGCCTGGGCTACGGGATCGGCATCTACGACTTCGCGTTGATCCGGCGCTCGCTGAAGACACTGGCCGTCGCCACGCTGATCAGCCTTGCGACTTCGGCGCTGTATTTCTCGCTGAGTCCGCTGACGGGCGAACACTCCGAACTTCTCGCGCGCACGTCGCCGAGCATCTGGGACGTGTTGATCGCGCTGTTCGGCGGGCTCGTCGGGATGGTCGGCGCGACGCGCAGCGAAAAGACCAACGTGATCCCCGGCGTCGCGATCGCGACCGCGCTGATGCCGCCGTTGTGCACGGCCGGCTACGGGCTCGCGCATGGCAGCCTCGCGTATTTCGCGGGCGCGTTCTACCTGTTCTCGATCAACTGCGTGTTCATCGCGTTCGCGACCGTGGTGGTCACGTGGGTGATTCGCGCGAAGCCGGCCGCGCGCGTGGACGAGGCGATGCAGCGGCGCGTGCGGCGCTTCGTGCTCGCGGCGGTCGTCCTGACCGCCGTGCCGAGCGTGATCCTCGCGTACCGGCTCGTCACGCAGGAAGTGTTCAACGCGCGTGCCGACCAGTTCATCAAGGCCGAACTGTCGCTGCCGTTGTCGGTGGTCGCGAGCCGGCATATCGATCCGCGCGGCCGTGTGATCGAGGCGATGCTGGTCGGCCGGCGTGTCGACCAGGCGATGCTCGACCGGCTGGCGGACAAACTGCCGGCCTACGGTTTGCCGAACAGCCGGCTCGTCGTGCGGCAGGCCGGCGACGAACGCATCGACACCGGGGCGCTCGCGTCGTCGCTGAAGGCGAGCATCGCGCAGGACCTGATCGCCGCGAACCATGCCACGCGCACCGAGATGGACGTGAAGGACCAGACCATCGCGCGCCTGCAGCACGAAATCGACGGCCGGGCGGCGCAGCAGGCCGAACTGGCGCGCGTCGCGCGCGAACTGCGCACGCAGTATCCGCAGATCCGCGAGATCCTGTATGGCGCGACCGATGCGTGGGACAGCGGCGCAAGCGCGCCGGACGCCGAGCCGCTCGTGACCTTCGTGGTGTCGACCGCGAAGCCGCTGCCGCGCACCGACCGGCAGCGAATCGAGCGCTGGCTGAGCGTGCGGCTCGATTCGCCGCGCGTGCGGGTCGTGACGGCCGGCTGATGCGACGCGCATGCCGATGATTCAGCGTCGCCCCGTGCCGTTGACTGCAGGAGCCCTGCCATGCAACTGAAATGGCTCGAAGACTTCGTCGAACTCGCGCGCACGCGCAGCTTCACGCGTGCAGCGGAAAACCGCTTCGTCACGCACCCGGCGTTCGGCCGCCGCATCCGTTCGCTCGAGGAATGGGTCGGCACGCGCCTGATCGCGCGCACGAAGCCGCTCGAACTGACGGCGGCCGGCACCGTGTTCCTCGATGCCGCATCGAACGCGCTCGACATCCTGCACGGTGCGCGCACGCAACTGCAGGAAGCGTCGCCGGTGCCGGAAAACACCCTCCGGATCGCGACCGGCCGCACGCTGTCGGCCACCTTCTTCCCCGACTGGTACGACGAGACGGTTGCGCGCGCAGGCTTTTTCACGGCGACCGTGTCGACCGGCAGCGCGGAGGAGGCGATCCTGCAGCTGACGGCCGGCGAGGCCGACATGCTGATCGTCTATTCGAGCCCGCACACGCGGCTGCTGATCGACCGCGACCGCTTCGACTGGCTGTCGGTCGCGCGCGAGGTGCTGGTGCCCGTCAGCGCGCTCGATGCGCGCGGCAGCGCGCGCTACCGGCTGCCGGCCGGGCAGGCGCCGGTGCCGTGGCTCGCGTTCGCCCGTACGCTGACGCTGCGCGCGGTGCTCGCGCGCCATCTCGCCGAAATGCCGAACCGGCCGACGTTGCGCCCGGTGTACCAGGCCGACTCCTACGAAGCGATCCTCGCGATGGCGCGGCGCGGGCTCGGCCTCGCGTGGCTGCCGCAGCGGCTCGTCGCGGACGACGTGCGGCGCGGCGAACTCGCGATCGTCGGCGGCGCGGACTGGCAGATCGGTTTCGACGTCGCGCTGTATCGCCGCCGGAACGAATCGCATCCGGTCCTCGACGCGATCTGGCGCACCGCGCCGTCCCGCGACGACGGCGGAGCGCCGGCCGGCTGAACCCGCGGCCCGGGTCGCCCCGGCGCGCGATGCACCGATCAGCACGATCGCGTGCCGAAACGGCACGAACGCACGCGCCGCGGTGCCTACACTCCGCGCTTGACTGGCCCGGACGCACGCCGGCAACCGCCGCGCGCCGTCTTTCACAATCCTGACGGCCAGCATCAACGGAGGAGCACAGGCATGACCCGCAACCCGCACGCCGCGCAGCCGGCCCCGCACAATCCGTGGCGCGAGATCTGCGCCGCGAGCATCGGCAACGCGCTGGAATTCTACGATCTGCTGATCTACGGCTATTTCGCGATCGTCATCGGTCAACTGTTTTTCCCGACGCACGACGCGGCCACCTCGCTGCTGCTGTCGGTCGGCACGTTCGGCATCTCGTTCGTCACGCGGCCGCTCGGCTCGATCGTGCTCGGCAGCTATGCGGATCGCGCGGGCCGCAAGGCATCGCTGACGATTTCGATCGGGCTGATGATGCTCGGCACCGCGATGATCGCGTTCGCGCCGACGTATGCGCAGATCGGCATCGCGTCGCCGCTGCTGATCATCGTCGCGCGGATGCTGCAAGGCTTCTCGACGGGCGGCGAATTCGGCGCGGCGACCGCGTTCATGGTCGAGCAGGCCGACGCGAAGCGGCGCGGCTTCTTCGCAAGCTGGCAGATGGCGACGCAGGGGCTCGCGACGGTGCTCGCGGCCGGCGTGTCCGCGCTGCTGAGCCTGCTGCTGACCGCCGACCAGCTGCATGCGTGGGGCTGGCGCGTCGCGTTCGCGGTCGGACTGCTGATCGGCCCGGTCGGGCTGTATATCCGCCGCAACATCGACGAACCGGCCGATTTCCGCCGGCTCGGCGAGGCGGGGCGCGCGAAGTCGCCCCTGCGCGACGTGTTCGTGCGCGACCGCGCGAACATGCTGCTCGGCGCGGGCGTGGTCGCGACGGCCACGGCGTTCAACTACGTGCACAAGCTCTACATGCCGACGTACGCGGTGAAGCAGCTGCATATCCCGGCTACGTCGTCGTATCTCGGCGCGGTCGTCACGGGCGCGATGCTGATGATCGCGGCGCCGGTCGTCGGGCACCTGTCGGATCGGTTCGGCCGTATTCGCGTGATGCTGATCGCGCTGATTCTCGTGGGCGTGACGACGTGGCCGCTGTTCGTCCTGCTGAACCGCTATCCGACGGTCGAAACGCTGCTCGCGGTGCAGGCGCTGGTCGGGCTGCTGATCGCGGTGAGCCTGGCGCCGCTGCCGGCGCTGCTCGCGGACATCTTCCCGACCAGTACGCGCGGCACGGGCCTCGCGCTGTCGTACAACTTCTCGGTGACGCTGTTCGGCGGCTTCGCGCCGCTGATCGTGACCTGGCTGATCGACGCGACGCACGACAAGCTGGCGCCGAGTTTCTACGTGATGGCGACGGCCGTGCTCGGCATCACGTCGGTGATCTCGCTCGGCCGCCGGATGCGCGGCGCGGCGGCCGGTTCCGCGGCGGCGACGCGCGCGACCGAGGCGTGATCCGTCACGCCCGAACCCGATTCCGGCGCAGCCGGCCGACGCCGGTCGCGCCTTTCCCGAACCCTGACGAATCCTTCCGACACTTCCGACATGACCACGCTTGAAGCCATCCGCGCCGCGCTGCCGGCCTATCCGATCGAAGTGACGTTCCCGGACATCTCGCGCTGGCGCGCGGGCAACACGGGCATCGACTATCTGCACACGTTCGACAGCGGCAAGCCCGGCAAGCACGTGATGATCCTCGCGCTGACGCACGGCAACGAAGTCAGCGGCGCGATCGCGGTGGACGCGCTGCTGACGGCCGGCCTGCGGCCGGTCGCGGGCCGGCTGTCGCTCGGCTTCGGCAACGTCGGCGCGTACGAGCATTTCAGCGCGGAGAATGCCGACGCGACGCGCTACCTCGACGAAGACATGAACCGCGTATGGACGCCGGCCGCGCTCGACGGCACGCGCGACAGCCGCGAGCTCGCGCGGGCGCGGGCGATGCGGCCGCTGCTGGATACGGTCGACCTGCTGCTCGACATTCATTCGATGCACGAAGCATCCGCGCCGCTGATGATGACGGGGCCGCTCGACAAGGCGATCGCGCTGGCCGCCGCGCTCGGCACACCGGAGCACGTGATCGTCGATCGCGGCCATGCGAACGGCACGCGGCTGCGCGACTACGGCGGCTTCGGCGATCCGGCGAGCGCGAAGAACGCGCTGCTGATCGAGACGGGCCAGCACTTCGCGGCGAGCGCGCGCGCGGTCGCGCTCGACAGCGCCGCGCGCTTCCTGCTGCACGCGGGCGTCGTCGCACGCGACGACGTCGCGGCGTTCCTGACGCAGGCCGCGCCGGTGCGGCAGAAGTTCATCGAGATCACGCAGCCGGTCGTCGCGCGCTCGATGGATTTCCGGTTCTCGCAGCCGTTCACCGGGCTCGAAGTGATCGCGAAGGCGGGCACCGAGATCGCCCGCGACGGCGACGACGTGATCGTCACGCCGTACGACGACTGCGTGATCGTGCAGCCGTCGATGCGCCATCTCGGCGTGAACGTCACGATGATGCGGCTCGGGCGCCTGCTCGAACGCTGAGCCGGGCGGGTCGGCGCCGGTCCGTGTCGACATGCTGCAATGCAGCGCTTGCGATGCTCCCGGCAAGCGCGCATTTGTCGTCGGGTCGAAAAGCGGCCGCAGGGGCATGGCCTGACGATCGAATTCGGAATTTGTCTAGTCATCCTTGCGATTCGGCCACCCGAACTGCACCAAACATGTGCCGGAATTCCCCGCGACGGCGCACGCCGGATGCCTGTAATTAGGGGATTTCCCGCGTTTGCCTCGTTTTTATTGATCGCTGCTTGTCGCGCTGTTTTTCTTCTTGCATGCTTGTATAGACAAATTCCTGAGGCGGCTTGCTGCACCGAAGGGATGGCGAACTTCAACGCAAGGAGAAATCTCGTGAACGGCAAGCGCATCAAGTGGGCAATCAGGACGATCGGCATCATCGCGGCTGCGGCGGCCACGCTCGCGGCGCCGGTGCAGGCAAAGGAATGGAAGACGGTGACGGTCGCGCTCGAAGGCGGCTACGCGCCGTGGAACCTCACGCTGCCGGGCGGCAAGCTGGGCGGTTTCGAACCGGAGCTGCTCGCCAACGTGTGCGAGCGCATCAAGGTGCAGTGCAACATGGTCGCGCAGGACTGGGACGGGATGATCCCCGGCCTGCAAGCCGGCAAGTTCGATGTCCTGATGGATGCGATTTCCATCACGCCGGAGCGCGAAAAGATCCTGCTGTTCTCGCGCCCGTATGCGGCGACGCCGGCGACGTTCGCCGTCACCGATACGAAGATCCTGCCGAAGGCCGCGCCCGGCGCGCCGATCGTCAAGCTGACGGGTGACGCCAACGCGGACAAGCCGACCGTCGACACGCTGCGCAAGCAGCTGAAGGGCAAGACGATCGGCATCCAGTCGGGCACCGTCTACACGAAATTCATCAACGACAGCTTCAAGGACATCGCGTCGATTCGCGTATACAAGACGTCGCCCGAACGCGATCTCGATCTGGTCGCCGGGCGCATCGACGCATCGTTCGACGACGTCACGTACTACGCGGCGAACAACGCGAAGAAGGACAACGCGTCGATCGTGCTCGCGGGGCCGAAGCTCGGCGGCCCGATCTGGGGGCCGGGCGAGGGGCTCGCGTTCCGCAAGCAGGATGCCGACCTGAAGACGAAGTTCGATACGGCGATCGCCGCGGCGCTCGCGGACGGCACCGTGAAGAAGCTCGCCGACAAGTGGTTCAAGACCGACGTCACGCCGTAAGCGCGTGTTCGGCTGCCGCCGCGTGAGCCGGTCGAACGGCACACGGCGGCACGCATCCAGTGGCTTCACCCAACGCATGCCGGGAGGCACGCATGGCGATTCTTGAAATGCTCGGTTTCGGAACCGAAGGCTGGGGCGGTGTGCTGCTGCTCGCCGCACTGATGACGGTCGCGCTGACGCTTGCCGCGCTCGCGGTCGGGGCGGTGATCGGCGCGGCGATCGCGGCCGCGAAGCTGTCGCGCTACCGCACCCTCCGCCTGCTCGGCGATCTGTATACGACGGTATTTCGCGGCGTGCCCGAACTGCTCGTCATCTATCTGTTCTACTTCGGCGGCTCGACGCTCGTGACGGCCGTCGGCCAGTGGTTCGGCGCGGAAGGCTTCATCGGCGTGCCGCCGTTCGTGATCGGTGCGCTCGCGGTCGGGATGATCTCGGGCGCCTATCAGGCAGAGGTCTATCGCGCGGCGGTGCTCGCCGTGTCGAAAGGCGAGCTCGAGGCGGCGCGCTCGATCGGCATGCCGCGCAGCATGGTGCTGCGGCGCATCCTGGTTCCCCAGGTGCTGCGCTTCGCGTTGCCCGGGATCGGCAACGTGTGGCAACTGAGCCTGAAGGATTCCGCACTGATCTCGGTCACCGGTCTTGCCGAGTTGCTCCGCACGAGCCAGATCGCGGCCAATTCGACGCACCAGTACTTCGTGTTCTTCGTCGCGGGCGGTGCGTTGTATCTGCTGATGACGGGCTTGTCGAACCGCGTGTTCAACCGGGCGGAAGCGATCGTCGGCCGGTCGTTCCGCCGCAATTTCGCGCGCAACTGACGGAGAACGGGCATGTCCATCGATTTCGCTTTTCTCGTCGATACGCTGCGCCAGTTGCTCGCGGCCGTGCCGACCACGCTCGGCCTGTTCTTCGCGTCGCTCGTGCTCGGCGGCCTGCTGTCGCTCGTGATCGTCACGATGCGCGTATCGCCGCGCTGGTTGCCGAACCGTTTCGCGCGTGCCTACATCCTCGTGTTTCGCGGCTCGCCGCTGCTGATCCAGATGTTCCTCGTGTATTACGGGCTCGGCCAGTTCGGCGTGATCCGCGAGAGCTTCATGTGGCCGCTGCTGCGCGAGCCGTACGTTTGCGCGGTATTGTCGCTCGCGCTGTGCACGGCCGGCTACACGGCCGAAATCCTGCGCGGCGGGCTGATGGCCGTGCCGATCGGGCAGATCGAGGCCGGTTATTCGATCGGCCTGTCGGGCTTCGCGCTGCTGCGGCGCGTGATCGGCCCGATCGCGCTGCGCCAGTGTCTGCCCGCGTATTCGACCGAAGCCGTGCTGCTGGTCAAGTCGACCGCGCTGGCGAGCCTCGTCACCGTATGGGAAGTGACGGGCGTCGCGCAGCAGATCATCCAGCAAACCTACCGGACGACCGAAGTGTTCGTCTGCGCGGCCGTCATCTATCTGGGCCTGAACTTCATCGTCGTGCGCCTGCTCGGCGCGCTCGAATGGCGGCTCTCGGGGCACCTGCGTGCGCCGAAGCCGTCCGGTGCGCCAGCCGCCGCGACCCGAAATGCCCGGCGCGTCGCGTCCTGAGCGCGCCATTCCTTCCAGGAGAATCCGATGAACACCGCTGCTCCCGTTGCGCTGTCGGTCAGAAACATCCACAAGTCGTTCGGCGATCATCATGTGCTGAAGGGCATTTCGCTCGACGCGCACGAGGGCGACGTCATCTCGATCCTCGGCGCGAGCGGATCGGGCAAGAGTACGTTCCTGCGTTGCCTGAACCTGCTCGAGACCCCCGATGACGGTTCCGTCGCCCTGGCCGGGGAGGAACTGGCGATGAAGCGCGCGCGCGACGGCAAGCTGCATCCGCGCGACCGGCGCCAGGTCGACCGGATCCGCTCGCAGCTCGGGATGGTGTTTCAGAACTTCAATCTGTGGTCCCACATGACGGTGCTCGACAACCTCGTCGAGGGGCCGCTGCGCGTGCAGAAGCGCAGTCGCGCGGAAGCGGTGGAGGAGGCCGAGGCGCTGCTGGCGCGCGTGGGCCTCGCGGACAAGCGTGGCTACTATCCCGCGCACCTGTCGGGCGGCCAGCAGCAGCGGGTCGCGATTGCACGCGCGCTCGCGATGCATCCGAAAGTGATGCTGTTCGACGAACCGACGTCGGCGCTGGACCCGGAACTGGTGGGCGAGGTGCTGCGCGTGATGCGCTCGCTCGCGGAGGAGGGGCGCACGATGCTGGTCGTCACGCATGAAATGGGATTCGCGCGCCACGTGTCGAATCGCGTGATGTTCCTGCATCAGGGCGAGGTCGATACGGACGGCACACCCGACGAAGTCTTCGGCGGCCAGACGTCCGAGCGCTTCCGGCAATTCGTGTCGAGCCACCACGACCGCACCGCGAACTGAGGCTGCCATGACCGTATTCCGTGCGGCTCGGCCGCTTGACTGGCGGCAGGTTGCGGCGGTGGCGGCCGGCGCGCCGCTGGCGTTGGCCGACGATACGCGCGCGCGCGTCGTGGCCGCTCGCGAACTCGTCGACGAGATCGTCGCGCGCGGCATTCGCGCCTACGGCGTCAATACCGGCGTCGGTGCGCTGTGCGACGTGATCGTGTCGCCGGCGCAGCAGAGCACGCTGTCGCACAACATCCTGATGAGTCACGCGGTGGGCGTCGGCATGCCGCTCGGCGC
Organism: Burkholderia sp. 9779_493; assembly: GCF_015712215.1. Taxonomy (NCBI): domain Bacteria; kingdom Pseudomonadati; phylum Pseudomonadota; class Betaproteobacteria; order Burkholderiales; family Burkholderiaceae; genus Burkholderia; species Burkholderia sp. 9779_493. Next base: position 162,446 of record NZ_JACCQA010000001.1, read on the forward strand.
AGCCGAAACCCGCGCGATCATCGCGGCCGCGATCAACAACTATGCGCACGGGCATTCGGGCGTCCGTCCCGATGTCGTCGAACAGCTCGTCGCGCTGCTCGAGCACGATTGCCTGCCGGAAGTGCCGGCGCACGGCTCGGTCGGGTACTTGACCCACATGGCGCATGTCGCGCTCGTGTGCGTCGGGCACGGCCATGCGCGCCATCGCGGCGAACGCATGCGCGGCGACGAGGCGCTGCGGCGTATCGGCCGCGAACCGCTGGTGCTCGGCGCGAAGGAGGGGTTGAGCCTGGTCAACGGAACGCCGTGCGTCACGGGGCTGGCTGCGCTCGCGCTCGCCCGCGCCGAACGGTTGCTCGACTGGGCCGACTGGATCGCGGCGATGAGCTTCGAGAACCTGGGCGGGCAACTCGCCGCATTCGATCCGGCTTCGCTCGCGCTGCGGATTTCCCCCGGTATCGGGCAGGTCGGCGCCCGTGTGCGTGCGCTGCTGGCGGACAGCGGCATGCTTGCCGCGGCGAGCGGCCGGCATACGCAGGATCCGCTCAGCCTGCGCACGATTCCGCACGTGCATGGCGCGGCGCGCGACGTGTTCGACGTCACGGCGGAGGTCGTCGATCGCGAACTCGCATCCGTGACCGACAATCCGGTCGTGGCCGGCACGCGAGACGCGCCGGCCGTGCATTCGCAGGCGCACGCGGTCGGCGCCGGCATCGCGCTCGCGATGGACAGCCTCGCGGCGGCGATGGCGCAAGTCGCCGCGATCGCCGAGCGGCGTCTCGACCGGCTCGTGAATCCGCTCGTCAGCGGGCTGCCGGCGTTTCTTGCCGCGCCGGGCGGCAGCTGTTCGGGTTTCATGATCGCGCAGTACACGGCGGTCGCGCTGGTCGCGCAGAATCAGCGGCTTGCCGCGCCGGCGAGTCTCGACGGCGGCATCACGTCGGGGCTGCAGGAAGATCACTTGTGTCATGCGACGCCGGCCGCGCTGAAGGCGCTCGACATCATCGAGAATACGACCCGCGTGCTCGCGATCGAGCTACTGGCCGCCGCGCAGGCGTACGACCTGCAGCCGGGCGACACCGCGCGGGCCGCATCGACGGACGCGCTGTGGCGGCATGTACGCACGCGCGTGCCGGTCTATCGCGACGACCGGCCGCTCGCGGACGATATCGCGATCGCGGCCGGCATCGTCGCAGGCGTGCCGCCTTCGTTGCAGTGACGACAGGCGAGGACGGGCCGATTACCCAACATTCATTCGGTCGAGGGCGCATGAGCGAAACGGAACGCAAGCTTTTCGCACGGCCGGCGCAGGCGTCGGCCGACACCGTGCCGGCGCGGGCACTGCCGGCCTATCAGCAGATCAAGCGCTACGTCGTCGAGCGGATCGCGAAGGGCGACTGGAAGCCCGGCGCCGCGATCCCGACCGAGGCCGAACTGGTCAAGGAATTCGGCGTGGCCCGGATGACGGTGTCGCGCGCGCTGCGCGAACTGACGGCCGAGCGCGTGCTGACCCGCATCCAGGGGGCCGGCACGTTCGTCGAGCGTCGGCATTACGAGTCGACGGTGCTGGAGATCCGCAACATCGCGGACGAGATCGCCGAGCGCGGCCATCGTCACAGCGCGCGCGTGCTGCTGATCGAGCGCAGCGTCGAGCCGGACGCGATCGATGCGCTCGGACTGCGCGCCGGGCCCGTGTTTCATTCGCGTATCGTGCATTACGAGGAAGACGAGCCGATCCAGTTCGAGGATCGCTACGTCAATCCGGCCTTGTTTCCCGCGTATCTGGAGCAGGACTTCACGCTCGAGACGCCGAATCATTACATGGTGCGACTCGCGCCGATCCAGCGGGCGGAGTTCCGGATCTACGCGGAGAAGCCCAACGCGCAGGTGCGTCGGCATCTCGTGATGGAAATCGGTGAACCGTGTTTGCTGCTACGACGCCGCACGTGGGTCGGCGAGCATGTCGCCACGTCGGTCAGGCTGTGGCATCCGGCGTCGCGGTTCCATCTGGCGGGCAAGATGTAGGGACGTGCGGCGGCCCTGGGCGGGGCGCACATTTGCCGCTTCGGCCGGCGCTGGCGATGTACCCGTATGGGTCGTGATGGCGCGATGTCGCACCTGCATCGAAAGGCGATACACTGCGCGGGTTCCCGATCCGGTCGGGAGCGTCGGGGAACCGGGCGACCGCATCGCGGCACCCGCGCGGAGCACGCCACGGGCCCGGACTCATTCGAAAAAATCGAGAGAAAGAGAGGGCCCATGCTGACACGTCTTCGTAACGGCATCCTTCGTGCACAGGACCTGCGCGAATCCGGAGCCGCTTCACCCACCCAGCGCCCGTCGATGGCGTGCGAACTGGTCGAGCTGAGCGCGAAGCGCGCGACGTGGCGCGTCCCCGTGCCGAATCAGGCGGACTGCTATCTGAAGGCCGAGCCGGGTGGACCCGAGCGGTTTGTCGTCCATATCGACGCGGAGACGTTCTATCGCCGCTGGCTCGAGACGAGCCCCACGTTCCCGAAACAGAATTCGCAGGATTGCGTACCGCGCCGGGCCATGTCGCTCGACAGCAAGTTCGCGGTAGCGGCCACCGCGTTCAGGGGCGGCCGCGACGCACCTGTGACGCTGCCGTCGGTCGGCTACTGGGCGGCGGCAAGCGGCTACGAGGTCGCGATGAGCGACGGCATGACGCGCACCTTCTGGCTGCTCGCCCATCGCGTGCGGTCGTTTCCCGTCAGCGTGGCCGACGCGAGCTGGGCGACGATACTGAACGGCATGGCCGGCATCGGCGTGGCGCCGATCGCGTTCAGCGAACTGTTCGCCCGGCGCGCATAAGCGCGCCGCCGCCGCGCAGCGCGCATCGTCCGGCTCGATTTGACACCTGGCGTCGCCGCCCATTAAAGTCGCGACGCGGGGCGGTGGGTCAAGCACACGCCCGGAACAGGCAGCCGATGTTCCCGGACTACGGGGCTACCCCGTGGATCAGATCGATACGCCGATGCGTCGCAAGTGCGCAAGTTGCGCGTTGCGCAACGACCGCTCTCGCAGCACCAGCCACGTTGACTCATCGTCCCGCCTTCCTTTTCCCATGCACTCATCCCTGCGCGATACCACCCGCACGATTGCCGAGGCGATGCTCGCCGGTCCGCCCGAACGCGACGGCGTCGTCGCGCGGATGGCCGCCGTGCTCGGCGAGGCACAGCCGTGGACGCCCGAATGCGCGGGCACCGCGCTCGCCCGCTTCGGCGCGAACTGGGCCGATACCGACACCGACGCGCTCGCTGCGCTCCTGGCCGAGGCGCCCGCGTTCGTGCGCGCATGGTATGGCGAGCGTCGGCCGCTGGTGATCCGAATCGTGCGGCGGCCGCTGGTCCAGCGACCGTTGCCGGCGCCGCTCGCGGGCTGCGATGTGCCGCAATGGCCGACGCCCGGCGATCTCGCCGGCTGGCTCGGGGTGAGCGCGCCGGAACTCGACTGGCTGTCCGACCACTGGCGCGTCGACGCGCGCAGCGGCGCCACGCCGCTGCATCACTACACATACGTCGCGGTCGACAAGCGCAGCGGCGGGTGCCGCCTCGTCGAAATCCCGAAGGGGCGGCTGCGCGAAGCGCAGCGCCGCATCCTGCGCGGGCTGCTCGATCGCATCGCGCCGCATGGCGCGGTCCACGGTTTTCGCAAGGGGCACGGGATCGTGTCGTTCGCGACGCCGCATGCGGATCGCGATGTCGTCGTGCGTTTCGATCTCGCGGACTTCTTCGTGTCGGTGCGCGCCGCGCGCGTCCATGCGCTGTTCGCGACGCTCGGTTATCCGGCCGAAGTCGCGCGGATCCTCACCGGGCTCTGCACCAATCGCGTGCCGTCGGCGCGGCTGCTCGAGCCGGACCTGCGCGACCGGTTCGACTGGATCGGCCGTCAGCGCTATCGCGAACGGCATCTGCCGCAGGGCGCGCCGACGTCGCCGGCGCTCGCGAACCTGTGCGCGTTCCGGCTCGACCTGCGGCTCGCCGCGCTCGCGCGTTCGGTCGATGCGACCTATACGCGCTATGCGGACGATCTCGCGTTTTCCGGCGGCGGCGCGCTCGCGCGCGACGTCGCGCGGCTGCAAGTCCGGGTCGCCGCGATCGCGCTCGAGGAAGGGTTCGCGCTGCAATTGCGCAAGACCCGCGTGATGCGGCGGGGCACGCGGCAGCAACTGGCCGGCGTGGTCGTCAACCGGCATCCGAACCTGTCGCGCGACGCATTCGATCGACTGAAAGCGATCCTGACCAACTGCATCCGGCGCGGCCCGGCGTCGCAGAATCGCGATGCGCATCCGGATTTCCGTGCGCATCTGGCCGGGCGCGTCGCGCATGCGACGGCGCTGAATGCGGCGCGCGGCGCGAAGCTGCGCGCGCTGTTCGACCGGATCGTGTGGGACGCCGGCGGCGCGGGCCGCTGACCCGTCGGCCCGCGTCGACGCCGGTCGGCAGACTTCTGCAACACGACGCCGCGCACTGCTATCATTCGCGCCATGCCGCGCCCGTGCCAGGGGCGGCGAATCACTTGCCGCCGCCGTTCGCTTCATGCATGCGTACGCGGCGTGCCGCCCGTTGCCGGCTTGGTTCAAGCTGCCAGTGACGCACGACGTCGTTTAGTGCGCATCGCGCAAATCATGCCGGCTCAGGTGGACGATTCACCTATTTGACAGCCCCGATCGGCGGAACTTCGTGGTAGGTTCGGCCATCGGAGCTTTTTGCAAAAACATGCCCAAAGAGGATGAATACATGACCCAGGCCCTGCAGGAACTCGAAGCACAACTTCGGGACCTGAACATCAAGCTGTCAGAGGCGAAGCAGAAGGAGAAGCAAGCCGCGCTCGCGGCCTTCAAGGAACAGGTCGAGCTTTTGGGAATTTCGCAGCAGGAAGTGCTGAGCGCGCTCGGCTACATCGTCCAGCGCAAGCGCAAGGCGCCTGCCAAGTACTACGATCCGTCGACCGGCCGCTCGTGGTCGGGGCGCGGCCCGCGGCCGAAATGGCTCGAAGGCAAGGATCTCGAAACGCTGGCGGTCGATCGCGAGGCCAAGACCTGGTGGCCCGGGGACGATCAGGGCTGAATCCCGGCGCGCCGCAAGGCGACCGGGCGCCGTCCGGTTCGCGCAGGCGGGCCGGCCGGCAATCCGCCGCCCGCCCGCCGTCTTTCATTCGGTGTCCGGCCTGATCGCGACATCGCCGGCCTCGCCGCCGACACCGGATCGACGTTTTCCCTTTTCTTTTCCTTTTCCCGCTCGTTGCCTCCGTTGCCCGCGCGCCGTCCGGCCAGCGCGGGCGCGACGCGCGTCCGCCGCCGTCGTTCGCCGGCACAGGCCTTAGAATGTCGCCGGACATTCGTGGCAGGACACCATGGCAGCAAACATGAAATCTTCGACGCTCGGCGGCCCGTCGGCCCCGCGCGTGGAGCAGGTCGGCGCGTACGCGTGGAAAGCGCTGGCCGGATCGGCGATCGGCTACGCGATGGACGGCTTCGACCTGCTGATCCTCGGCTTCATGCTGCCGGCGATCACGGCGGCGCTGCACCTGACGCCCGGACAGGGCGGCGCGCTGGTCACGTGGACATTGATCGGCGCGGTTGCGGGCGGCATCGTGTTCGGCGCGCTGAGCGATCGCTACGGGCGCGTGCGCGTGCTGACCTGGACGATCCTGCTGTTCGCGATCTTCACGGGCCTGTGCGCATTCGCGCGCGGCTTCGAGGATCTGCTCGTCTATCGCACCATCGCGGGCATCGGCCTCGGCGGCGAATTTGGGATCGGCATGGCCCTCGCGGCCGAAGCGTGGCCTGCAGCCAAGCGCGCCCGCGTGTCGTGCTACGTCGCGCTCGGCTGGCAGGCCGGCGTGCTGTTGGCCGCGCTGCTGACGCCGTTTCTGCTGCTCCATATCGGCTGGCGCGGCATGTTCGTGGTCGGCGTGCTGCCCGCGCTGCTCGCGTGGGTGATGCGCAACAAGCTGCACGAGCCGGAAGCGTTCGTGCAGCGCGCGACGCAGCACACGTCCAACGCGTTCCGCATGCTCGTCGCCGACGGCCGCACCGCGCGCACGAGCCTCGGCATCGTGATCCTGTGTTCGGTCCAGAATTTCGGCTACTACGGGATCATGATCTGGCTGCCGACCTTCCTGTCGAAGCAGATGGGCTTCTCGTTGACGAAATCGGGGCTGTGGACGGCGGCGACCGTCGTCGGGATGATGATCGGCGTCTGGGTGTTCGGCCAACTGGCCGATCGCATCGGCCGCAAGCCGACGTTCCTGCTGTATCAGCTCGGCTCGGTCGTGACGGTCATCGCGTATGCGCGGCTGTCGCACCCGACGACGATGCTGTGGGCCGGCGCGCTGATGGGGATGTTCGTCAACGGGATGGTCGGCGGCTACGGGACGCTGATGTCGGAAGGCTATCCGACGGCCGCACGCGCGACCGCGCAGAACGTGCTGTGGAACATCGGCCGCGCGGTCGGCGGCTTCGGCCCGGTTGCGGTCGGCGCGCTCGCCGCGCACTACGGGTTCCAGACGGCCATCGCGCTGCTCGCCGGCCTGTACGTGCTCGACATGATCGCGACGCTGTTCCTGATCCCCGAGCTCAAGGGCGTCGAGCTCGAATGAGCGCGGCGCGCGTACGCGCCGCCACGATTTCACCGGAAACCACGATGCAACGGAAAACCAGGACGATTGGCGTGATGGGCTCGGGCAAGGAGCCGTGGGCCGCATTTTCGGAACCGCTCGGCGCGTGGCTTGCGCAGGCCGGGTTCAATCTGCTGACGGGCGGCGGGCAGGGCGTGATGCTGGCGGTCGCGCGCGCGTTCGCCGGCGTGCCCGGTCGAACCGGACGATCGATCGGCATCGTGCCGACGCAGGCCGATCCGGTCGCGGGCTTCGTGCCGCTCGACGGCTATCCGCATCCGTTCGTCGACATTCCGGTCCTCACGCCGCTGCCGCGCCGCGAGCCGGGCGCGGCTCCGGACACGATCAACCGCAACTACGTGAACGTGCTGAGCAGCGACCTGATCGTGGCCCTGCCGGGCGGGCACGGGACGGCGGAAGAGATCGCGCTCGCGCAGCGCTGGCGCAAGCCGCTCGTCTGCTTCGGGCCGGACGGTGCGTTTCGGTCGCTTGCCGCGGACGCGGTGTGCACGTCGTCGCTCGACGACGTGATCCGGTTCGTTGGCGATGCGTTTGCGGCGGAGCGGGGGCAGGCGTTGCGGTAGGTCGCTCGACGTTCGATGGCGTGCCTGCGGCTCGCGCCGCCGCAGGCAGGGTTCAAGCGCGTCGCCCCGCGCTCACCGCCCCGTTTTCAACTGCGCCCACAACCGGTTCTGCAGCCGGCGAATCTCGGGCGGCATCGGCTTGAGCAACGTCATCCTGCTCAATACCTCGTCGGACGGATACACCGACGGATCGCGCGCGATCGCGGGCTTCACGTACTGACGCGCGGCCTTGTTCGCGGTCGGGTAGAACACCGCGTTGGTGATGCCCGCATTGACCTTCGGGTCCTGCAGGTAGTTGATCCACTTCAGCGCGGCATCGCGGTTCGGCGCGTCCTTCGGGATCACCATCATGTCGAACCACAGCAGGCCGCCTTCCTTCGGATTCGCGAAGCGGATCTCGTACGGGCGTTTCGCTTCGGCCGCGCGGCGGTGCGCGATGCCGACGTCGCCCGAGTAGCCGAACGACACGCACAGGTCGTTGTTCGCGAGATCGTTGATGTAGCCCGACGAGTTGAACTGCGTGATGTACGGGCGCACCTTCTTCAGCACGTCGTAGGCGGCGCGGTAGTCGGCCGGGTTCGTGCTGTTCGGGTCCTTGCCCATGTACTGCAGCGTCGCGGCGAACACGTCGACGGCCTGGTCGAGGAACGACACGCCGCACCCCTTCAGCTTCGCCATGTTGGCCGGATCGAACACCAGCGCCCAACTGTCGACCGGCGCCTTGTCGCCGAGCGCCTTCTTCACGGCCTGCACGTTGTAGCCGATGCCGTCGGTGCCGTAGGCCCACGGCACGCCGTACTGGTTGCCCGGGTCGGCGTCGGCGACCATCTTCATCAGCAGCGGGTCGAGATGCGACAGGTTCGGCAGCTTCGATTTGTCGAGCGGCTGGTAGACGCTCGCCTGAATCTGCTTGGCCATGTAGTTCGACGTCGGCACGACGATGTCGTAGCCGGAGTTGCCGGACAGCAGCTTCGCCTGCAGCGTGTCGTCGCTGTCGTAGTTGTCGTAGCGAACGTGAAGGCCGGTCTGTTTCTGGAAGTTCGGGATCGTGTCCGGCGCGATGTAGTCGGACCAGTTGTAGATGTTCAGTTCGCCGGCTGCGCGGGCGGCAGTGCCGGCGGCGGCGATCGACAGGATGGCGGCGGCTGAAAGGGTACGGTGGAGCGGGCGGATTCGCATGACGAAGTCTTTCCTGGCGGAGCGCGTCGAGCCCGGCGTACGGGCCATCGCGCGACGGTTCATCGGATGGAACAGGCGTGCGTGATCCGTGCTGTCGACGAGCACGGGCAGTGCAATGCAATCAGGAGTGCGTTCGATGTCGCGCGGGCTTGCGGCCAAACGCGGCGCGAGCCGATCCCGTCGCCGCTCAGGCGACACGATGCGCAGGTCGAACGGACACGAAGAAGGGGAAAGGCGCGCTAAGGCAGCAGCGACGCCACGTCGTCGGTATGGATCGCGACGGACGCACGGGCGGCGACGGCGTTGTGACGGCGAACGGAACGGCGGGACAGGATGGTGTAGATCGACAGAGACAGGCGAGGACTTCGCCAGCCGTCACGGTCGTCGAGGGACGGCAGCGCGGCGCGCAGGTTTCGCGCATCGCCTCGTCTCCATCGCAGCAGCGGGCCACGGATTCTCACGATTACTCTCGACCGGGTTGTTGAAAGTATTGAACACCCGACGCTTCGCCAACGGCTGCCGTTTCAGGCTGCGGTCATCGCGATTGCCGCGGGGCGGCATCGGCTGCATGGCGCGGACTGAAAGCTTGGCATTCAGCGAAATCGCCGAAATATGACGCTCTCGTGAATCATCGGATAAATCGCTGTAAGGATGTCTCCGGATTTTCCCTAGTGATGGGTAGGGTGGCGACGCGGTGCGGCAGCGTGCACATCGCGCTTGCGAGCGTACTGGCGGTGGCCGGAATGCGGTCGAAGTGATGAGAATATTAGACGGCTGGATAGCCCGCGCCGTCTCGCGACGACGAAGCGGGCGCGGGTGTGGCGGCGCGTTATGCGACCCGAATCCCGAAGTTCTCGATCAGCATGGCCGCCTGATCGTAGGAGACGGTCGCGCCGCGCAGCACGCCGGACGCGAGCAGCCTGGGCGTGCCGCCCAGATCCACGTCGCGCAGGTCGGCACCCTCGAAGCGAGCGTCGTTCAGATGTGCGTTGCGCAGGCTGCCGCCTTCGAACACGGCATCGCGGAAGTCCACGCCGGCGAGATCGGCGTCCGAGAAATCGAGCGCCACGAGCCGGGTTTTACGGAACGAAAAGCGCCGCAGGCTCGCGCCGACCAGCAGCGTGCTGGCGAATTCGAGTCCCAGCGATTTGCATTCCTCAAAATCGGCACCGGTCAGCCGGCATTCGTTGAAGCGGACCGATCCGAGCTTGCTGCGCCGCCAGCTCGTATTGTTGAGGTCGCACGACCGGAACGCGGCGTCCTCGAGATCCGACGACGCAAAGTCGGTTTGGCGGGCCCGGCAGCGAATCCACGTGGTGTGCGCGAGCGTGGCGCCGACGAACGACGCTTCCGCGAGCGCGCAGCGCTCGAATCGCGCGCCGCGCAGATCCAGGCGCGACAGATCGGCGCTTTCGAGGTCGCAATCCTCCAGGTGGAGGGGCGCAGGTGAGCCTTCGATGAGCTGCATCAATTCGGCGCGATCCAGCGTGCGGCCGGTCACGAGGACACCGGGAGTCATGAGCGGATCCATTGTCGGGCGAATGTTCGGGGCAGACATTATCCGGATTTCGCGCGCGTCGTGCATCGGGCGGCGTGCGACAGCTAACGCCGGGCTGCTGCCCCCCACGCACGGCGAAGCTGTCCGCCGATATCAATCGCCGGACGGCCCGGGCCGGCTGAAGCGCTGCTCGACGACCTTGGTTCCCCAGTGCGTGCCTGCCGACTCGTTCGTCAACGCAAAGCCGAACGACTCGTACAGATGGCGCGCCGCATCGAGCCCCTTGAAGGTCCACAGGTAGGTTTCGCGAAACCGGTGTTCGTCGACGAAACGCATCGCCAGCGTCATCAATTGACGCCCGACGCCCGAGCCGCGCAACGCGTCGTTGACGATGAACCAGCGCAGGTGCGCGACGCCCGTCGCCGGGTCGCCGTCGATCGCGAGCGACGCGAGTGTCCGGCCGTCTTCCTGGCACAGCCACAGCGCCTTGCCGGCGGCCGGCAGCGTGCCCGCGAAGGCGGCCAGCTCGGTCGCCACCCGCTGTTCGAAGAAGGCGCCGAAACCCCAGTGTTCCGCATAGAAGCGCGCATGCAGGCTCGCGATGTCGCCGATGCAGCCCGGCTGATAGCCTTCGCGAATCGACGGCGCGTCGGCGGGTGCGACGGGCGCGCGGGCCGCGTTGTCCTGGGCGAGTGCATCGGCATACAGCGCGAGCGAACGCAGCAGCGCCTGCTGGTCGGCCGGAATCATCCGGCGCAGCGCGTTCGACACCTGATCGGTCGCGAACGTATCGATTCTTTTTCGGAGCTTTTTGCCTTCGGCGGTCAGGTACAGCTCGATCGCCCGCGCGTCTTCGCTCGACACGCGCCGCTCCACGATACCGGCGGCTTCGAGCCGCGCGAGTTGCCGGCTCGTGTTCGATTTGTCGAGCCGCAGGATGGCGCCCAGATCCTTCGCGTTGATGCCGGGCGCCATCCCGATCTCGAGGATCGCGTGCACGGCCGACGGCGCCCAGTCGCTGTCGGCCAGCGTCGCGCGCATGAAGCCGAGCTCGCGTACCAGTTTGCGCGAGAAGTCGCGCAATTCGAGGATGGTCGCGTCGCGCGGCTTGGCCGGCGCGTCGATGAGGTCCATGGTCTGCCCCTGAAAGGTTGCGTATCGCAATCGATAATAGTTGCGGGTCGCAACTTGATCAAGGCGGATTTTCACGTAATCGATTGCTTCGGGGCGGCGCATCCGTGCGGCCGCCACCGCGACGGGTACTGAAGCGGATGGCCGGGCGCGGCGAAGTGACTGCATACTGGGCGGCGCTGGCCGAACTGCGAGCAGGGGCATCGGCCGACCCTCGATCGACGACCGCGGACCACGGAGATCACCATGAACAAGCTGTTGCCGATGACGATCGCGTTGCTGGCCGGGAGTGGCCTCGGCGCGGTGCCGCTCCATGCGGCCGGCGTGATGGATGCGGCGCCGTGCAGCGCCGCGCATGCGGCGGATCAGCGCGGCGGGAACGCCGCGATGCCGGGCACGTCGGTCCGCAGCTTCTCGACCGCCGGTTGTTCGGGCGCGGTTTTGCAGGGCGACCGGGCCACGGCAACCGTCAACGGCGACAGGGTGGAGTTGCGCGACGGCGTCGTCTATGTGAACGGCCGATCGTATGGTGCCGTCACGCCCGCGCAGACCGTCGAATACGAAGTCGCGCGCGATCGGCGCACATTGAAGGTCGACGGAAAAACGCGCGCGCCGCTGCGCTGATGCGTCTGGTTGTTTTCTGCAACGCGCGATGTCGATTCACTTCCCGAAGCCGGTGCAACGAAGCACCGGCCCGGGCGCGACTCAGGACGTGGCGACCGAGGCGACCGTCTCGGCCGGGCTGCCAGGCGGCTGGCCGGTTTGCCGGCGCGAGCGGCCCGAGCTGAGGTACGCGGCGATCGAGTCCTGCGTGATCTCGCCGAGCCACGCACCGTCGGGGTCGAGCACCGGCATCCACGACGCGCTGTACTGGTACATCTTCGACAGCACGATGCGCAGGTTGTCGTCCGCCGCGACGCCGGCCGGGAACGGCGTCACGCGTTCGCCGCACACGCCGCCGTCGGTGCGTGCCGCGCGGCGCGTCACGTAGCCGAGCGCCCGGCCCGCGTCGTCGAGCACGGTCAGGTAGCGGCAGTCGGTTTCGTCCATCACCGCCAGTGCGTGTGCGAGCGGCGTATCGACGCGCGCGGTTTCGGGTTGCGTGGCGGCGTCGCCGGCCTTCACGAGCAGCAGGCGCTTGAGCGTGCTGTCCTGGCCGACGAACTGCGCGACGAATTCGTCGCGCGGGCGGGCGAGCAGCGTGTCGGGGTGATCGTACTGAACGAGCTGGCCGCGCCGGAACACGGCGATGCGATCGCCGAGCTTGATCGCTTCGTCGATGTCGTGGCTCACCATGATCACGGTCTTGTTCAGTTGCCGCTGCATCTGGAAGAACTCGTTCTGGATCGATTCGCGATTGATCGGATCGACCGCGCCGAACGGCTCGTCCATCAGCAGCACGGGCGGATCGGCGGCCAGCGCGCGAATCACGCCGATGCGCTGCTGCTGCCCGCCCGACAGCTCGCGCGGATAGCGCTTCAGGTACAGCTTCGGATCGAGCGCGACCATCGACATCAGGTCGCGCGCGCGTTCGGCGCAGCGCTTCTTGTCCCAGCCGAGCAGGCGCGGCACGACGGTGATGTTCTCCTCGATCGTCATGTTCGGGAACAGGCCGATCTGCTGGATCACGTAGCCGATGTGGCGCCGCAGGTCGACTTCGTTCAGCTGCGCCGTGTCCTCGCCGTTGATGAGCACGCGGCCCGACGTGGCGGCGATGAGCCGGTTGATCATCTTGAGCGTGGTGGTCTTGCCGCAGCCCGACGGGCCGAGGAACACGCAGATTTCCCCTTCGGGCACCGACAGGCTCACGGAGTCGACCGCGCGCACGGCCTGGCCGTCCTTGCGCGTGAAGGTCTTGGTCAGTTGGTCGAGTTCGATCATGTCTTCTGCACTCCCTTCGGTGTCAATGCACGTTGCAGCATCTGCAGCAGCCGGTCGGCAACGATCGCGAGCAGGCTCACGAGCACCGCGCCCACCAGCAGCTTCATCATGCTGCTCTGCCCGATCGCACGCAGGATCAGCGTGCCGAGGCCGCCCGCGCCGATCACGGCGGCGATCGTCATCACGCCGATGTTCATCACGACCGCGGTGCGCACGCCCGCGAGAATCACCGGCACCGCGAGCGGCAAGTCGACGAGACGCAGGCGCTGCCACGAGGTCATCCCGATGCCGGTGCCGGCTTCCTTGATCCCTGCATCCACGTTGTGCAAGGCCAGGTACGTATTGCGCATGATCGGCAGCAGCGAGTAGAGGAATACGGCCGTGATCGCGGGCGCGGCGCCGATGCCCTGGCCGAAGCGCGAGAAGAACGGGATCATCAGGCCGAACAGCGCGATGGACGGCAGCGTGAGCACGAGCGTGGCGATGCCGAGCAGCGGCCCGGCGAGCCATTCGTGGCGATTGATCAGGATGCCGAGCGGTACGCCGGCGACGATCGCGCAACCTACGGCGATCGCGACGAGCCACACGTGCTGCAGCGTGAGCTGCAGCAACTCGGGCCAGCTCGAAGCGAGATAGTCGAATACGCTCATCGGTCCTCCTTCAGGGCAGCGGGTGGGTGCGCAGGAACGCATCGGCGACGTCGCGCGGCGACTTGCCGTCGAGATCGACGGCCTTGGCCATCGCCTGCATCGCGTCGTTGTCGAGCGCGGCCGACAGCGCGTTGAGCTGCGTCGCGAGCTTCGGATTGCTTTCAAGCGTGCCCTTGCGGACCACGGGCGTCGCGTTGTACGGCGGGAAGAAGTGCTTGTCGTCCTCGAGCGGCACGATGCCGAAGCCCTTCACGCGGCCGTCGGTCGTGTAGACGAGGCCGATCTTCAACTGATTGTTGTGCAGGGCCGTATAGACGAGCCCCGGATCCATCTGCTTCAGTTGCGCGCGGCTGAACTGCATGCCGTAGGCGGCGAGCAGCGGCTTCAGGCCGTCGGGGCGATTCGCGAATTCCGCGTCCATGCCGAATACGTAATGCTTCGCGGCGGGATCGTTCTTCAGGTGCTCGGCGAGCTGCGACACCGTGCGGATGCCGGTGGCCTGCGCGAGTTCGCTCGGCAGGCCGATCGCGTAGGTGTCGTTGAGCGGCGACGCATCGAGCCACACGAGCCCGCGCGGCACGTCGAGCGCCTTGACGCGCCGGTACATCTCCTCGGGCGACAGCTTGTCCTGGATCTTGTTGTAGACGAGCGCCGCCGTGCCCGTGTAGTCCCACATCAGGTCGAACTGGCCGTTCTCCAGCGCGCTGCGCGCGAGCGTGCTGCCGAGCCCGGCGCGGACTTCGACGTCGTAGCCGCGCGAGCGCAGGTATTGCGACGTGAGTTCCGCCAGCACGTACTGCTCGGTGAAGTTCTTCGCGCCCAGCACGAGCTTCGCGGCGAACGCCGGCGTGCTCGCGGCGACGCACAGCGCGCCGACGGTGCACAGGCGTGCGAACGATCGAAGGATGCGATGAAGCGTCATGCGGCACCTCCGTGGCGTGCCAGCCAGTGACGGCTGCCGGCCGCGACGATGCCGTCCAGCACCAGTGCCAGGATCGCGGTGAGCGACGCGCCGAGCAGCAGCAGCGGCTGGTTGTCGAGGTAGATGCCGGGGAAGATCAGCGAGCCGAGACTGTCCGCGCCGATCAGGTAGGCGAGCGGCGCCGTGCCGACGTTGATCGCGAGCGCGGTGCGCACGCCGCCGACGATGATCGGCAAGGCGTTGGGCAATTCCACGCGAACCAGCGATTGCCAGCCCGTCATGCCGATGCCCTTGGCGGCTTCGCGCAGCGCGGCCGGTACGTTCTTCATCCCTTCGTAGGCGTTACGCGTGACGGGCAGCAGCGAGGCGAGAAACAGCGCGACGATCGCCGGCACGTTGCCGATGCCGAAGATGCCGAGCGCGATGGCGAGCACCGCGAGCGACGGGATCGTATTGCCGATGTTGAAGACCTGCATGAAGCGCTCGGCCTGGCGCTGGAATCGCGGCCGGCTCAGCAGTACGCCGGCCGGCACGCCCACGGCGATGGCCAGTGTCATCGAATAGACGACCAGCAGCATGTGCTGGCCCGCGTAGTAGGCGAGATCGTCCGAGCGCTGCTTGAACGTCTCGGCGCCGATGCCGCGCGCCAATGCCCATCCCACGGCGATGATGGCCACCAGGCTGCCCACCAGCTGGACAGTGCGTCGAGTCATGAAGATACGCCTCCTCGATTCGGTGCGGCGCGCGCAGGCGCACGCCGCGATGACGCCGCATGGCGTCGCGATGGAAGTTCGTGATCCCGGCATGGCCGCGATTGAACTGACGGAAACAGTGCTGCCGGCTGCACCGAGGTGCGGCTGGCGGTCGGTTGAACGCGACGACGCGTTCGTCTGATTGTCAGGTTCAGCCCGGCGGCGCCGTAACGGCGAGGCGCGTTCGAGCAGGGCACCGTCCTGTGAAGACGGCATGGATGCGGGCGGCTTGGCGCCGACCGCTGGGGCCGGAGGCCCCTTTTGACGTGGCGAAACGGATGCATGCGCAACGAAGTGCGAAATGACATCACGTTGCGCACGAGATCATGCGTTTTGTGATGAAGTTGAGGCGAGTATAGAACAATCGATCGAACGCGTCTACCGTGGGGAGCGATCGCGGCGATGCGTGGCCGGTCGTGCGAGGGCCACGAGCAGGGTGCGTGAAAATTGATTCGAAGCCCGAATCAGTGGGCGAGACCGGCGTGGCGACGGGCGATGCGCGAGCGGTCTCGCCGCATGAAATCGTTACCGCGCGATGCGGCGCGCGGTGGTGCCGATCACGTTGGTCAGCAGCCGCACGATCGTCAGCGCGGTCATCTCGCGCACATCGAGCGCCGGGTGATATTCGACGACGTCGATTCCCGCGAGCCGCGTGTTCGCGCACAGGTGCCGCAGTACGCCGCGCGTCTGGTGGAACGTCAGGCCGCCCGGCATCGGCGCGACCACGCCCGGCGCGATGCTCGGGTCGAGGCCGTCGATGTCGACGGTCACGAACCACGGCGCGTCGTCCACGAGGTGCCGCGTGACGGCTTCGATGCCTTCATCGTGCACGACGTCGGCCGGCACGAGCACGTTGCCCGAGCGCAGCGCGTCCTCCACGTCGCTCGGGCGCGCGCTGCCGCTGCCGCGCAGGCCGACCTGGACGATCCGCCTGACGAACGGCATCTCGCGGATGCGCCGGATCGGGCTCGAATAGCCGTGCCGTTCGCCGTTCACCTCGTCGCGGAAGTCGAGATGCGCGTCGAACTGCAGCACGTTCAGCGGTCCGTACGCGTCGAACGCGCGCACGCACAGCGCCGGAATCGAATCGTCGCCGCCGAGCACCACCGGAATCGCGCCGCGCTCGAGCAGCGACGCGACGGCGGACGTCACGGCCGCCGCGTTGCGCGCGACGTCCAGCGTGCCGGGCAGGTTGCCGCAATCGACGCAGGTCGCGCCCGTGTCGCCGAACAGCGTGCCTTGCAGGTCGAAGTCATAGTGTCCGATCTGGCGCCCGTAGCGGAAGCTGCGCTCGCGCACCTTGTCGGGCGCGTTGGACGCGTCGCAGTGCAGCAGCGCCGGGCCGTACGGCACGCCGTACGGCGCGCCGAGGACGGCGAACGTGGCGGAGACTCGCTCCGTATCCGGCTCGCAACCCTGAGCAAGAAACGGCACCTTCGGTGAATCGCAAAGCATGTTTTCCTCGTTGAATAAGCGGGCCGAACGCGTGTGAACGTGTGACCGTCAGTCGGCGACCACGTGTTCGAGCACGTCGGAGCGGATCGGCCCGAGCATGAAGATGTAGATCAGGCATCCGATGATCGCCATGATCGACGCCGAGATCAGGCCGGGCGTGAACGAGCCGGTCGCGTCCTTCAGCAGGCCGATCACGGCCGGGCTCGCGATGCCCGCGAGATTGGAGATGCAGTTCTGGAACCCGGCGACCGTGCCGGCCACCGAGCGTTCGCCGCGTGCGGACACGTCGGCCGGCAGCGCGAGAATGCTCGACGTGGCGACCGACACGCCGAAGAACGCGATCGACAGGAGCAGCAGCGCGAGCCAAGCCTGCGACGCGAGCCCCGCCAGACCGATCGTCGCGCTCAGCGCCATCCCGACGACGATGCAGAACTTGCGCGCAAAGTTCAGGCCGTAGTGGCTTGCCGCGATGCGGTCGGAGATCCAGCCGCCGACCCACGAGCCGACCAGCCCCGCGAGGCCCGGCAGGATGCCGTAGAAACCGAGCTGCAGCAGGCTGAAACCGCGTTCCTTCACCAGGTAGGTCGGGTACCACGTGATGAAGAAGTAGACGACGTAGCCCTGGCAGGCGAAGCCGAGCGACATTGCCCACACCACACGCGACGTGAACAGCCGGCCCCACTTGATGCGGACCGGTGCGCGCTTTTCGGTGGGTGCGTCCTGGTCGACGTGCTTGGCTTCGGCCGCGTTGACGAAGCGGTTCTGCGACGGAAACTCGCTCGCGACCAGCAGCCAGACGACGACCCACACGAGGCCGATCGCGCCGGTGAAGATGAACGACGCGCGCCAGCCGTACGCGGTGATGATCGCGGTGCAGATCGGCAGCGCGATCAGTGTGCCGCCGCGCGCGCCGCAATCGTAGATGCCGGACGCGAGGCCGCGTTCGGTCGGCGGGAACCAGCGCTCGACGAATTTCGTCGCGGACGGGAACGCGCCGGCTTCGCCGACGCCGAGCAGGAAACGCAGGCCGAGCAGCGACGCGCCGCCGCGCGCGAGGCTCGTCGCCATCGTGAATGCCGACCACCACACGACCGCGCCCGCGAACACGAGTTTCGCGCCGAACCGGTCGACGAGCATGCCGGCCGGGATCTGGCAGGCCGCATAAGTCCAGAAGAACGCGCCGAGGATCAGGCCCGATTCGGCGGACGACAGGTGCAGCTCCGTATTCATGTACGGCAGCGCGACCGCCAGGTTGGCGCGGTCCATGTAGTTGGTGACGATCGCGAGAAACGCGAGGAACACCATGAACCAGCGGAATTTGGTGGGCTTGTGCGCCCGTAAGCTCGACATTGTCTGCATCGTTGTGTCCCCTGACCTGCCCGTTGCGGCCGCTTTTGTGTTCAAAGCCGTGATTTCATCGAATTCCGGCCTGTTCCGCCAATACATTGTCGGACCGCGACCTATAACCGTGGGTTATGCTCTCGCGATCGTGCGGCGTCGAAAGGAGGGGAACATGGCAAGGCGAACGCTGAACTATCACCAGGTCGAACTGCTGTACGAGGTGGTCCGGTGCCGGACGCTGACGGCGGCGGCGCGCAATCTGCACATCTCTCAGCCGGCGGTCACGAAGCAGTTGAAGGTGCTGGAAGAAAGCCTCGGCGTCGAGCTGTTCAAGCGCGAGAAAGGCCGGTTGCTGCCGACGGCCGAAGCGATCCTGCTGTTCGAGCAGACCGAGCGGACCAACGCGAGCCTGCATGCGCTCAACGAACTCGCGGACGGCTTGCGCGCGGGCACGCTCGGCCGCCTCGGCATCTGCGCGTATCCGGCGGTCACCGAACGGCTGCTGCCGGAAGCGATCACCGTGTTCCAGGCGAAGTACCCGAAGGTGTTCGTCGAAGTCGCGATCGAGAACGCGGAGCGGATGCTCGATCTCGTCGAGAGCCAGCAAGTGGATCTCGGCATCTGCGCGCCGTTTCGCGCGATGCGCAACGTCACCGAACAGCATCTGCTCGATTCGACGATCGTCTGCGCGATGCGCGCCGACGATCCGCTGGCCGTGCGGCAGACGGTGACGCTCGCCGATCTCGAAGCCGGCGGGCTGACGAGCGTCGATGCGCTGGAAGGCATCCCCGAACTGGAGGCGCTGCTGTCGGCGTCCGAGAACCGGCACACGATTCACGCGCGCGTGTCGAGTTCGGCGCTCGCGTGCCGGATGGTGCAACTGGCCGGGCGGCGCGCGATCGTCGACAGCCTGACCGCCGTGTCGATCGATGCGGCCGGCCTCGCGTTCGTGCCGATCGACACGATTCCGCCGCGCCGTATCGCGATGCTGCGCCCGTCGCTGCGGCCGGGTAGTGCGTTCACCGAAGCGTTCTGCCGGATCCTCGAAAGCCAGGCGAAGCGACTTCAGGTCGACATGACGCGCCGGTGCGCGAGCCGGCGGCGCGTCAGGGCGAAGGGGTAACGCATCCGAGTCACGCGTCGGTGTCCGACGCCGAGCGCGGCGTCTTGCCGGTCCAGCGCCGGTACGCGTGACGGAAGCTGCGCGGTTCGCTGTAACCGAGCCGCTCGGCGATCGCGGCGACGCTCAACGCATGATCGTCGAGCAACCGCACGGCTTCGTCGCGACGCACGTCGTCGAGCAACGACTGGAACGTGATGCCGTCCTTGTCGAGCCGCCGGCGCAGCGTGCGTTCGGTCAGGTGCAGCGCGCCGGCGAGCGCCGTCATCGACTTGAACCGCACGAGGTCGCGCGCCATCAATTCCTTCGCGCGATCGGCGAAGCGCGTGCCGACCGACGCGGCCCACTGCCGTTCGAGCACCTCGCACTGGCCGTGCAGCGCATTGAAGCTGACTTCGTTCGCGAGGCGCGGCGCTTCCGTGCCGTTCACCGACGTGAACACGAGCCGGTTGTCGGCCGCATTGAAGACGACCGGGCAGCCGAAGTGGCGCGCGTAGTCGGCCGCGTTGCGCGGCGTGCGGCGCGCGAGCTGCACCTGCTCGGGCCACACCGGCTTGCCGACGAGGTCGGACACGATCAGGCGCAGGCTCGACAGGCACATGTCGGCCTGGAACACCTCGAGATCGGGCTCGCCGTTGTAGCGGCCGATGGTCACGCTCATGCCGCCGGCATGCGCGTCGATACGCACGTCGAAATACAGCCCCATGAACAGCGGAAACTGGCCCATGCAGCGGAACGCCTGCATCACCGAGCCGCTGATCAGCATCGCGTAGCCGGCGAGACCCAGCGTCGACACATGCAGCCGCGCGCCGATCGACAGCCCGATCGACGGCACGCCGCTGCAGCGCAGCAGGTTGCGAAAGCAACGTTGCTCCTGGCCGCGATTCACGTGCAGGTTCGGCGATGCGACTTCGTCCGCGCCGAGCCCCGTGCCTTCGAGCAGTGCGGCGCCGTCGATGCGCCGCACGCGGCACTCGTCCAGCGCGACCGCGATCGCGTGAACCGTGGCGGGAATATCCTCCTGGCGTCCGGCCGGACGCGCGAGGCCGAGCGCCGAACGCAGGCTGCGTTCGGCCCGGCTCTGGTTTCGTTGGGAACGGCTGTCCATGGTGCCGATGCGGTGACGGGGTCGCACAGAACATAGCCGGAATGTCCGCAAAACGCCAGTGCCGCACAGCAGCATGCAGGGCGGCAGGGCACCATGCCCGACGATGTGTCCGGAAATATCCCTCGATTACGTCCGCTTTTCTCATTCGTCGTCGATTTTTTGGCGCACCACACTTTCTTCCAGTCGTGCCCCGCCGGCAGCGCCGGACGCACGCGTGTTGAAGTCATGGACGCCACCCACGTGAGGACAGCATGGACAACGACAGGCCAGGTCGAACCGCATCAGCCGCCGCGATGCACGAGTTCGAGGCGTACGCGCCGCGCGGCGACACCGACGCACGCAAGCCGCACCTGCTCGGACTCTCGACGCTGGTGATCTTCGGCCTCGCGTACATGCTGCCGATGACGGTGTTCACGACCTACGGCCTCGTCACGAGCGAGACGAACGGGCATCTGACGGCCGCGTACGCGGTCACGCTGATCGCGATGCTGTTTACCGCGCGCAGCTACGGCCACATGGCGCGGCTGATGCCGAGCGCCGGCTCGGCCTACACGTTCGCGAGCCGCAACTTCGGCACGTCGGCCGGTTTCATGGTCGGCTGGGCGTTGCTGATGGATTACCTGTTCATTCCGATGATCAGCTATCTCGCGATCGGCATCTACATGAAACAGATTTTTCCGACGGTGCCGGCCAGCGTGTGGATCATCGGCAGCATCGCGCTGATCACCGGGCTGAACATCGTCGGCATCCGGCTCGTCAATCGCGTGAACCTGATCCTGATCGCGAGCCAGCTCGTGTTCATCGCGGTCTTCGTGATCGCGTCGGCGCACGTCGCGGCGGGCGAAGGGCTGTCGATTGCCATCGCGTTGCCGTCGTCCGGCGATGCACGCGCGATCTTCGCCGGCGCCGCGATTTTGTGCCTGTCGTTCCTCGGCTTCGATGCGGTCACCACGCTGTCGGAGGAAACGCGCGAGCCGCGGCGCACGGTGCCGCGCGCGATCCTGCTCTGCACGCTCGCGAGCGGCCTGCTGTTCATGCTGATCGCGTATGTCGGTCAAGTGGTGTTTCCCGACTGGCATGCGTTCAAGGATCTCGATTCGGCGAGCCTCGAACTGATGCGGCGGGTCGGCGGCCGCACGCTGTCGGCGTTCTTCGTCGCGGTGTACGTGGCCGGCTGCTTCGCGAGCGCGATGGCGGGCCAGGCGAGCGTGACGCGCGTGCTGTTCGCGATGGGCCGCGACCGCGTGCTGCCCGAATGCGTGTTCGGCCATCTGCATGCGCGGTTGCATACGCCGGTGCGGGCGACGCTCGCGGTCGGCGTCGTGTCGCTGTCCGCGCTCTTCATCACGCTCGATCTCGCGTCGACGATGATCAGTTTCGGCGCGCTCGTCGCGTTCGCGATCGTGAACCTGTGCGTGATGCGCAGCTATCTGAGCCGGCCCGAGCATCGCCACGCAGCGGGCTGGATTGCATACGGCCTGATGCCGGCGATCGGCTTCGCGATGAACGTGTGGCTCTGGTCGGGGCTGTCGCGCCAGACGTTCTACGTCGGCATCGGCTGGCTCGTGGTCGGGCTCTGCCAGCTCGTCTGGCTGACGCGCGGTTTCACGCGGCCGGCGCCGACGCTGTCGATGAATTGAAGGACCGGCTGCGCGATGCCGGTTTTGAAACCCTGAAGGAGGAGTGATCCATGCACGCTGTTGACGTCAATCTCGATGCGGACCTGCAGGCGCTCGGCAAGCGCCATCTGCTGATGCACTTCACGCATGCCGATGCATACCGCGAGAACGCGCTGACCGTGTTCGACCGCGGCGAAGGCTGCTGGCTCGTCGACCGCAGCGGCAAGCGCTATTTCGACGGGCTGGCCGGGCTGTACTGCGTGCAGGTCGGCTACAGCCACGGCGCGGAGATCGGCGATGCGATTCGCGAGCAGATGGTGCGGCTGCCATTCGCGACCAACTGGGGCTACGGGCACGAACCGGCGATCCGGCTCGCGCACCGGCTCGCGGCGCTCGCGCCCGAGGGCCTGAACCGCGTGTTCTTCACGTCGAGCGGCTCGGAGTCGAACGAATCGGCGATCAAGCTGGTGCGCCAGTATCACCAGTCGCGCGGCGAGCCGCAGCGGCGCAAGTTCATCGCGCGGCGCGTCGCGTATCACGGCACGTCGTTCGGCGCGCTCGCGCTGAACGGGATGACGAACTTCCGCAAGCATTTCGAGCCGCTGATGTCGGGCGTGCGGCACGTGGGCAACACGAAACGCTACGGCCGCCCGGCGGGCGAGACGGAGGCGCAGTTCACGCGCCATCTGCTCGACGAAATCGAATCGCTGATCGTGCAGGAGGGGCCGGACACGGTCGCCGCGATCGTCGTCGAGCCGCTGCAGAACGCGGGCGGCAGCCTGACGCCGCCGGCCGGCTACGCGGCCGGGCTGCGCGACATCTGCGACCGGCACGGCGTGCTGCTCGTCGCCGACGAGGTGATCTGCGGGTTCGGCCGGCTCGGCGAGTATTTCGGGTCGGCGCGCTACGGGCTGAAGCCGGACATCATCACGTTCGCGAAGGGCATCGCGTCGGGCTACGTGCCGCTCGGCGGCGTGATCGCGAGCGACGCGGTCGTCGACACGGTGCTCGACGGGCCGCAGCAGATGTTCCTGCACGGCGCGACCTACGGCGGCCATCCGGTCGCGTGCACGGCCGCGCTCGCGAACCTCGCGATCATGGAGCGCGAAGGGGTGCTCGCGAACGTTCGCGACAACGAAGCGGTGTTTCGCCGGACGCTCGACGGGCTGCTCGAACTGCCGTGCGTCGGCGACGTGCGCGGCGACGGCTATCACTACTCGCTCGAGCTCGTGACCGACAAGGTCGCGCGCCGCTGGGCGGCCGGCATCAGCGCGCAGGCGTTCGTGTCGACGCTGCTCGCGCCGGCGATCTTCGACGCGGGGCTGCTGTGCCGCGCGGGCGTGGATCACGAAGGCACGCCGATCGTGCAGTTTTCGCCGCCGCTGGTGATGTCGCGCGACGAGATCGCATGGTTCGTCGCGCAGATCCGCGACATCCTCGTCGAGACCTACGCGCGGGCGACGCGCTGAGCGCGGCATCCGTCATTCCGGGAGTATTCGATGCGAACCTCACAGCAGTCCTATATCGACGGCCAGTGGCGCGATCCGGCCGAGGCGCGATCGATCGACGTGATCGATCCGGCCACCGCGCGGCCGTATGCACGGCTCGCGATCGGCGGCGCGACCGAGGTCGACCGTGCGGTCGGCGCGGCGAAGCACGCGTTCGACACGTATTCGCGCTGGTCGGTGGACGAGCGCGTCGCGTTGCTGAAGCGCGTCCTCGAGATCTACCAGCGCCGCTACGAAGAAGTCGCGCAGACGATCAGCCAGGAGATGGGCGCGCCGATCGCGTTCGCGCGGGCGATGCAGGCGGCGGTCGGCACCGCGCATCTCGAACAGACGATCCGCGCGCTGCAGTCGTTCCGCTTCAGCACGCAGACCGGCTCGCTGCTGGTGTCGCACGAGCCGATCGGCGTGTGCGCGCTGATCACGCCGTGGAACTGGCCGATCAACCAGATCGTGTGCAAGGTCGCGCCGGCGCTCGCGGCCGGCTGCACGATGGTGCTCAAGCCGAGCGAGATCGCGCCGTTCAGCGCGATCCTGTTTGCGGAGATCCTGCACGAAGCCGGTGTGCCGGCCGGCGTGTTCAACCTCGTGCACGGCTACGGACAGGAAGTGGGCGACGCGCTGTCGCGGCATCCGGACGTCGACATGGTGTCGTTCACGGGCTCGACGCGCGCGGGCGTCGAGGTCGCGAAGGCGGCGGCCGATACCGTGAAGCGCGTGCACCAGGAGCT
Source organism: Burkholderia sp. 9779_493 (assembly GCF_015712215.1). Taxonomy (NCBI): domain Bacteria; kingdom Pseudomonadati; phylum Pseudomonadota; class Betaproteobacteria; order Burkholderiales; family Burkholderiaceae; genus Burkholderia; species Burkholderia sp. 9779_493. The sequence continues at coordinate 186,564 of NZ_JACCQA010000001.1, forward strand.
CGGCAGCAAGAGCCCGAACCTGATCTTGCCCGATGCCGACATCGAGGATGCCGTCACGCGCGGCGCGCGCAGCTGCTTCAGCAACAGCGGCCAGTCGTGCAACGCGCCGACGCGCATGCTGGTGCACGTCGATCATCTGGCGCGGGCCGAGCAGGCGGCGCGCCGGGAAGCGGAACGCACCGTCGTCGGCGATCCGCGTTCGACGGAAACCGGCATCGGGCCGGTGGTCAGCCGCACGCAGTTCGAGCGCATCCGGCACTTCATCCGGCTCGGGATCGAAGAGGGCGCGACGCTCGTCGCCGGCGGCCCCGGCCGGCCGGAGGGGCTCGCGGACGGGTTCTACGTGCGGCCGACGGTGTTTTCGAACGTCACGCCGGGCATGACGATCGCCACGGAGGAAATCTTCGGACCGGTGCTGTCGATCATGACCTACCGGACCGAGGACGAGGCCGTCGCGCTCGCGAACGATTCGGTCTACGGGCTCGCGGCGTACGTGCAGTCGAAGGATCTCGAGCGCGCGCGCCGGATCGCCGCGCGGTTGCGCGTCGGCAACGTCCACATCAACTACCCGGCATGGAACCCGGCCGCGCCGTTCGGCGGCTACAAGCGCTCGGGGAACGGGCGCGAGTACGCGGAGTTCGGCCTCGTCGAGTATCTGGAAACGAAGGGCACGACCGGGTACACGGAAGGCGACGCGCGATGATGGCCTGAGCGCGCGGAAGAAGTCCGCGGGGTCGCCGCGCAGCGGCCGGCCCCGACGCCACGCCGCCGGTGCCGCCGCTCAGCGCTCTTCCGCGTCCGCCTCGGCCGCATCGGGTCCCGCCACCGGCGCGGCGGCGGCCCGCCGGCGAATCTCGGAATCGAGGATCAACCGCCCGCGCAGCTTCCCTTTCATCCGCTTCACATGCTTGGGCGCCTCGGTCATGTGCTCGACCATCAGCGCCCGGACGCGCTCGGCGTCGCGCTCGCGCGCGGCCTGCAGGATCGCCTTGTGAATCGACACGTTCGCTTCGCCGAAGCGCTTGTGCTCGACGAGCGGCGTATCGTTCCGGAACTCGATCAACTGCCGGATCATCTCGTTGATCAGTTCGCAACTGAAGCGCAGGAACGGATTCGGATTCGCGGCCGCGAGGATATCGTGGAACGTCGTGTCCTCCTGCCGCTGACGCAGCATGTGGCCGCGATCGTGCACGCCCGACGCGCCGTCGCAGCACGCGATGTTCGCTTCCAGCGCCGCGAAGTCGCGCTCCGTCAGGTGCGGCACGGCGCCGGCGGCCAGCTCGGGTTCGAGCAGCTTGCGCACCGTATAGATGTCGTCGATCGTCACGTCCTTGAAGAACAGGTAGTTCTGCAACAGCTGAAGCGTGCGGTCGAGCGGCACCTCGACGACCATCCCGCCGCCCGACGGCCCCGTCGTGACCTTGATGAGCCCCTGCACCTCGAGCGATTTCAGCGCTTCCCGGATCGTGCTCTTGCTCACCGCATAGAGCTGCTGCAGCTCGGCTTCGCGCGGCAGGCGGTCGCCCGGCTTCAGGTCCTTCTCGGTGATCAGCCGCTTGATCTCCTCGGCGACGAGGTCGGCCCGCTTCGGCTGCTTGATTTCGACCGCGAGGCCCGCCCTGGCTCGGTCCATGACCATCTTCACGACTCCTTTGTCTGACCGCGCGCCGCGTCATCGTCGACGATCGGTCCCGGCGCGGGTACGGAATTTTGCCTGATTGACACCAATTTTGATCAACTCTAGCATCAGGTTCATTCTATTTATCATGATAAATAGAATGAACCGGCGGCGCGCATCCAGGAGTGGCGTGGGCACGGTTTGGCAGTCGGTCGTATCGCGTGTGTCCCCCATCATGAGGAGCGTCAACTTGAATCGCCGAGAACTGTTGAAACTGGCCGCGCTGTCGGCCGTGCCGGGCGCGCTCGGCAGCATGTCGTCCCGTGTCGCGTTCGCGCAGGGCTCGCCCATCCAGCTCGCCTGCCCGGTGCCGATGTCCGGCCCGTTCGCCGCCAACGGCAAGTACGCCGATCTCGGCATGCAACTGGTCGTCAAGCAATACGGCAAGGTGCTCGGCGCGCCGCTCGCCTATACGGCGCTCGATACCGAGGGCAAGCCCGCGACCGCCGTGCGGCGCGTGCAGGAGATCGCGCAGCAGAAGGGCGTGCGATTCTTCGCGGGCGGCATCCTGTCGTCCGAATCGCTGGCGATGGGCAAGGAAGTCCAGAAGGCGGGCGGCGTGTTCATCACGACGGCCGGCGCGGACGAGATCACCGGCAAGGACTGCAACGCGGCGACCTTCCGCTGGTCGGTGCCGACCTTCGGCGCGATCGAGCAGACGGTGCGCCCGTTGATCCAGATGCTGCCGAAGGCGAAGCGCTGGTACACGATCACGCCGCAATACGTGTTCGGCGACGGGCTGCTGTCGGCCGCGAAGGCGATCTTCAAGGAAAAGGGCATCGAGCACGTCGGCAACAGCTACCACTCGCTCGCCGAGAAGGAGTTCAGCGGCTACCTGACGAACGCGGCCGCCGCGCAGCCCGACGTGCTGCTGATCCTGAACTTCGGCTCGCAATCGTCGGACACGCTGCGCCAGGCCGTCAGCTTCGGGATGAAGCGCAACTGCACGATCCTGCTCGCGTGGGCGTCGGGCCTCGAACAGTTCGAGGCGCTCGGGTCGGACATCTGCGATGGCGTGTATTTCGGCGCGCAGTACTGGCACGGCATCGATTCGCCGCTGAACCGCGATCTGGTGAAGCGCGCGAACGCCGCGTTCAAGGCAAACCCGAACTACAGCCTCGCGGGTTCGTACATCTGCTCGAAGATCCTGATCGACGCGATGGTGAAGGCCGGCAGCGCCGATCCGAAGAAGGTCGTCGCCGCGATGGAAGGGATGAAGTACGACGGCCTCACGGGCCCGGAGGAAATCCGCAAGGGCGACCACCAGGTGCTGAAGAACTACTACCTGCTGAAAGGCAAGCCGAAGGCCCGGATGAAGAACGCGGACGACTATGCGGACATCGTCAGCTCGGGCCAGTCGTTCCTGCCGCTCGACAAGACGGGCTGCAAGCTCGCTTGACGCCGTGCATGCGTTCGCGGCGCATCGCGCGCCGCGGGCGTCCGTTACCTTCCTTTCCGACACGGAAGCCATGAACGTCTATCTGCTGCAGATCGTCAACGGCATCGGCGTGGGCATGCTGTATTTCCTGCTCGCCGTCGGCCTGTCGATCGTGTTCGGCCTGCTGCGCTTCGTGAATTTCGCTCACGGCGCGTTCTATTTGCTCGGTGCGTATCTCTGCTACCAGGCGCTGCAATGGTCGGCGAATTTCTGGGTCGCGCTCGCGATCGTGCCGCTCGTGGTCGGCGCGTTCGCGTGGGGCGTCGAAAAACTCGTGCTGCGCCACGTGTACGCGCAGCAGCACGAATTCCACATCCTCGCGACGGTGGGGCTCGCGCTCGTGCTGCAGGAGTGCGCGATCCTCGCGTGGGGGCCGCTCGGCGACAACGTGCCGCCGCCCGACGCACTGAACGGCGTCGTGATCTGGGGCGGCTTCGTCTATCCGAAGTACCGGCTGTTCGTGATCGGGTTCACGGCCGTGCTCGCCGCGCTGCTGTGGTGGGTGCTCGACGGCACGCGGCTCGGCAGTACGGTGCGCGCGGGCAGCGAGTCGACGGAGATGGTGTCGCTGCTCGGCATCAACGTGACGCGCGTGTTCAGCCTCGTGTTCGCGCTCGGCGCGGCGACGGCCGCGCTGGCCGGCGTGCTCGCCGCGCCGATCCGCGGCGTCGATCCGTTCATGGGGATCGAGGCGCTCGGCATTGCATTCGTCGTGGTGGTCGTCGGCGGAATGGGGAATTTTCTCGGCGCGCTCGTCGGCGGCCTGCTGGTCGGCATCGTGCAGAGCCTGATGAGCACGCTGTGGCCGGAAGGCGCGCGGCTGATGATCTATGTCGCGATGGCCGCCGTGCTGCTGCTGCGTCCGAACGGTTTGCTGGGGAGGGCCGCATGATCGAATCGTCGAAACCGCTGCCGCCGGGCGCGGCGGCGTCGCAACGCCCGCGGCCGTGGCGCGGCGTGCTGCAGCGGCCGGAAGGCTGGCTCGCGGTGGTGGCCGCGTGCGTGTTGCCGCTCGTGTTGAGTTCGGGCTCACTCGCGACCGAAGTGCTGGTGTTCGCGCTCGCCGCGCTCGGCTGCAACCTGCTGCTCGGCTACACGGGGCTACTGTCGTTCGGGCAGGGCATCTTCTTCGGGCTCGGCAGTTACACGGCGGGGCTGGTGCTGACGCGCGGCGTCGCGTCCGTGACGGCCGCGCTGGTCGCGGCCGCGGTGTTCGGCGCGATCGCGGCCGCACTCGTCGGCTGGTTCTCGATCCGGCAGCGCGGTACGTACTTCGTGATGCTGACGCTCGCGTTCGGGCAACTGTTCTACTTCCTCGCGTATACGACGCCGGATGTGACGGGCGGCGACAACGGGTTGCTCGACATCCCGCGTCCGGCGCTGTCCGCGTTCGGCCATCCGCTCGTGTCGCTCGATTCGCCGTGGCGCTACTACGGCTTCGTCGCGGTGCTGTTCGTCGCGGTGTTCTGGCTGCTGCTGCGCGTATCGCGCTCGGTATTCGGCCGGACGCTGCTCGCGATTCGCGACAACGAGGCGCGCGCGGCGGCGGCCGGCTACGACGTGAAGCGCTTCAAGCTCGCGGCGTTCGTGATCTCGGGCGCGGTCACGGGCCTTGCGGGCGCGCTGCACGCGCTGATGACGGGCATCGCGCCGCTGTCGAACATCGACTATCACACGAGCGAGATGATCCTCGTGATGACGGTGATCGGCGGCACGGGCAACCTGTTCGCGTCGGTGCTCGGCGCGGCGTTCTACGTGCTGTTCGCGGACTGGCTGTCGACGCTGTGGCCGCGCTGGCTGCTGCTGCTCGGCCTCGTGCTGATCGCGGTCAGCCTGTTCATGCAGCGCGGGTTGTGGGGGCTGGGCGAACGAGTCGTGGCGTCGCTGCGGCGTGGCGATCGCACGGTGGTCACGGTCAAGGAGCGGCAATGAGCGAAGCGATTCTCGAAGCGCGCGGCATCGTCAAGCGCTACGGCAAGTTCACCGCGCTGGGCGGCGTCGATCTGCGCATCATGCCGCGCACCGTGCATTCGGTGATCGGCCCGAACGGCGCGGGCAAGACGACGCTGTTCCATACGCTGACCGGCACGCTGCCGATCACGTCGGGCTCGATCCTGTTCGACGGGCACGACGTGTCGCACGAACCCGATCACAAGCGCGTGCGGCGCGGCATCGCCCGCTCGTTCCAGGTGACGAGCCTGTTTCCGAACCTGAGCGTGCGCGAAAACCTGCGCGTCGCCGCGCAGGGCGTCGAATCGCGGCGGGCGCTCAATCCGTGGACGCCGCCGCGCGGGGCGCTCGCGCACGACGGCATCATCGACGACGTACTCGAGCGGCTCGGCCTGCAGCGCTTCGCCGACACGGCGTCCGGCGTGCTGTCGCATGGGCAGCAGCGCCGGCTCGAGGTCGGCATGGCGCTGGCGGCGCGGCCGCGCGCGATCTTTCTCGACGAGCCGACGTCGGGCATGGGCATCGACGATCTCGACGACATGAAGGCGCTGATCCGCGGCCTGCGCGACGACTACACGGTCGTGCTGATCGAACACAACATGGGCATCGTGATGGACATCTCGGACACGATCACGGTGATGCAGCAGGGACGCGTGCTGGTCGAAGGCCGACCCGATGCGATTCGCGGCGACGCGCGCGTGCGCAGTGCGTATCTCGGCAACATGATCACGGGAGGCCGCGCATGATGCTCGACGTGAAGGAGGTGCACGCGTGCTACGGCAAGAGCCACGTGCTGCAGGGCATTTCGCTGAACGTGAACGAAGGCGAGACGGTGACGCTGCTCGGCCGCAACGGCGCGGGCAAGTCGACGACGCTCAAGACGATCGCGGGCGTCGTCGCGCCGACCGGCGGCACGGTGACGTTCGCGGGCCGGCCGGTGTCCGGGCAGCCGGCGCACCGGATCGCCGCGCGCGGCCTGTGCTTCGTGCCCGAGCATCGCGGGATTTTCCGGCTGCTGTCGGTCGAGGAAAACCTGCGGCTCGGCGCGCGTCGCGATTCGCCGTGGCAGCTCGACGACATCTACCGGATCTTTCCGCGGCTGAAGGAGCGTCGCCGCAACGGCGGCGCGCAGTTGTCGGGCGGCGAGCAGCAGATGCTCGCGATCGGCCGCGCGTTGATGAATCATCCGCGGCTGCTGATGCTCGACGAACCGGTCGAGGGGCTTGCGCCGGTGATCGTCGAGGAGATCGTCGCGCAGTTGAAGCAGATCAAGGCGGCCGGTGTCGCGATCCTGCTCGTCGAACAGAACCTCGAAGTGTGCACGCAGCTCGCGGATCGCCACTTCGTGATCGAACAGGGCGTGATCGTCTACGAAGGCAGCAACGCGGCGTTCGCGGCCGACCATGACGTGAAGGACCGCTACCTGGGCGTCGGTGTCGCATGAGCGCCGGGCCCTTTCAATGCGAGGAATGGCAACGATGCAAGTACAGGATGTGACTCCGGGCGTCGCGGCGTCCGGCTTGCGCGTCGATGGCGCGCGGCTGTGGGACAGCCTGATGCGGCTCGCGCGGATCGGCGCGACCGACAAGGGCGGCGTGTGCCGCCTCGCGCTCACGGACCTCGATCGCCAGGCGCGCGACCTGTTCGTCGCGTGGGCGAAGGACATCGGTTGCACGGTGCGCGTCGATGCGATCGGCAATATCTTCGCGCGGCGCGCGGGCGAACGCGACGACCTGCCGCCCGTGGCGACGGGCAGCCACATCGACACGCAGCCGACCGGCGGCAAGTTCGACGGCAACTACGGCGTGCTGGCCGGCCTCGAGGTGCTGCGTACGCTCGCCGCCGCCGGGGTGCGCACGCGCGCGCCGCTCGAGGTGGCCGTCTGGACCAACGAAGAAGGGTCGCGCTTCGTCCCGGTGATGATGGGCTCCGGCGTATTCGCGGGCGCGTTCACGCTCGACCATGCGCTCGCGCAATGCGATCGCGACGGCGTGTCGGTGCGCGATGCGCTGGCCGCGATCGGGTACGCGGGCAGTGCGGACGACGGGCGCGGCGCGCATCCCGTCGGCGCGTATTTCGAAGCGCATATCGAGCAGGGGCCGGTGCTGGAGGCGCACGACACGACGATCGGCGTGGTCGAGGGCGCGCTCGGACAACGCTGGTACGACGTGACCGTGCACGGGATGGAGGCGCATGCCGGCCCCACGCCGATGGAACTGCGCCGCGATGCGCTGCTGGTCGCGGCCGATCTCGTGCGTGCGGTGAACGGCATCGCGCGCGCGCATCCGCCGCACGGACGCGGCACGGTCGGCTGGGTCGACGTGCACCCGAATTCGCGCAACGTGATTCCCGGTCGCGTGACGCTGACCGTCGACCTGCGCGCGGCCGACGACGCGACGCTGACGGCGATGGACGCGCAACTGCGCGCGGCATGCGCCGACCTGGGCGCGGCGGCCGGGATGCGGATCGACATCGAGCCGGTCGTGTATTTTCCGCCGCAGCCGTTCGATCCGGCGCTGGTCGAGCAGGTCCGCGCCGGCGCGCGCGCGCTCGGGCTGTCCTCGATGAACGTGATCAGCGGCGCGGGCCACGATGCGGTGTATCTCGCGCGCGTGGCGCCGACCGCGATGATCTTCGTGCCGTGCAAGGACGGGATCAGCCACAACGAGATCGAGGACGCCGATCCGGCACATCTGGAAGCCGGCTGCAACGTGCTGCTGCATGCGATGCTGGGCGCGGCCGGGATTGCGGAGGGCCGTGCACGATGAAGATCCTGATCGCCCGGATGAACCACGAGACCAATACGTTCTCGCCGGTGCCGACGCCGCTCGCCGCGTTCGGCCGTAACGGCCCCGACTGGGGCGACCATGCGTATCGCGCGAATCGCGGGATGCGCACCGCGATGGCCGCGTTCATCGACGCGGCCGAGCGCGAAGGCGCCGATATCGTGACGCCGGTGTCGGCCGCCGCGAACCCGAGCGGGCCGGTCGCGGCCGACGCGTATGCGGCGATCTGCGATGCGATCGTCGCCGCCGCGCCAGGCTGCGACGCGGTGATGCTCGACCTGCACGGCGCGATGGTCGCCGAGCAGAGCGCGGACGGCGAGGGCGACCTGCTCGCGCGGGTGCGCGCGGCGCTGCCGGCTGCGCCGATCGCGGTCGCGCTCGACCTGCATGCGAACGTCACGCAGAAGATGATCGACAACGCGGACGTGATCGTCAGTTTCAAGACGTATCCGCACGTCGACATGTACGAGACCGGCGAGCATGCGGCGCGGCTGCTGCTGGACCGATTGCACGGCCGCGCGCGGCCCGTGCTCGCGTGGCGGCAGCCGCCGCTGATGACGTCGACGCTGCGCAGCGCGAGCGCCGAAGGCGCAATGCGGCGCGCGGTGGAAGCCGCATGCGCGGCCGAGGCGGACGGCATGCTCGCGGTCTCGGTGCTGCCCGGTTTCTCGCTCGCGGATATTCCCGCGCCGTGCATCAGCGTGGTCGTGGTAGCCGACGGCGACCGCGCCGCGGCCGACGCCGTCGCCGAACGCATCGCGCGGCAGATCTGGGATGCGCGCGACGAATTCGTCTATCGCAGCGCGCCGCTCGCCGAATCGGTCGCGCAGGCCGCGGCGCTCGCCGACGGCGCGGACCGCCCGGTGCTGATGCTCGATCACGGCGACAACTGCATGTCGGGCGGCCCGTGCGACACGATGGACCTGCTCGAAGCCGCGCTCGCGCACGGGCTCGACGGAATCGTCAGCGGGCCGTTGTGCGACCCCGAAGCCGTCGCGGCGCTGATCGACGCGGGCGTCGGCGCTACCGTCACGGTGCCGGTCGGCAACCGTCTGCCGTCGCACGGCGGCGTGCGGCGCGAACCGTTCCGCGCGACGGGCATCGTGCGCGCGATCACCGACGGCGAGTACGTGATCACGGGGCCGACGTACACCGGGCAGCGTGCGTACATGGGTCGCGCGGCGGTGCTCGACATCGGCACGGCCACGCTCGTCGTCACCGAGCGCACGCAGGAGCCGTGGGATCTCGGCGTGTTCGAGAGCGTGGGTGTCGATCCGCGGCGCGCGCGCTTCCTGATGCTGAAGTCGCGGATGTATTGCCGGCCGGTGTTCGTGCCGATTTCGTCCGCGCTGGTCGAATGCGACAGCCGCGGCGTGACGGGCTCGGACTTCGGGCTGTTTCGCTACGCGCGGCTCGCGCGGCCGGTGTATCCGCTCGACGACGTCGTCGAGTGGTCATCGGGGATGCGACGCACGGATTGACGGAACCGGACCGGGCGCGAGACGCCGGGTCGGCCCGCTTTCGGGCATCATCCGATAGCGCCGGCCCGTCGAGCAGCAGGGCCGGGCAATCCATTGCGTCCGCAACCGATCCGGAGAACCGACCGCCATGCATTCGAATCCTTTCCGCCTGCGCAGCGCGCGCCTGCTCGCCGCGCTGACCCTCGCCACGACGGCCGTTGCCGTGCACGCCGCCGACTGGATCGTGTCCGGCAACGACGGCAAGTACCAGCGCGTCGAGGGCCGCGACACCTATCTGCCTGCCCCGCCCGCCGACACGCTGACGCTGCTCGACGCCAGCACGTTCCCGCCGAAGGTCGCCCTGCAGGTCGACGTCGAGAACGGTATCCAGGGGCCGCCGCAGGCCGTCGCGATCACGCCCGATGCGAAGCTCGCGCTCGTCGGTGCGCCGACGCGCTACGACACGGCCGCGAAGCAGCTCGTATTCGACACGTTTCTACAAGTCGTGAATCTCGACAGCGCGCCGCCGGCGATCACGCGCATCGAGCTCGGCACGCATCCGCAAGGGATCGCGATCGACCGCTCGGGCCGGCTCGCGCTCGTCGCCAACGTCGACGGCAGCGTGTCGATCGTGCGTATCGACGGCACCCACGTGACGCTCGACGGCAACCTGAAAATCGGCAAGAAGCGGCTGGCCGGGATCAGCTTCACGCACGACGGCAAGCATGCGCTCGTGTCGCTGCGCGACGAGCAGGGCATCGCGGTACTGAACGTCGACGACGGCAAGGTGACCGACAGCGGCACGCGCCTGAGCACCGGCGTCGCGCCGTATACGATCGACGTGTCGAGCGACAACCGCTGGGCCGTCGTCAGCAACGTCGGGCTCGCGGGGCTGCCCGGTTACTCCGGCACGCTCGCGGGCGACGCCGATTCGGTCGCGCTGATCGACGTGTCGCGCGTGCCGTTCCGCACGGTCCAGTACCTGACGGTGCCGTCGCTGCCGGAAGGCGTCGCGATTTCGCCGAACGGCAAGTGGATCGCCGTGCAGGCGATGGACGGTTCGAACCTGACGGCCGACAACCCGGGCCGCCACAAACTCGGCAAGGTGCTGCTGTTCGAGATCCGCGACGGGCAGGCCGTGAAGGTGAGCGAGGCGCCCGGCGGCGAAGCCGCGCAGGGCATCGTGTTTACCGCCGACAGCCGGCACGTGATCGTGCAGTTCAACGTCGAACGGCAGCTTGCGCTGTATGCGGTCGACGGCGGCAAGCTGCGCGATACGGGCAAGCGGATCGCGCTGACCGGCGGCCCGTCTTCGCTGAGGACGTTGCCGCGCTGACGCGCCGCCGCGCGCTTCGTCAATTCTTTCGCATCCCTGAGTGAACGGGGCGCCCGGAGTCGCCGGACGCCCGTCGCCGCACATCCCGCTCCGGCTGGTTGCAACGCAACAAACGCCGGCAATTTGTGCTCAAAGCCACTTAAATTCCAATTGTTTAGTTAAACAAACTGAAAATTCGGGAAACTTCTTGTGGTGAATAAACAGTCGTTACGGCACTGTTAAGTCCCCGGGAAGGGAGCGCCGGATGCGGTGGCGATTCGGTGGGCAGCACGCCCGCGCCCGCCGCGGTAGCGGCAGGCGCCGGAAATTCGCAAGCGGAAGTCTGCGCGGCGCCGATTGGGGGGCAGCCGGCGTCGCGCCGCGCAAGGTGGCAAGCCTGGCGGCGCGTCGGAACATCATCGACGCCGGATGATTCGTTTAATTAATGGTACTAAACGAAAATGAAAAATCCACGACTCTTGATCGTCGCTGCACTGACGTGTGCGGCGCTCGCCGCGTGTGGCGGCGATGACGTGAACGGTACGTCGACCGCCGGCAACGGCGGCACGGACGGGCCATCGACATCGGGGCCATCGCAACCGGGACAACCGGGGCAGCCAGCGCAACCGGGCCAGCCGTCCACGCCGACGCCCACGCGCACCAACATGCAATTGACGCAGTTCGTCAATCCGCTGATCGGCACGCAGGTCAACGGCGACTCCGGCTACGCGGGCAACGTGAACCCGGGCGCCACGGTGCCGTTCGGGATGGTCGATTTCGGGCCGAACACGCCGCGCTACAACTTCAACGGGTCGGGCGGCTACCTGTCGTCGGGCGGATCGACCGGTACGATCGATTTCTTCAGCGTCACGCACCTGAGCGGCGTCGGCTGCCCGGGGCAGGGCGCAGTCGCGATGCTGCCCACCGACGGGGCGAACGCCATCGCGCCGGGCGGCAGACCGGCCGGCATCGGATACAGCTATGCGGATGAAGTGGCTCAACCGGGCTACTACAAGGTGCGCCTCGCGAACGGCATCACGACGGAACTGAGCGCGACCGCGCGTTCCGGCCTCGCGCGCTTCACGTACACGGACAAGAACAAGGGCTTTTTCTCGATCGATGCGAAACTGAACGGCAACAGCGATTCGGGCAGCACGAGCATCACCGCGAACAACGTGGCGCTCGCGCTCGCCAGCGACGGCCGGTCGATGAGCGGGCAGGCGGTCGCGCCGGCGTTCTGCACGCCGTACGGCACGATCTGGAATGCTCCCGTGTATTTCTATGCGACCTTCGACAAGCCGCTGCGCAAGCAAACGGGTACGTTGTCGGTGAATACCGCGAGCAACGGTGCAGCGACACTGCAGTTCGACCTGACCGATGCGGACAAGACCGTGACCGTGAAGGTCGGCATCTCGTCCGTCAGCGTGTCGAACGCGCAGGCCAACCTCGCGGCCGAGGGCGAAAAACTGGCGTTCGACGATGCGCGGACGAAGGCCTCCGCGGCGTGGAACGACCGGCTCAACACGATCCAGATCGATCAGGCGAAGGACCCGGCTGCGCTGAACGCCACGCAGAAGGCGAATCTCACGAAGTTCTACACGGCGCTGTATCACGTGTTCAGCGCGCCGACGCTCTACAGCGACACGAATGGCGAGTTCCGCAGCATGCGTCAGCCGAAGAACGCGAACGGCAGCTATCCGACCTCGGTGGACCGGACCGGCACCGTCCCGCAGCGTGCCACCGCGAACGTCAAGGACTATGCGTACAAACGTCCGGACGGCTCGCAAGGTGGCGGCGCCAATCACTACACGGGTTTCTCGCTGTGGGATACGTATCGTTCCCAGGCGCAGTTGCTCGCGATGCTCGCGCCACAGGAAGCGAGCGACATGATGCAGTCGCTCGTCGTCGACGGGCTGCAGTGCGGCGCGTTTCCGCACTGGGTCGACGGCAGTGACGATTCGACGCCGATGGCGGGCGACAACGCGCTGAACGTGATTGCCGGTTCCTACAAATTCGGCGCGACCGATTTCGATCTGGTGTCGGCCGCGCGCCTGACGAAGCAGTCGGTGTTCGATCCGTCGAGCGCGTGCAACGACCGCGCGAGCGCACCGGGGCTCGCCAATTTCCTGACGGCCCATTATCTGTCGCAGAGCGACGACGGCCATTCGTCGTCGGCGACCATCGAGCGCGTGCTGAGCGACCGCTCGGCGGCCGCGTTCCTGCAGGCGCTGCCTGCCAGCGTGCTGAACGCGCCGTCGGTCGGCGTGACGGCGGACAACATCGGCACGCTGTACACGCGCGCATCGTGGTGGCGCAACATCTTCGACTACCCGAACAAGGTGATCGCCGCGCGTAACGCGCCGCCGGCCGGTGCGGCGCCCGGCACGCTGGGCGCGCTCGTGCCGGGTTCGTTCCACGAATCGACGGAGCCGAACTACTTCTGGTCCTTCGCGCAGGACTGGTCCGCGCTGATCGATGCGATCGGCGGCAAGCAGGCGGCCGTCGCGCGGCTGAACAAGCTGTTCGCGATCACGACGCCGTATTCGACGGTGCCGACTTCGGGCAGCCTGAACGGCGGCGAATCGTCGAACGGCCTCTATATCGGCAACGAACCGTCGTTCCAGTCGCCATGGGGCTACAACTGGGCCGGGCAACCGAGCGGGGCGCAGTACATCCTGCCGATCATCATGGCGCAGACGTTCGGCACCGGCCGCGACGGCCTGCCGGGCAACGACGACATGGGCGCGACGTCGAGCTGGTACGTGTGGGCGACGCTCGGCATGTTCCCGGTCATTCCGTCGGAAGCTGGTCTTGCGTTGTCCACGCCGCAATTCAGCGGCATCACGGTCTGGCTCGGCAACGGCAAGACGCTGCGGCTCGAAAGCGACCAGCAGGTCGCGGCGGACGATACCGGCCGTGCCGCGTTCCCGTATATCCAGTCGCTGAAGGTCAACGGCGGGGACTATGCGGGCTCGTGGCTGCCGCTCGGCAAGATCGCCAACGGTGGGACGATGCGCTACGCGCTGTCCGCGACGCCGACGCAATGGGCGGCCGCCGACGACCTGACGCCGCCGTCCGGGCCGAACGCGGACTATACGCAGATGACCGCCGGCGGCGCGTCGACTGCGATGCGCACGCAGCGCCAGGTCGGCGCGCGATAAAGGCAGGGATGCCCGCAGGGCAGCTGCGCTGCGCGCATCCGCGGAGACGATGCCATCATGGAGGACAACTACAATCCTGCCGGCGTTCTGCAGCGACAACTATCTGAACCTGATGCCGGGCGCGAAGCGGCAGATCACGATCGACCTGCCGCATGCGAACGGCGCCCCGATATCGCGCGTCGCGTTGCGGATCGACGGGTGGCGACTCGATCGGCCGAACTGCAGGCTCGGGCTCGGCGGTGTGCCGGTCGGGTTCAACGAGCGCGCGCTGACGGTCGATCAGGCGGTGGCGACGTTCGCGAGTGCCCGCGTCGCGACGTGCGTCAGGGACGCAGCAGATCGAACCCGCCGAAGACCACGACACCGCTGAGCACGATCATCGCGACGGAGTGCTGGCCGAAGTAGAGAATCGCGGCGGCAAGCCACGTCGTGATGCAGAAGGCGCCGATGCGGGCCATCGTGTGTTCCTCGAATGCGTGATGAAGCGAATGCATGCCGCACGGCGTTGGCCGCTCGCGTGGATGAGCGGGGGGACGCAGGGCAGACGAACGGAAAAGGCGACCCGGAAAGCCGCGATTGCGGCGTCGGCACAGGTTGCATGCCGCGTGCAACGGCGCGGAGAGTCGAAGCCGGCGGCCGTGGCGCGTTCGGGCCCGACGGAGGCGTTCGACGTGCGTATCCAGCCGGCGAAGCAGCGATTCTACCAGCGCCGTCCGCCTGCCAATCTGGCCCTTTCGCGGTCGATTGAAGTGCGCGCGGGGTAATCCACCCGGCCCCGATATTCAAGTTTCGTGTGACGAATGCCGTAAACGAACTGGAAGGCAATTTTCGCCCTTGTCACTTCGTTTACCGACACACGGACCGACACGATGCAGATCGATTTCTCCACGACCGCGCGATCCCCGCTCGCGGACAGCGGCGTGACCGCGAACGCGCCCGCCGCGACGTCGTCCAGCGGCGGCACGACGGATGCAGCGAGCACGACGGGCACGACCGGCGCCACGGGCGCGACCGACACGACCCGTACCACCGGCACGAAGGATTCGACCGGCGCCACCGGCGAAACGCTCGGCGCGGCGGGCGCATCGTCGGAAGACCCGGCGGTCGCGCAGTTGAAGGCGCTGATCGAGCGGCTGCAGAAGCAGCTCGCGACGCTGGAGCGGCAGATGGCCACCGCGGCGCAGCGCGCGAAGGACGACCCGGCCGCGGCCGTCGAACAGCAGTCGCTGAGCGCGGAAGCCAGCGCGATTTCGGCTGCGCTCGCGACGGCCATCTCGCAACTCGCGGCGGCGCTCGAAAAATCCGGCGGCTCGCCGTCGGGCGGGCTGGTGTCGACGCAGGCCTGAGCGCCCGCGGCGGCACGTCGGCCGCCCGCATTACAATCGCAAGCTCGTCTCCCTCTCGAGGACGGCTGAACGATGCATGCGGAACCCGACGACGAACTCGTTCGCTTCGACGCGCACGGCGGCACGCCGCTGCCGGCGGCCGACGCGGAAGGATGGCTCGACCACGACGGCGCGCGCATGTGGCACGCGTCGTTCGGCCAGGGGCCGGCGGTCGTGCTGCTGCACGGCGGCCTCGGCCACGGCGGCAACTGGGGCAACCAGGTGCCGGCGCTGCTCGCGGCCGGCTACCGCGCGATCGTGATCGACAGCCGTGGGCACGGTCGCAGCACGCGCGACGACCGACCCTATTCGTACGAACGCATGGCATCGGACGTGCTGGCCGTGCTCGACGCGCTGCACGTCGACCGTGCACGCTTCGTCGGCTGGAGCGACGGCGCGTGCATCGCGCTCGTGCTCGCCGCCCGCGCACCGGAACGCGCGGCCGGCGTGTTCTTCTTCGCGTGCAACATGGATCCGGGCGGCACGAAGGAGATGGTGCCGAGCCCGCTGATCGACCGCTGTTTCGCGCGGCATCGCAAGGACTATGCGCGACTGTCCGCGACACCGGACCAGTTCGATGCGTTCGTCGCGGCCGTCAGCGAAATGATGCGCACGCAACCCGATTACACCGCGCAGGACCTCGCGGCGATCGCCGTGCCGGTGGCGATCGTGCAGGGCGAGCACGACGAATTCATCCGGCCCGAGCATGCGGCGTACTTGGCACGCACGATCCCCGGCGCGACGCTGACGATCCTGCCCGGCGTGAGCCATTTCGCGCCGCTGCAGCGGCCCGAACGGTTCAACGCGGCGATGCTGGCGTTTCTCGAGCGGCTGCCGGGATGATGCACGCACGGCCCGCCGGCGAGCGGGCGCGTGCGTCGGCCCGGGTTCAGACCATCGCGTTGTCGGCGCCCGGAATTTCGTGCGCCTTGATCTGCTTGCGCTGCAGCTTGTAGCGCAGCTTCCCGAGCATGCCGTCCTCATGGCTGACGCGCGTGATGTTCTGCACGTATTCGTCGTCCGGTGCGATGGCCTGCGCGCCCATGATCCATCGCACGCTTTCGCGATAGTCGTACAGCGACTTGTCGTTGATGTCCGCAAGGAAGAACGACAGCGCGGCCATCGCGGCAGGGTGACCGGCTTCGGCATGTCGGCGCAGTTCGTCGACGTAGCGATGGCGCGACGGATAATCCTCGATGTCGCCGATGAACATCAGCATGCACTCGAGGCCGTCCGTATGCCCCATCTCGTGCGCCTTGCGCGCGGCCTCGACGGCCTCGGCCTGCATGCGCACGCGTTCGGCACGGTCCGTGCTGGTCTGCCCGATGTGATGGTACGTATAGCCGAGCCGGTACGCAGCCATGTTGCCGCCGGCCTCCATCGATTCGCGGAAGTAGTGGGCGGCGCGGTACGGGTCGGCCTCGACATGCGTGCCGTCCTTGTAGAAGCAGCCGAGCAGGTAGCCGCACGAATCGCCGCCCGCCTCGTAGCCGAGCTTGCAGATGGCGAGGGCATCGGCGGGGCGCCGGTTCTCATACTCGAACGCGGTGGCGATCTGGTTCCATGCGAGCGAGCCGGGCTCGTTCTCGCGCGCGGCTTCGAGCCAGGCGTCGCCGCGCGCGTCGTCCCGCGCGAAGCCGAACGTGCCGGTGCGATGCGCATAGCCGCGCAGGATCATCGCCGACGTGCAGGCGCGCGCGTCCGATGCACGTTCGATCGCGCGCGGCAGCCAGTCGCCCTGTGGATCGAGGCCGAGCGCCAGCCGCAAGCCCATCGCCATCGCGCGGTTGTCGTCGATCGGCTCGTTGCGTTCGGCTTCCTGCAGCCGCGCGTAGGCTTGTTCGTACTCGCTGCGCTTGAAGTGGCTGTACGCGAGCCAGTGCAGCGTTTCCCAGCGGTGATACGGATGCAGCGCGGCCTGCGCACGCGCGAGCGTCGCGGTCATCGCGTGGCGTGCGTCGTCTTCGTCGTCGTTCGCATCGAGCGTGTTGCCGGCGTAGTCGTCGCGCCAGATCTCGTGCAGCAGCCGGTCCTTTTCGACCGCATCGAGGTGCGCGCACGCGTCGGACGCGACGAACGCGCGGATGTGATCGTGCGAGCCGCCCCAGCGCGGCTGCATGTACCAGATGAACGTGCGCATCGGGAAGAACAGCTTCGGGTGGACGTGCAGCGTCGCCTCCATCCAGTACCACTTCTCCTTACGCAGCTTCTTGCCCTGGACCGGGCCCGGCAACGCGTCCGGAAATGCCGGCGGGCAGGCGACCGGCACGTCGGGATTCAGCCCCGAACGCGCGAACATCTGCTGCAGTTCGGCGTGCGTGGCTTCGTCGTCGGCGCCGGCGTTCAGCTGCAGTTCGGTGACGGGCCAGCGGCGCTCGCGCACGAGCTGCGCCAGCCACTCGGGTTCGCCGAACGACGACACGCTCGTGAAGATCACCATTGGCGCGCTCCACATCGTCGGCGCGAGCGCCAGCGCGCGCAGCGCGGCGACGAGCGTCAACGTCGCGCACGCATGCGCGCCGATCCAGCCGGCTTCGGTCACCGTTTCGGCCCAGCCGCCGCCGCGGTATTCGTAGGCCCAGTGGTGCCAGTAATGCGCTTCGCCCAGCCACGCGTGCGCGGAGCGCGGGTTCGCGGCCTGCCACGCGCGCAGGCGCGCGAGGCCCTCGGCGCCGGCGTCGAGGCACGACTGCACGTCGGCCGGCAGCGCGTCGACGTACCGCCCTTCGGCGATGCGATCGTCGAAGCTCGCGGCGAGCGCGGCATCGAGTTGCGCGTCGAGCGCGGCGAACTCGCCCGCGCGCAGCAGCGCGTCGACGTCGCAAATGAACCAGCGGGATGTCGCGGGCGGAATCAGGTCGGCGGAAGCGGAGGACATGTCGGTATCGGCGGTCATGACGAAACGGGTTGAGGATCGAAGATGCGGTAGCGCTTCCACGGCAGCGAAAGCCAGTTTCCGGACGGATTGCGCAGGTACTCGCGCACTTCCTGCGTGGCGCGCGACGACGCGGGGCCGTCCTGGCCGCTGCCGCGCAGCCACTGCTGGCGCGCCCGCGCATACGCGAGTCCGAAGTCTTCCCAGCTGTCGAAGCTGTCCTGCGCGCGCTGGGCGTTGAGCAGCAGCACGACCCACGCGTGCTGTTCGGACGTCCAGCCGAGCAGCGCGATGCAGCGCACGAGAAATGCGGTGCGCGCGCAGTCGAACGCGAGTGCGTCGCGCACGCGCCCGACGGCGGCGAGTTGTTCGTAGAAGCCGTCGTGCGAGCGGCCGACGCCGCGGATCCAGCCCGCAAGGATCGACGGCACGCGCTGCACGATCTGCCACTCGGGCAGGTCGGCCGGCAGGTCGAGTTCGCGCCTGACCTGGCGTGCGAGCCGTTCGCGCTGCGAATCGGGCAGCGCATGGACGAGATCGTCGCAATCGCAGCGCAGCCCGTTGCGGATCAACAGGATGTCGGCCAGCGCGAGCGCCCAGCGACGGCGGTTCGGCGGCGCCTGCTCGGCCTGCGCATGCGCGAGACGAACGGCCGTGGTTTGCCGTACCGGCACCGCGCTGTCGGCGCCCGCGGCCTGGTCGGCGTCGACTTCGCGCACCATCCGCGCGGCGACCCGGAACGAGCGACACACGTACCACACGAGCCACAGCGCGACCGCGCCGAGCAGCAGTTTCAGCATGACGGGCTCCCGTCCGCCGGCACGGGCAACGCGAACGCCGCGCACAGCGCGGGATCGATCGCGATGCCTTCGATCTCGAATGCGGTCGTGGCCGGTGGTGCATTCGGTGCGCGCGCGGCCGGCAGCGCATCGGCCGGCAATGCGTGGCGCGCGGCCGCCGCGACGGCCGGATCGATCTGCCGCAGCTGGCCGAGCGCATAGGGCGCGTTGCGCAGCAGCAGCCATTGCAGCACGGCCGGCGGCTGCTCGAAATGCTCGATCAGGTGGAAGTTGTCGCTCATCACGCTCAGCAGATGGTCGGGCGAGCGCACGTCGGTGACGAAGGTCCAGGCGCCGGTGGCCGCGCCCGGCGCGTCCGGCTCGAACACGAGGCCCATGCCCTCGCAATCCGGATGGCGCTCGCCGCGCGGCGCGAGCGCGCGCAGGAACTGGCGGACGTCGTCGGCATAGCGGCGCACCGGATGACGATTCTGCTTGCCCTTGATCTGGTCGATGCGCAGGCCGTCGCCGCTGACCTGCAGGCTGATCGTCACGTGCGGCTGGTTGCCCGCGCCGCGCAGCGTGAACAGGCGCAGCCGGCCGTCCTGCGCGGCTTGCGCGTACTGCTCGCCGTAGCCGCCGCGCAACCGGCGGCGATCCGCGAACTGGCCGAGGCAGTGCTGCATGTAGTACGACTCGTACGCGAGCTCCTCGCGCAGCGCCGCATGGCTGCCGACGAATTCGAACACGATTCCGTTCGGCGTGCGCAGCACCTCGCGCAGCGCGAGGCCGCTGCTCGGCACCCAGCCCTTGTCGCGGCGCGCCTTCATCCGCTGGTGCTCGCGTTCCCACATGTCGAGCGCCATCGCGCAGGTGATGCGCTGCAGTTTCTGCGCGAGCCGCGTGCCGGCGCGCGAGCGCAGGAATTCGACCAGCACGCGTTCGCGGTCGATCAGCAGCATGTGCTCGGGATCGATGAAGTAGAGCCGCGCGGGCTCGGCGGCGAGTGGCGGCGCAGCGTCGGCCACCTGGCCGGGTGCCGCGGACGCCGCGGACGCCGATTGCGCGCGGAACCGGCGCACGAGCCATTCGGGCGCCGGCCGGTCGGCGCCGGCGAGTGCGCGGTAATCGGCGAGCGAATCGAGCGGCTGCGCCTGCTCGAACGCACCGACGACCCAGCGGAAGAAATGGTTGCCGAGCCACGCACGGATCTCGGCGGGATCGTCGCGCTCGGTGCTGCGGCGGGCGATCGCTGCCTTGATGTCGGGTGCATTGACGACGTCGCGCGGCCGATAGGCCGACGCGGCCACGGTTTCGGTCACGGGCTCACTCTCCGGTCGGGCAGGGCGTGCGCGGGCGGTGCGCGCAGGACCCTGACGGTTCTTTTGGCTCAACGGCGAAACGGCGAACATGCGCGCGCAAGAACGCGCTGGCGTCGCGTATTCCGGTTCAGGTCGATCAGTGCGTGAACGTCACGCGAGCGCGCGGGAGCCGATGACGCGGGAGCGGGCGAGCGGGATAGGGCGATTCATGGATTCTCTCAGGTCGGATTTTATTTTTGGCTTTCGCGAGTCTACTTCGATCCGTGCGGATGAATCAATCACGCGGCTGGCCGGCGCCGCTGGATCTGACAAGACTTATCTCTTTTTCATCGATTTTCGACGCGGCGCCACCCGGCCGCCGGATTCGATGTTGTTAAAACCGGCAGGTTTTCCCGGAAAACGGGTGAGTGGCCCGGCCATGACGGCGGCCTCGTTCCCGCCTTCCACTTATCTCATAAGTTTTTCTTTCGGCTCGCGCAACATATCGTCGATTGTTGGCGGCCGGGCGGTAGCGGATAGTCCTGCTTCGACAGGCCGGTCGCCACCTTTTTCGCGCGGCGCGGCCGGATCTGTTGTCCATGCAACCATCGGAAAGAGAAGGAACCGCCCCCATGCGATTCAATGCGACACGCTTCGCCGCGACCCTGCTGGTCGCCGCATGCGCGACCGCCACGGCCGGTCGCGCGGCCGCCGTCACGCAGGACGACCTCCGCGACACCGTCACGCGCCAGATCGCGCCGCTGATGAAGCAGTACGCGATTCCCGGCATGGCGATCGGCATCGTCGCCGACGGCAAGCCGTACGTGTTCGACTACGGTGTGATGTCCAAGCAAACCGGCAAGCCGGTGACCGGCGACACGCTGTTCGAGATCGGCTCGGTCAGCAAGACGCTGACCGCGACATTGGCGTCGGACGCGCAGGAGGGCGGCGAACTGTCGCTCGCGGACCCTGCAGGCAAATATCTGCCCGAGCTGCAGGGCAAGCCGTTCGGCGTCGTGACGCTGCTCCAGCTCGGCACGCACACGCCCGGCGGAACGCCCCTGCAGGTGCCGGACAGCATCCGCGACGACGCGGGCCTGATCCGCTATCTCGACGCGTGGCGGCCCGCGTATGCGCCGGGCACGCACCGCAAGTATTCGAACGTCGCGATCGGCATGCTCGGCTGGCTCACCGCGAAGGCGATGCACCAGGATTTCGCGACGCTGATGGAGCAGCGGCTCTTTCCCGCGATCGGGATGACGCATACGTACATCAACGTGCCCGCCGCGCGCATGGCCGACTATGCGCAGGGCTACACGAAGGACGGCAAGCCGGTGCGGATGACGGAAGGCATGCTGTGGCAACCGGCTTACGGCGTGCGGACCACGGCGGCCGACCTGCTGCGCTTCGTGCAGGCGAACATGGGGATGATCCACACCGCGCCGCGCTTGCAGCGCGCGATCGAACGCACGCACACCGGCTACTTCCGCGCGGGGCCGCTGACGCAGGACCTGATCTGGGAACAGTACCCGTACCCGGTCGCGCTGCCGACGCTGCTGGCGGGCAACGCGCCGAAGATGCTGTTCGATGCGGTGCCGGCCAGCGCGATCCAACCGCCGCTCGCGCCGAACCCGGCGACCTGGATCAACAAGACGGGCTCGACCGGCGGTTTCAGCACGTACGTCGCGTTCGTTCCCGCGAAGCGGATCGGGATCGTGATGCTCGCGAACGGCAACGTGCCGATCGAGGAGCGCGTGAAGGCCGCCTACCGGATTCTCGGGTCGCTCGGCGACGCGCGGTAACGTTGTCGCGCCCGCCCGTCGGGAAGCGTTCATGACGGGCGGGCGAGCCCGTGGTCGGCGGCTCGGGCCGGCGGCACGAGATCGCGGCCGACGGCTGCACGCCGGTCGAAGCGGGCTTCGCCTGACGCGGCCCATCATCCCGCCGCGCGCAAAACTGTTTTAGCGATTCACGCCTTCCGCCGTCGGCACCGGCCGTCGATACTGCGACGCACGACATTTCGCGGGACGGGTGCCGCATGGCCCGTTTCGCCTCCGGAGCAGCGGATGAAAGGCATCAGGATATTCGTGACGGGCGCGACCGGCTACATCGGCGGCTCGGTGGCCGCGCGGCTCGTCGCGGCAGGGCACGTCGTCACCGGGCTCACGCGCGATGGCAGCCACGCCGCGAAGCTCGCGGCGGCCGGCATCATGCCGGTCGTCGGCACGCTCGACGACACGGCGCTGCTGTACGCGTTCGCGCGCGACGCGGACTGCGTCGTCAACGCGGCGAGCAGCGATCACCGCGAGGCCGTCGAAACGATCATCGCGGCGCTGAGCGGCTCGGGCAAGACGTTCCTGCACACGAGCGGCACGAGCGTGATCGCGGACGATGCGCAAGGCGCACACGGCGACGCGATCGTGTTCGACGAAACGACGCCGATCGTCGAGCCTGCGAAGGCCGAGCGCCGCGCGATCGACCGGCTCGTGATGTCGGCCGCGTCCCTCGGCATCCGCTCGGCCGTGATCTGCAACAGCATGATCTACGGCGACGGCCTCGGCCTGCGTCGCGACAGCGCGCAACTGCCGCTGCTCGCGGCCATCGCGCGCGATGCCGGCGCGGTGCGCGTGATCGGCAAGGGGCTGAACCGCTGGTCGAACGTGCACGTCGCCGACGTCGCCGCTCTGTATCTGCGTGCGGTCCATGCGGCGCCACCGGGTGGGTTCTACTACGCGGAAAACGGCGAAGCGTCGTTCGCGCAGATCGGCCGTGCGCTCGCCGCGCGGCTCGGGTTGCGCTCGGTCGTCGAATGGGACGTCGCCGATGCCGCGCAGGCGCTCGGTCACTCGCGTGCGCATTTCTCGCTCGCGTCGAACAGCCGCGTGAAGGCGCTGCGCGCGCGGCGGGAACTCGGATGGGCGCCGAAGCACGGCGCGATGCTGGACTGGATTCGCGACGAGATGCCCGTCGCGGCCTGACACGGCCGCTTCGCGTCGTCTGACGAAAAGCTGCGCGTGTTGGCGTGGCCGGCCTCCCGCTTCACCCCCGATTGTTCGGACAATATTCGCCGCGAATTATTGAATCGAAATCAACTGTGATTCGCACGCGCGCCCGCTTATCAAACCGGCGCGGCGGCACTATCGTGGCGGTTCCTGACACCGCTGACGACTGCCGACCATGAAGACGACCCTCGACGAGATGCTCGCGTTCGTGACCATCGCCGATACCGGTTCGTTGACGGGGGCGGCGGACAAACTGCACCAGCCGACCTCGGTGATGAGCCGGATCCTGCGACGCCTCGAGGAAAAGCTCGATACCACGCTGATCCGCCGCACCACGCGCCGCCTCGAAGTGACCGAGGAGGGCAAGCTCTTTCTCGACTACGCGCGCGAAATCATCGCGTCGGTCGAATTCGCCGAGGAACAGATCGTCAGCCAGCGCGAGACGCCGGCCGGGCGGCTGCGGATCAATGCGGCGATGCCGTTCATGCAGCACGTGATCGCGCCGATGATGCCGGGCTTTCGCGACGCGTACCCGGCGATCGAGGTCGAACTGCATACGAGCGACGAGATCATCGACCTGCTCGAACAGCGCACCGACGTCGCGATCCGGATCGGCGAGCTGCGCGATTCGACGCTGCATGCACGCCGGCTCGGCAGCAGCCGGCTGCGCATTCTGGCGAGTCCGGCTTATCTGGAGAAAGCCGGCGTGCCGACGCGTGTCGCCGATCTCGCGAACCATACGCTGCTCGGTTTCGTGCAGCCGGAGACGCTGAACCACTGGCCGCTGCGCACCGCGGACGGCGACGTGTACCGCATTCATCCGGCGCTGCAGGCGTCGAGCGGCGAGACGTTGCTGACGCTCGCGCTCAATGGCGCGGGCATCGTATGCCTCGCCGACTACATGACGGGCACGCATCGCCGCGATGGCAGCCTCGTCGAACTGCTCGTCGACGACACCATCGAGTTTCGCCAGCCGATTCACGCGGTGTTCTATCGCAACACGACGCTGTCGTCGCGCATCGTCAGCTTTCTCGACTATGTGAGCGCGCAGTTGAAGGCAGGCGGCGACATCGATTGACGTCGATGCCGCCCGCACGGGTTCACGCGACGTAAAAAGGGCGACGGGTTCGCATGACATCGAACCCGTCGCCCTTTGCGCATCGCTCGAAGCGAACCGCGTGCTTACTGCCCCAGCGCACTCATCAGCCTGACCCGGCTCAACGTTTCCTCGGTGCGCGCCTGGGCGAGCGAATCCTCGGCCGCGAGCAGCGCACGCTGCACCTCCAGCGTATCGATGAACGCCGATTCGCCGCTGCGCCACGAGCGGTTGATCTGCGTATACGCATCACGCGCATTCGACACCGCGCGCTCGAGGCGCTCGGTCCGGCCGTGATTCCGGGCGGTCGCGGCCGCCGATGTCTCGACGTCGCCGACGGCCGTCAGCACCGCCGTGCGATAGGCGGCGAGTGCCTGGTCGGCCTGTGCGCGCCGCAACGCGACGACGCTGCGGCGCCGGCCGCCGTCGAACAACGGCGCGCTCGCGCCGGCGCCGGCCATCCACGCGAGCGAACGCGCGAGCGACGCGCCCGAGAAACCGTCGATCGCCGCGCCGATCACGCCGATCAGTTGCAGGTGCGGCTTCAGGTCGGCCTCGGCGACGCCGATGCGCGCATAGGCCGCGACGACGCGCGCCTCGGCCGCGCGCACGTCGGGCCGCCGGCGCAGCAGGTCGGCCGGCGTGCCGATGCCCGGCGCGGCGGCGGTCCACACCGGCGCGGGCGCGGGCGGGTCGAGCCGCGCATAGATCGCCTGCGGCGTCGACGCGGTGATGATCGACAGCCTATGGATCGCGGCTTGCCGCTGCAGTTGCAGCGCGGGCAGCTCGGCCAGCGTCGTTTCCGTCTGCGCGGTGGCGCGGTCGACGTCGGCGGCCGGCACGACGCCGGCGTCGAACAGGCGCCGTGTCGATTCCTCGGTGCTGCGCTGGCTCAACGCGTTGGCCTCGACCAGCGCGAGCCGCTGTTCGAGGCCGCGCACCGTCACGTAGGTGCGCACGGTTTCGTCGATCGTCGCGATCCGCACGGCCGTCGCATCGTTTTGCGCCGATGCGATATCCGCGTCGGCTGCCGACACCCCCTGGCGGATGCGGCCGAAGATGTCGATTTCCCATGCGAGGCTCGCATTCAGGTCGAACGCGTTGCCGGTCGTCGGCGTATCGGTCGGGAACGCCTGCGATGCGGAAAGCCGCTGACGGCTGGCGCCGGCATTCAGGTCGACGGACGGGAACCATGACGACGCCGCGCCGATCCGCACCGCGCGGGCCGCATCGATGCGCGCGACGGCCGCCTGCAGGTCCAGGTTGTTCGCGAGCGCAGTGTCGACCAGCCGGTCGAGGATCGGATCGTGGAAGCCATGCCACCACGCGCCGGTGTCGGCGGCCGGGCCGCCGGCCGCGAGATCCGCGTTCGCATAGGTCGCGGCCAGCGGCGGCGGGGTGACGGTGGCGACCGGGGCGCTCGTGCACGCGGTCAGGATGGCCGCCGCGGACAGCGCGGCCACGAGTCGAACGAACTTCATTGCACAGCCTCCGTCGCGACGGCTGCGACAGCGGTCTTGCGCATCGCGAGCCGGCGAACCATCACATAGAACACGGGCGTAAACAGCAGCCCGAAGAACGTCACGCCGATCATCCCGAAGAACACCGCCGCGCCGACGGCCTGGCGCATTTCCGCGCCCGCGCCTTCGGAGATCACGAGCGGCAGCACGCCGAGGATGAACGCGAGCGACGTCATCACGATCGGGCGCAGCCGCTGCACGCATGCTTCGACGACGGCCTCGACGAGCTCGGCGCCGTCGGCCTCCAGCTGTCTTGCAACCTCGACGATCAGGATCGCGTTCTTCGCGGCGAGCCCGACCAGCACGATGAAGCCGATCTGCGTGAGGATGTTCACGTCCTGGCCGAGCGCGCGCACGCCGAGCGAGGCGGCAAGCAGGCACATCGGCACGATCAGCAGGATCGATACCGGCAGGCTCCAGCTGCCGTACTGCGCGGCGAGCACCAGATAGACGAGCAGCACGCACAGCGGGAACACGAGCAGCCCCGTGTTGCCGGCCGTGGTCTGCTGATAGGACAGATCGGTCCACTCGAACGAGATGCCGGGCGGCAGCACCTGTTTCGCCAGTGTTTCCATCGTCTTGATCGCGAAGCCCGAGCCGAGGCCCGGCGCGGTATCGCCGTTGATTTCGGTGGCCGGATACAGGTTGTAGCGCGGCGCGCGATCGACGCCGAGCATGTCGTCGATACGCGTCACGCTGCCAATCGGCACCATCTCGCCGTCGCGATTGCGCACCTTCAGCCGCGCGAGATCCGACGCGCCGACGCGGAACGGCAGGTCCGCCTGCGCGGTCACGCGATAGGTGCGCCCGACGATGTTGAAGTCGTTGATATAGGTCGAACCGAAATACGTCTCGACCGCGTCGTTGATCGCCTGGCTCGGCACGCCGAGCATCTCGGCCTTCTCGCGGTCGAGTTCGACGTGCACCTGCGGGCTCGTCGCGGAGTAGGGCGTGTAGACGCCGACCATGCCGGGCGTGCGGTTCGCGGCCGCGACGAGATCCTGCGTCGCCTTCGCGAGCGCGGCGGTGCCGAGGCCGTTGCGGTCTTCGAGCCGCATCGCGAAGCCGCCCGTGCTGCCGAGACCCTGCACCGGCGGCGGCATCGCGACGACGATCGACGCTTCGGTGATGGTCGCGAGCCGCTTGCGCATCTCGGCGGCAATCGTGTCGATCGTCAGGCCGCGCGCCTTGCGTTCGGGCCAGGGCTGGAACACCGGGAACAGGCCGGCGCTGTTCGCCGAGTTCGTGCCGGTCGCCGCGTTGACGCCGGAGAACACCGGCACGCGCGCGACACCGGGCACCGACAGCGCGATGTCCTCGATCTTGCGCGCGATCGCGCTGGTGCGTTCGAGCGTCGCGCCGTCGGGCATCCGCACGAGCACGACGAGGTAGCCGCGATCCTGAGCGGGAATGAAGCCCTTCGGGCTCGACACGAGCAGGTAGCCGGTCGCGGCGATCAGTACCACGTACAGTGCGGCCATGGCGGGAATGATCCGGACGACTTTCCGGACCAGCCGGCCATACGCATCGGACAGCCGCTGGAACAGGCGGTTGAACGCGTTCGAGAAGCGTCGCGCGACGCGCATCGCCGGCGCGAACGGCGCGGCCATGCGGGATGTCGGCGTCGGTGCGTCATGGTCACCGGCGTGCGCTTTCAGCATCATCGCGGACAGCGCGGGCGCGAGCGTTACCGACGTGAAGAACGAGATCGCGGTCGACACGGCGATCGTCACGCCGAACTGGCGGAAGAACTGGCCCGAGATGCCGGGAATGAACGAGGTCGGCACGAACACCGCGCACAGCACGAGCGTGATCGCGAACAGCGCGCCGCCGACTTCCTTCATCGTCAGCAGTGTCGCGTCGCGCGGCCCCGCACCGGCCGACAGGTGCCGCTCGACGTTCTCGACCACGACGATCGCATTGTCGACGACGATCCCCACCGCGAGCACGAGGCCGAACAGCGTCAGGTTGTTGATCGAGTAGCCGAGCACGGCCATCGCCGCGAACGTGCCGACGAGCGACACCGGAATCGACAGGATCGGGATGATCGACGGCCGCCAGCCCTGCAGGAACAGCAGCACGACGAACACGACGAGCACGACGGCCTCGTAGATCGTCTTGACGAGTTCGTGGATGCTGTCGCCGATGAACGCGGTCGGGTTGTAGCCGATGTTGTAGACGATGCCTTTCGGGAAGTCCCTGGACAGTTCGGCCATCTTCTTCTCGACCGCGGCCATCGTCGCGACCGCGTTCGCGCCGGGCTGCTGCAGCACCTGCAGCGCGATCGTCGGGTGGCGCAGCATGTAGCTGTCGGTCGCATACGCGAGGGCGCCGATTTCGACGCGTGCGACGTCCTTCAGCCGCACGAGCCTGCCATCCTTGCCCTGCTTGACGACGATGTCGCTGAAATCCTCGGGACGCTTGAGCCGCCCCTCGAAGATCAGGTTCGGCTGGAATGCCTGGTTCGTGATCGGCGCCTGCGCGACCACGCCGCCCGCGAGCTGCGTGTTCTGCGCGCGTACCGCGGCGATCAGGTCGGCCGGGCTCAGGCCGAACGACGCGACGCGCTCGGGGTCGAGCCAGATGCGCATCGAGTATTCGCGCGCGCCGAGTGCGTTGATGTCGCCGACGCCTTCGATCCGCTTGAGCACGTCCGCGACGTTGCGGATCGCATAGTTCGATACGTACAGCGGATCGTAGCGCTGGTCCGGCGAGTACAGGAAGATCGTGCCGAGCTGCGTCGGCGACGACTTGCGTACCGACACGCCGCTGCGCTGCACCGGTTCGGGCAGGCGCGGCGTCGCGAGCGCGACGCGGTTCTGCACCAGCACCTGCGCCTTGTCGACGTCGGTGCCGGGCTTGAACGTCGCGGTAATGTTCAGGCTGCCGTCCGACGTCGCCTGACTGTACATGTACAGCATGTCTTCCACGCCGTTCACTTCCAGTTCGATCGGCGTCGATACCGTTTGCGAGACCGTTTCCGCGGAGGCGCCCGGATAGGTCGCCTGGATCACGACGGTCGGCGGCGCGATGTCCGGATACTCGGACACCGCGAGCGAGAAATAGGCCAGCGCACCGGCGATCGTCAACACGATCGACAGGACGATCGCGAGCACCGGCTGCTGGACGGACAGGCGGCCGAGGTTCATTGCGCGCTCCCCATCGTGCCGCTCGCCGCGTGGGCCACCGTGGCCGCTTCGATCGCGCGCGGCACGGCCTTGACCTTGTCGCCGGCCTGCACGCGCTGGAAGCCGTCGACGATCACGGTATCGCCCGCCTTCAACCCCGCATCGATCTCGCGCAGGTTGCCGTACAGGCGGCCGGGCGTGACCGGGCGGATCGCGACGGTGCCGTTCGCGTCGACGAAGTACAGCACGCGGCGCGTCGCATCGGTCGCGACGGCCGCATCGGGCACGAGCAGCGCGTGGTGCGCGACGCGGCTCGACAGGTACACGCGGCCGAACTGGCCGGGGCTCAGGCGCCGGTCCGGATTCGCGACGCGTGCGCGCTGGCGCAGCGTGCCGGTCGAGTCGTCGAGGCGGTTGTCGACGAAATCCATCGTCCCCGTCAGCGACGGCCGGGCATCGCCCGGCAGCGCGATCGCGACCTGCCGCGACGACGCGTTGCCGCCGCTTGTCCGCGCTTCGCGCGTATAGCGCAGGTAACTTTCCTCGTCGACATCGAAGTAGATGTCGATCGGATCCTGCGACACGATCGTCGTCAGCACGGTCGCGTCGCTGTCGCCGCCTTTCACGAGATTGCCTTCGCTCACGAGTTTGCGGCTGATGCGGCCGGACATCGGCGCGACGATGCGCGTGAACGACAGGTCGAGCCGCGCGCGTTCGAGTGCGCCTTGTGCGCTCGTCACCTCGGCCTGCGCGCTTTGCACGGCCTGCCTGCGCTGGTCGTAGAGGCTCTGCGCGATCGTATCGGTCTTGATCAGGATGCTCGCGCGCTCGAAATCCTGCCGGCTCAGCTTCAGTTGCGACTGGGCGCGTTCGAGCGCGCCCTGCGCGGCGGTGACGGCCGCCTGGTACGGGCGCGGGTCGATGACGAACAGCAGGTCGCCCTTGCGGACGGTCGCGCCGTCCTGGAACGCGACCTTGTCGAGATAACCGCTCACGCGCGGACGCACGTCGACGGTGTCGACCGCTTCGAAGCGGCCGGTGTAGACGTCGACGTCGTGGACGTCGCGCACGACGGGCGCACTGACGATCACGTTGGGCGTCGCGGCCGGGGCCTTGTCGTCCGACTGGCAGCCGGCCAACGCGAAGAGCGCGGCGAGCGGAACGGCGGCCAGCACGGCCGATCGCGCGATGCGTTTCAATCCTGGATATCGGTTCATATGCGTACGAGATGTCGAGTGGGGCGCGTGGCGCCGGACGGTGCGAAGTATCGGGCGCGGCGCGCGGCGGATAAACGGACGAAGCGGCATAAGAACTTGTACTGCGCAGTCACGAATCGCTGCCTGCATCGGCGACCGGCGAGCCGGTTTCGCGGAGCACGGCGAGCAAGCGGAAGGGCAGCGACGACGCGCGGCCCGAATGCCTGTTCAGGCGATTCGGGCCGGCCATGCGGAGGGGGCGGACGCGCGATTGCGCGTATCGGAAGGCGTGCTTGCTTGCACGCCGACGTGGCTCAATGCCCGCGATAGATCGAGTCGCGGCCGTTGACCGACATCGCGCGGCCGGATTCGCCGGCCGTGCGGGTTTCGCTGCCGTAACCGGTCGTGTTCGCGGCCGGGGTGGCGTTCGGGGCGGATTGCGCGACGGCGTTTTCGCGCACACGCTGTTCGGCGGCGAGGATCGCGGCCGGATACTGGTTGTGGTCCAGCGCCGGGGTATAGCCGACGGCCGCGAGGCGGGCCATCTCGGCCTTCACTTCGGCGCGGGTCAGCTGATGGTCGGCCTGCTGCGCGAACGACAGCGCCGGTGCGGCAAGGATCAGGGCGGCAAGGGTGGAAGAAACGAGCGTTTTCATCATGGGTACCTGTGTGGTTGAGTGAGCCGCAACCAACGTCGACCACGTCGATGTCGTTGCGCGTGCAGCCAATATAGGTACGCCGACGCCCGGGAAAAACGGCTGCCGGACCAAATCATTTTTGATTCTGAGTCACGAATCGAACGTGAATTCGGTCGGCAGCCTTGCCGGCCGGGCGTCTGGCCCGAGCAGCGGCTAGGGGCCGGTGATCGAAACAGGCCGCCAATCGGCCCATTAGACCTCGCGGGACTCAAGTGTGTCGAATTCCGTCTTGGACAGACTTAACCGGTCTCCCTAGACTGAACTCGCTTTCCTTTACTCCCTGGAGAAAATCATGAGTCTCAAAGACAAGCTGCCCGGCAACAAGATCCTCGGTTTCGGTACCGCCCCGCTCGGCAACATGTTCCGCGACATCCCCGACGCGGAAGCCGCGGCCACCGTCGAAGCCGCGTGGCAACACGGCATCCGCTATTTCGATTCGGCCCCGTTCTACGGCGCCGGCCTGGCGGAAATCCGCCTCGGCGACGCGCTCGCGAACCATCCGCGTGACGAGTACGTGCTGAGCACGAAGGTCGGCCGCGTGATCCTCGACGAAATCGAAGACGTGTCGGCGCGCGATCTCGGCGAAAAGGGCGGCCTGTTCGAACACGGCCGGCCGAACCGCATCGTCAACGACTACTCGGCCGACGCGACGCTGCGCTCGATCGAGGACAGCCTGAAGCGTCTGCGCACCGACCGCCTCGATATCGTGTGGGTGCACGACATCGCGCAGGACTTCTACGGCGACGAATGGCTCGCGCAATTCGAAGTGGCGCGCAAGGGCGCATTCCGCGTGCTGAGCAAGCTGCGCGAGGAAGGCGTGATCAAGGCGTGGGGCCTCGGCGTGAACCGCGTCGAACCGATCGAACTGGTGCTCGACCTCGCCGAACCGCAACCGGACGGCATGCTGCTGGCCGGCCGCTACACGCTGCTCGATCACGAGCGCGCGCTGCAACGCGTGATGCCGGCGGCGGCCGCGCAGAACGTCGGGATCGTCGTCGGCGGCCCGTACAGCTCGGGCGTGCTCGCGGGCGGCACGCACTTCGAATACCAGAAGGCGTCGCCGGAAATCCTCGCGAAGGTCGACCGGATCAAGGCGATCGCCGCGCGCTACGACGTGCCGATCAAGGCCGCCGCGCTGCAGTTCTCGATGTCGCATCCGGCGACCGTCGCGGTGATCCCGGGCGCGAGCCGTCCGGAGCGGATCGCGGAAGACCAGGCCGCGCTGAACGTGGCGATTCCGGCCGACTTCTGGCGCGAGATGCGTGAACAAGGCCTGATCGCGGCCAATGCGCCGCTGCCGACCGATCGTTGATCCTGAAAGGTGATGACATGACACAGGCACATGCAAGTATCGAGATCGCGGCTTCGGCCGACACGGTCTGGCAACTGATCGGCGGCTTCGGGTCGCTGCCCGACTGGCTGTCGTACATTCCGGCCAGCGAGCTGAGCGAGGGCGGGCGCGTGCGGCGTCTCGCGAATCCGGCGGGCGATGCGATCGTCGAGCGGCTGGTCGCGTTCGACGAAGCGGAGCGCAGCTATACGTACGCGATCCTCGAAGCACCGTTTCCGGTCGTGAACTATCGCTCCACGCTGCGCGTGCGCGAGAACGGCCCGAACGCGTCGAAGGTCGAGTGGTCCGGCACGTTCACGCCGCACGGCGCGACCGACGACGAAGCGATCCGGCTGTTCCGCGGCATCTACGAAGACGGCCTCGCGGAACTGGCGAAGCGCTTCGCGGTGGCCTGACGGCGACACGTCGCATCGTGTGACGGAGGCGGGGCGTCCGGCTCCCGCCACGCCTTCGCCGCGGGTGTCGCCTGCGGCGAAGGCTTGGGCGCAGGTGTGAGCGCGTCGGCGTGGTTCTACACCGACGGGCCGCCGCCATCGGCGTGCAGCTCGTCGATCAGCAGCCGCGCGCCCGGCGAGATCGGCGCGCCCTTGCGCGTGACGAGTTCGTAAGGCTCGCTGCGCGAACCGATCCGCAGCGGCAGGATGCGCGTCATGTCGTGCCGCGCGAAGAATTCGGCGACGTCGATCGACACCAGCGCGACGAACGACGGATTGCCCTGCAACAGCGCGAGCGTCGCGAATGCCGACGTCGTTTCGAGCAGATGCGGCGGAAAGCGGATGTCGGCTTCGAGGAATTCGCGTTCCAGGAGCAGCCGCATCGGCATGTTCGCGCGATACACGACCCACCTGTATTCGGCGAGGTCGCGCAGCGCGAGCTTCTTTGCGCCCTTGAGCGGATGGCGCACGTTCGCGACCACCGCGAGCGTCTCGTCCTGCAGCTTCACGCTGTCGTAGAGCTGTGGCGTGCGGCTGATCGTCGTGCGGCAGATTGCAAGATCGAGCCGGCCTGCGTCGATCTCGCTCAGCAGCGCTTCGCTGGTGTCCTCGACGATCTCGACGGACATCTCCGGATGGCGTGCGACGAGCGTCGAGATCGCATCGGTCAGCCGCGGCACCGCGCCCATGATCACGCCGACGCTCACGCGCCCGCCATGTCCGCGCAGGATGCCGACGATTTCCTCGCGCAGATGTGCGAGATCGGTATGAATCAGCCGCGCGTAGCGGATCACGCAATCGCCGACCTCGGTCGGTTCGAGCCCGCGGTTGGTGCGATTGAACAGCGGCGTGCCGAAGGTCGTCTCGATCTCCTGCAGCGCCTTGCTCGCGCCCGGCTGCGTGAGCGCGACCTGCTGCGCGGCCTTGAGCAGCGAGCCCTGGTCGGCGAGCGCGATCAGCAGGCGCAGCTGCTTCAGGTGAAGGCGGGAAATGATGGAGTGAAGCGGCGGGGTCATGGATGTGACGAAAAGTTATACCGGTATCACGTCCCGTCAATTGTCTCGACGATTGCGATTCCTTATGCTGGCCCGTCGAGCCTTTTTATCAAGCTGTTTTTGGATGGGTGAACCGGGATGCCGCCGGCGTGCGGCGGAAAGCGGGCGCACTCACTATAACTTGAACTTATTGCCGTGTCGATTGCGGTCGCACCCGGACGACACGCGCTGGATGCCAGGAGCGAAGCACACATGGATCTGAACATCGAAGGCCGCTGGGCGCTGGTTTGCGCGGCCAGCAAGGGGCTGGGCAAGGGGTGCGCGCAGGCGCTCGTCGCCGAGGGCGTGAACGTCGTGATCACCGCGCGCGGCAGCGACGCGCTCGACGCGACCGCCCGCGAACTGCGCGCGCTCAACCCGGCCGTCACGGTGGTGGCCGTGGCCGGCGACATCACGACGAGCGCGGGCCGCACGGCGGCGCTCGCGGCCGCGCCGCAAGTCGACATCCTCGTGAACAACGCGGGCGGCCCGCCGCCGGGCGATTTCCGCGAATGGACGCGCGACGACTGGATCGCGGCGCTCGACGCGAACATGCTGACGGCGATCGAGCTGATCAAGGCGACCGTCGACGGGATGACCGAGCGCGGCTTCGGGCGCATCGTCAACATCACGTCGAGCGCCGTGAAAGCGCCGATCGACGTGCTCGGCCTGTCGAACGGCGCCCGCACGGGGCTGACCGGCTTCATCGCGGGCATCGCGCGGCAGAAGCGCATCGCGGCGCGCAACGTGACGATCAACAACCTGCTGCCGGGGCTGTTCGATACCGACCGTCTGAAGAAGGCGACCGAAGCGTCCGCGCAGGCAGAAGGGACGGACTACGAAGCGACGCGTGAAGCGAAGCGCCGCAACGTGCCGGCCGGGCGTTTCGGCACGGCCGACGAATTCGGCGCGGTCTGCGCGTTCCTGTGCAGCGCGCACGCCGGTTACCTGACCGGGCAGAACGTGCTGCTCGACGGCGGCGCATATCCGGGCACGTTCTGATCGCGCGGCGTTCGTCGCGGGATGCCCGGGCCGCACGGTGCGCCCGGGCATGGCTTGCCCGCGTTACTTGATCACCAGCGGATTGACCGGCGCACCGGTGCCGCCGACGATCTTCAGCGGCGCGGCGGTGTACAGGAATTGCCACTGGCCGTCGCGCGCGCAATCTTCCGCGAGCGCATCGAGCAGCACGACCTCGGTGAACACGACGCCGAGGTTGCGCATCAGCGCGTTGTGCAGCGGAATCATCACGCCCGACACGGGGTCGACCGTCACTTCGTTGCCCATCGTATCGGTGACGAGGTTCGGAATCTCCATCTCGCGGAACCATTCGACGAGCTCGCGGCTGAACGTGAGCCCCGGCTCGACGTAGTCGCGATAGAACTCGGCTTCGTCGCGCTCGTAGAACGATCCGATCCAGCCGGTGCGGATCAGCAGGATGTCGCGCGGCTCGATCGTCACGTTCTGCGCGCGCGCCGCGTCGAGCAGGTCGTGATGATCGAACGTCTCGCCCTTGTCGAGCACGCGCTTGTTGCGATGGCGCGCGATGTCGATCAGCACCGCGCGGCCCGCGATACCGCGCTCGGCGATCGGCAGGATGCTCGCGCGTTCGAGGCCGCCGACCGTGCTCAGCGCGTCGTAGCCGTTCCACAGCGTATCGTCGTACCACACGTGCCCGAGCGCGTCGCACTGCGTCGAGCCCTGCACGTGCATGAAGATCACGTCGTCCGCGTATTCGACGTTGCCGTCGAAGTGCGCCTTGCCCGCGAGGAAATGGCCCTTGTCGAGCACGTTCATCCGCATCGACGGGCGCCGGCCCGGAAACAGCGGCTCGCCCTTCGCGTGGCCGATGTCCACCTGCAGCGTGAAGGTGCGGCCCTGGCGCACGGCGGCGATGCCGCGCATCACCTGTTCGGACTGCAGATAATTCAGCGCGCCGACTTCATCGTCGGGGCCCCACTTGCCCCAGTTGGTCGGCAGGCCGTCGAGCAGGCGCTTGACGTCGGGGCCATCGGCCGGTTTCTGCACACACATGTTCGTCTCCATCGTTGTGATCGACGCGAACCCGGGGGCGATTTGCCGTGCGGGCATTCGGCATCGGACGGGCGCGCCCGGTGCGGCGCGACGTCGGGCCAGTATAGAAATCGCGCCGCCCATCCGGTATTGAGAGCCGCTCATAGCGCTATGAAAAGCTGTCATGCGCGAAGTATTGACGCGGGTCGGGCGGGTTTGAAACCATCGTGGTCGATCGTGGCGGCGCTGCATGCGCGTCGACGCCAACGCATCCAGTCGATTGATCCACACAGGAAACGGAAATGAACATCGCAGGCAACTTGCTGATCGGTCAGCGCGCGCGGCGCGGCACCCAGGGCGTCACGTATGCGATCGACGCGGCGAGCGGCGAACGCATGGAGCCGGCTTTCGGCGGCGCGACCGTCGTCGATCTCGACGAAGCGTGCGCGCTGGCCTGGGCGGCCTTCGACGCGTATCGCGAGACCCCGCCCGAAGCACGCGCGCAGTTTCTCGAAGCGATCGCGGCGAACATCCTCGCGCTCGGCGATGCGCTGGTCGAGCGCTGCGTCGCCGAATCGGGCCTGCCGCGCGCGCGTGTCGAAGGCGAGCGCGGCCGCACGGTCGGCCAGTTGCGCCTGTTCGCCGGCGTGGTGCGCGCGGGCGACTACCTCGAAGCGCGCATCGATCCGGCGCAGCCGGAACGCCAACCCGCGCCGCGCCCCGATCTGCGCCTGCGTCATATCGGCGTCGGCCCGGTCGCGGTATTCGGCGCGAGCAACTTCCCGCTCGCGTTCTCGGTGGCGGGCGGCGATACCGCGTCCGCGCTCGCGGCCGGCTGCCCGGTGATCGTGAAGGCGCACTCGGCGCACCCCGGCACGTCGGAACTCGTCGGGATGGCCGTGCAGCAGGCCGTGAAAGCATGCGGGATGCCGGAAGGCACGTTCTCGCTGCTGTTCGGCAGCGGCCTTGAAATCGGCCAGGGGCTCGTGCGCGACCGCCGGATCAAGGCGGTCGGCTTCACCGGTTCGCGCCATGCGGGGACCGAACTGATCGCGATCGCGAACGCGCGGCCCGAACCGATCCCCGTCTATGCGGAGATGAGCAGCATCAACCCCGTGCTGTTGTTCCCGCACGCGCTGGAACAACGCGGCGACGCGATCGCACAGGCATTCGTGCAGTCGCTGACGCTCGGTGCCGGCCAGTTCTGCACGAACCCCGGGCTGATCTTCGCGGTGGAAGGGCCGGCGCTCGAACGCTTCATCGCGGCGGCGGCCGGGCGGCTCGCGCAGGCGCCGGCCGCGACGATGCTCACGCCCGGTATTCACCAGGCGTTCGAGCGTGCGGTCGCGGTGTTCGCGCAGCATCCTCAGGTGCGGACCGTCGCGCGCGCCCAGGCGCCTGCCGGTGCGAACCAGGGGCAGGGCGCGCTGTTCGTGACGAGCGCCGACGCATTCCGCGAATCGAAGGCGTTGCACGAGGAGATTTTCGGCGCGGCGTCGCTGATCGTTCGGTGTCCGGACCTGAACACGATGCTCGCGCTGATCGAGTCGCTGGAAGGGCAGCTGACGGCGGCGATTCATCTCGACGAAGCCGATTACGCGGACGCGCGCCGATTCCTGCCGGCGCTGGAGCGGCGCGCGGGCCGCGTGCTGGTCAACGGCTTCGGCACCGGCGTCGAGGTCGCGCATGCGATGGTGCACGGCGGCCCGTATCCGTCCACCGCGGACGGGCGTTCGACGTCGGTCGGCAGCCTCGCGATCCGCCGCTTCCTGCGGCCGGTCAGCTATCAGGACATGCCGGATGCGCTGCTTCCCGACGCATTGCGAACGAGCAACCCGTGGGCGCTGAACCGCCTGCTCGACGGCAAGCTCACGCTCGCGCGGTAAGCGGCGAGCGAATGGCAGGCGGGGCGTCGCGACGCACCGGCGCCCCGCGTTTTCACGGCCTTATTTGCCGACTGCCGCGACGACCTCCTCGCCGGTCAGGATCTCGCGGAAGATGCCCACCAGCGGGCGCAGGTTGACCTTGTGCCACGCGGCCCACAGCGGCGTGCGGTAGCTGAACCACGGCAGCTCGCGCAGCACGACGCCTTCCGGCACCTGGTGACGCAGGCTTTGCTGGATCATCGTCACGCCGAGCCCGGCGGCGACGAGCCCGAGCGCGGCGAGCGGCTCGGTCGCTTCCACCGAGATGTCCGGCGAAAAACCGGCCTTCGCACAGGCCGCGACGAACGCGCCGTGCCGCGGCGCGCTTTCCTGCTGCGTGACGCCGATCCACGCCTGCGCGGCAAGATCGTCGGCGACCAGCGTCTTCTTCTTCGCGAGCGGATGCCCGTCGGGCAGCGCGAGCAGCATCGGATCGTTCAGCACCATCGTCGAATCGAGTTCGGGATCGTCCGGTGCGGGCGGCTCGGTCACGAGCGCGATGTCGAGGCTGCGTTCGCGCAGGCCTTCGAGCTGCGCGGCGCAGGGATAGTTGTACAGCGCGATATGCACCGACGGGCGCTCCGCGCGCAGCGTTTTCAGCGCGCGCGGCAGCACGCCCGAGTGCGTGGCCGTTTCCAGATAGCCGATGCACAGACCGCCTTCGTCGCCGCGACCGAGCCGGCGCGCGAGCGATTCGAGCCGGTTCGCATGGCGCAGGAACGCATGCGCTTCGCTGAGGAACGTGCGCCCGTCACGCGTCAGACGAATGCGCTGCTGGCTGCGTTCGAACAGCGTCAGGCCGAGCTTTTCCTCGAGCTGCGCGATCTGGCGGCTGAGCGGCGACTGCGAAATGTGCAGGCGTTCGGCCGCGCGGCCGACGTGTTCCTCTTCCGCGACCGCGATGAAATATTGAAGCTGGCGGATGTCGAGCATGTAAGACCTTATGGGACTCAAGTGTGATGAATTATGTCTTGGACAGACTTATTCATGCAACCTAGACTGGGCGCACTTTCCTGTCCCATCCGGAGAAACGCATGGCTCTCAACGACACGCTGCCCGCCGACAACCGGCTCGGTTTCGGCGCGGCGCCGCTCGGCAACATGTTCCGCGACATTCCCGACGCGGAAGCGCACGCGACCGTCGAAGCCGCGTGGGCACGCGGCATCCGCTACTTCGACACCGCGCCGTCGTATGGCGCGGGGCTCGCGGAAGCGCGTCTCGGCGACGCGCTGGCCGGCCGGCGCCGCGACGACTACTTCATCAGCACGAAGGTGGGCCGCATCGTGCTCGACGATCTGGAGGAAGCGGCCACCCGCGACTACGGCGAGAAGAGCGGGATCTTCGCGCACGGCCGCGCGAACCGGCTGGTGAGCGACTACTCGGCCGACGCGACGCTGCGCTCGATCGAGGACAGCCTGAAGCGGCTGCGCACCGATCGTCTCGACATCGTGTGGGTGCACGACGTCGCGCAGGACATCTACGGCGACGAATGGCTCGCGCAGTTCGAGGTGGCGCGCAAGGGCGCATTTCGCGTACTGGGCAAGCTGCGCGAGGAAGGCGTGATCGGCGCGTGGGGCCTCGGCGTGAACCGTGTCGAGCCGATCGAGTTGCTGCTCGACCTCGCCGAACCGCAACCGGACGGCATGCTGCTGGCCGGCCGCTACACGCTGCTCGATCACGAACGCGCGCTGCAGCGCGTGATGCCGGCCGCCGCGGCCCGTCACGTCGGGATCGTCGTCGGCGGCCCGTACAGCTCGGGCGTGCTCGTCGGCGGCGCGCACTTCGAATACCGGAAGGCGCCGCCCGAGGTCGTCGCGAAGGTCGAGCGGATCAACGCGATCGCCGCGCGCCACGACGTGCCGGTCAAGGCCGCCGCGCTGCAGTTCGTGCTCGCGCATCCGGCGACGGCCGCGGTGATTCCGGGCGCGAGCCGCCCGGAGCGCATCGCGGAAGATGCCGCGGCGCTGACGTTCGAGATCCCCGCCGATTTCTGGCGCGAGATGCGCGAGCAGC
This sequence comes from Burkholderia sp. 9779_493, assembly GCF_015712215.1. Taxonomy (NCBI): domain Bacteria; kingdom Pseudomonadati; phylum Pseudomonadota; class Betaproteobacteria; order Burkholderiales; family Burkholderiaceae; genus Burkholderia; species Burkholderia sp. 9779_493. Next base: position 226,102 of record NZ_JACCQA010000001.1, read on the forward strand.
AGCTCGTCGCGGCCGATGCGCCGCTGCCGATCGATCGTTGATTCCGTCAGCGCCGCCGAGTCCGTCTGGCCGCTGACGACGCGACGAGGCCCGCTCGCGCGGGCCTCGTCGTTTCGGCAGAAGGAAAGCTCGGCTGCGTGACCGTCAGCCGTGCGTGCGCGGCCGGTAATCGATCAGGCTGGAGAACACCGCGATCAGCACGGCCATCGCGACGAAGAACAGCAGCGCGAGGAAGTACGAGCCCGACCACTGGACGATCACGCCGATCAGGATCGGCACCACGACGCCGACCATGCTGCCGCAGAAGTTCATCGTGCCGCCGAGCACGCCGGCGCGTTCCGGGCCGCCGACGATCGCCGGCAGGCTCCAGTACATCCCGCAGAAGCGGATGAAGAACATCGCGATGCTCAGCAGCAGCACCACGGCGTTTGCGTTCGCGATATAGGCCGCCGCGAGGATGCACGCGGCCGCGATCAGCGACGAGCCGCTGAACATCGTGCGCATCACCAGGTTCGGCGACGCGCCCGACGCCTTCCAGCGATCGCCGATGGTGCCGCCGATCAGTTCGCCGACGAAGCCCGACATGAAGATGATGAAGGTCGCGCCGCCCGTCGTCGCGATGTTGAAGCCGTAGGTCTTGTGCAGGTAGCTCGGCATCCACGTCAGCAGCCCGTAGAACACCGCGAGGATGCAGCTGTAGCCGGCGAACATCGCGAGCACCGAGCGATCCTTCACCAGTTCGCGCAGCGGCACGCGTTCGCCCGTGGTTTGCGTCGGCGCATTCGCGCGCGTGATGTGTTCGAGCTCGGCCGCATTCACGCCCGGATGCTCGGACGGATGGTTGCGGATGTAGCGCCATACGAGCACGCCCACCAGCATCGTGCCGACGCCCGCGATCACGAACGCGATGCGCCACGATCCGAACCACGCGATCAGCCCGGAAATCAGGATCGCGCCGAGCGCGCTGCCGAGCGGCGCGCCGCCGTCGACCAGCACCGCGCCGCGGCCGCGTTCGTGCGGCGTCAGCCACGTGCCGATCAGCTTCGCGCCGGCCGGGAACACCGGCGATTCGGAGAAGCCGAGGCCCATGCGCGTGAGCATCAGCAGGATCCAGTTGTGCGATGCCGCGCCGAGCGCCTGGAACGCGCCCCATGCGAGCGTCGCGGTCGCGATGATGCCGCGCGTGTGATAGCGGTCGAGCATCACGCCGACCGGGATCTGCATCAGCGCGTACGACCAGAAGAACGCGCTCAGCATCAGGCCTTCGAGCGCCGGCGACAGGTTGAATTCCGGTGCGATCAGCGGCATCGCGACCGACAGCGACGCGCGGTCGATGTAATTGATCGCGACCAGCAGCAGCATGAGCAGGAAGATGCGCCAGCGGACGTTGGTCGGCCGCGCCGACGCGTCGAGCGAAGTCGGCGCGGCGGCCGGGACGGCGGGGGAAGTCGAGGGGGGCATGCGTGTCTCCGTCGTTATGGTTGCGGGGGCGATGGCATCGTCGCCGTGCAGCGACTGTAGGGGCATGGCCGCGTCTTGCCTAATGACGCTTCGTGATCGCGTGATAACCAAACGGCGCGGCGCGCGGGGAATAAGCGGACGTTATCGGGCGATCCGGTTTTTTCATTACCGGCGGCAATCGGCCGCTTGTAGTGTTCGGTGCGGAGACTTCACACGGAGAAAGCACCATGAGCCCATTCCAATATTTCTTTCCCACCACGCTGAAATTCGGCAACGGCCTCGCGCGGCAGGCCGGCGAACTGCTGAAGCCGCTGTTCAGCGGCAAGCTGCTGGTCGTGACCGACGAAGGCCTGATCAAGAGCGGCGTGCTCGAAGGATTCTTCGCATCGCTGCGCGACGCGGACGTCGCCTACGAAATCTTCTCGGGTGTCGAGGCGAACCCGAGCACGGCCGTGCTCGACAGCGCGCTGACGTTCCTGAAGGAGCATCGCTGCACCGCCGTGATCGGCGTCGGCGGTGGCAGCAGCATCGACACGGCGAAGGGCGTGGCCGCGATGGCCACCAACGGCGGCACGATTCTCGACTATGAGGGCTACAACAAGATCCCGGACGAACCGCTGCCGATCTTCGCGATCCCGACCACGTCGGGCACCGGCAGCGAATGCACGGCGTCGACGGTGTTCACGAACCAGGAAACGCTGTTCAAGACCGTGATCGTCAGCCACAAGCTGTTCCCGAAGCTCGCGATCCTCGACGCGGAGCTCACGCTGAAGCTGCCGGCCGCGATCACCGCGGCCACCGGCATGGACGCGCTGACGCATGCGATCGAATCGTATGTGTCGAAGCAGGCGAACCCGGTGAGCCAGTCGCTCGCGCTGGGCGCGATCCGCCTGATCGGGCGCAGCCTGCGCAACGCGTTCTACGTCGGCTCCGATCTCGCGGCGCGCGAGGACATGCTGCTCGGCTCGTTCCTGGCCGGCGTCGCGTTTTCGCAGTCGAAGCTCGGCAACGTGCATGCGATCTCGCACACGATGGGCGGCGTGTTCAACATCGCGCACGGCATCGCGAACGCGGCGCTGCTGCCGTACGTGATCGAATTCAATCGGCCGGCCTGCCCGGCGCTGTATCGCGACATCGCGGCAGCGCTCGGCGGCGACGTGACCGGCGTCGATGCGGAAACGGCCGCGCGCGCACTGGTCGAGCAGATCGTCGAACTCAATCGCGCGCTCGCGATTCCGTCGAACATCCGCGAGCTCGGCGTCGATCTCGCGCACCTGCCGCAGATGGTGGCCGACTCGATGCGCAGCGGCAACGTGCTGGTCAACCCGCGGCTGACGACCGCGCGCGACGTCGAAGGCATCATCCGCGCCGCGTACGGCGGCGAACTCTGATCGCGCGACCCGCGCGAAGTGCGATTACCCGAATCGATTCAACCAGGAGCAGTCATGTATTACGAAATGCGGACCTACACGGTCCAGATCGGCAAGATGAACGAATACCTGCGGCACTTCGAGAAGGAAGGGCTGCCGGTGATCTCCCGCTATGCGACGCTGGTCGGCTGGTGGTACACGGAAATCGGCGAACTGAACCAGGTCGTCCACATCTGGGCATACGAAAGCCTCGACGATCGCATCAAGCGCCGTACCGCGCTGTACGAGGATCCGGACTGGCTCGAGAAGTTCGTGCCGAAGGCGTTCCCGATGCTCGAGAAGATGGAGTCGAAGCTGCTGCGCCCGGCCGCGTTCTCGCCGATCAGGTAAGCAGGGGACCTTGCAGCGTTTCGACGAGCAGGCGCGCACCCGGCGACAGGTGCGCGAAGGTACGGGCGACGACGCCGTACGGCTCGTCGAGCGCCGGGATCGCGACGGGCAGGCACGCAATCAGGCCGAAGCGCTCGCCGAACTCGGCGACTTCGCGCGGGATCACGGCCACCAGCTCGGGGTCCGCCTGCAGCAGCGTGAGCGTCGCGAACGTCGACGCGGTTTCGATCGGATAGCGCGGCACCTCGATGCCGGCGTCGGCCAGTGCGCGTTCGAGCGCGAGCCGCATCGGCGTGTTGACCGGATACGCGACCCATTCCGCATCGGTGAGATCGCGCAGCGTCAGCGTGTCGCGCCCGGCGAGCGCATGCGTGCGCGCGGTCACGACCGCGAGCGGTTCGGATTTCAGCGGCAGGTAGTCATACGCTTCCGGGCGGCGGCTGTTGCCGTTGCGGCAGATCGCGAGGTCGATGCGGCCGTCGTCGATCAGCGCGAGCAGGCTCGCGCTGGTGCCTTCGACGATCTCGACCGACAGGTTCGGCTGGCGGCGGCGCAGGTCGGTGAGCGCGCGCGTGAGCAGCGGCACCGCGCCCATGATCACGCCGACCGCGAGATGGCCGCCATGCCCCTGCGTGAGCGCGAGGACTTCGGTGTGCAGGTGTTCGAGGTCGCTGTAGATGAGGCGCGCGTAGCGCGTGACGCAGCGGCCGAGGTCGTTCGCGACGAGGCCCTTCGGTTGCCGCTCGAACAGCGGCATGCCGAGGATGTCCTCGATCTCGCGCAGCACCTTGGTGGCGCCGGGCTGCGAGATCGCGATCTCTTCGGCGGCCTTGTGCAGCGAACCGTGGTTTTCGAGCGCGATCAGCAGTTTGAGCTGCTTGAGGCGAAGGCGCGACGCGATATTGGCGAGGGAGGGAACGGCCAGCGGCTTCATGGCAACGACCAAACCGAAAGCGCGCATTATAGCCCGTCCGGCCCATAAACGATCCTGAGGATCGCCAAGAAATCGCGGGTTTTCCGGCCTTCGGATCACCCGCGCATGCGGTCAATTTCCGTACATGTCGAAGTCGAAATACTTCGACTGGATCGCGTTGTACGTGCCGTCGCCGCGAATCTGCGCGATGGCGCGATTCAGTGCGTCACGCAGGTCGGTGTCGGCCTTGCGCACGCCGGCCGCATCGCCGTTACCCATGATCTTCGCGTCGTACACCACGCCGCCCGCGAACGAGAAGCCCTTGCCGCGCGGCGTCGCCAGGAACCCGAGCTGGCCCTGCACGGCATCCATCAGCACGCCGTCGACGCGCCCGGTGACGAGATCCGCATACGCCTGGTCGTAGCTCGGATACGGCACGACCTCGACCTTCGCGGCCGCCCACTTCTCGCGCGCATAGGTTTCCTGGACCGTGCCCTGTTCGACCGCGACGCGCTTGCCGGCGAGCTTCGCCGCGTCCGGCAGCAGCCCCGACCCGGTACGCGCGATCAGCCGCGTCTGGTTGCGGTACAGGCGGTCGGTGAAGTCGATCTGCTGGCGCCGCTGTTCGGTCGCGGCCATCGACGACAGGATCACGTCGAACTTGCGCGCCTGCAGCCCCGGAATCAGCCCGTCGAAGCTGCTCGACACCCACACGCATTTCGCATTCAGCTTCGCGCACAGCGCGTTGCCGAGGTCGATGTCGAAGCCCTTCACGCTGCCGTCGGTCGCGGTCGACTCGAACGGCGGGTAGGTCGGGTCGACGCCGATGCGGATGGTCGTCCATTCCTTCGCCGACGCCAGCGACGCGACAGCCATCGCGGCGGCGGAAAGGAGAATCGTGAGGCGCGTCTTCATGGTCTGGCTCCGTTCGTGTGGGGAAGAGTGGGCGTGCGCGTCAGCTCGGGAATTCGCCGCGCTGAAAATCGTTCGACAGTTCGAGGGCGTCGGCCATCTCGCCGACGGTGACCGGCTTGATCGGCGCGCGGATCCGGTAGTGACCGACGTCGCCGACGCCGCGCTGCTGCACGTCGGCGATCAGTTCGCCGACCGTCATGCCGCACCAGCGCCCCTGGCACGGACCCATTCCGCAGCGCGTAAACGCCTTCATCTGGTTCGGCCCCTGGCAGCCGAGCGCCGCGAGCTGGCGAATCTCGCCGGCCGTGACTTCCTCGCAGCGGCACACGATCGTGTCGTCGTCGGGGCGGCGCAGCGCGGCGGGCGGCGTATACAGCGCGTCGAGCAGCGGGCGCACCGCGAGATGGCGGCGCCATGCACGCAGCACCGGGCGTTCGCGTGCGGCCTGCCGTTGCGCGTCGAGCGCACCGAGTTGCCGGGCGATGTCGAGCGCCGCCACTTCGCCGGCGAGTGCCGCCGCCTGTGCGCCGCCGATCCCTGCGCCGTCGCCCGCGATCCAGACGTGCGGCACGCTGCTGCGGCCGCGCGCGTCGCGCTGCGGGCGCCAGCATGCCGACGCTTCGTCCCATTCATGCGCGCAGCCGAGCGCGCGCGCGAGCTGCGTCGACGGAATGACGCCCTGATGCAGCAGCACGAGGGACGTGTCGAGCGCTTGTACGACGCCTTCCGCGTCGCGAAAGCGGATGCGTTCGGCGCGATCGTCGCCGTCGATGCGGATGTCGGTCGCGCCGCGATGGACGGGAATCCCGGCGTCTCGCACCGCACGCAGCATGCGCCAGCCCTTGAGCAGATAGTCGACGCCGCGCAGTGCCGGCAGCGCATGGGGAAGCGCGCGGCGCCACGCGTCGCGCGGTGTCGTATCGACCAGCGCGCGCACGCGCCGGCCCGCATTCAGCAATTGCGCGGCGAACAGCCACAGCAGCGGGCCGCTGCCCGCCAGCACGGCGTCGGCCGACGGCGCGAGGCCCGACGCTTTCAGCAGCGTTTGCGCGGCGCCGACGCCCATCACGCCGGGCAACGTCCAGCCGGGCACCGGCCACGGCCGCTCCTGCGCGCCGGTCGCGATCAGCACCGCGCGCGGGCCGATTTCGAGCGTGCCGCGCGACGGGCCGCTCTGCGTGAGCATCGCGACGGGTGTCGGTTCGAATGCGACCTGCCACACGACGCTGCGCGGCAGGTAATGCGCGCCGCTGGCGAGCAGGCCGTCGACGAGCGGCCGGCCGGCCGCATAGTCGGCGCCAAGCCATTGCGCGAGCGGCGCCGGCGCATCGGCCACGTTGCGGTAGATCTGGCCGCCGGGCGCGCGGCCTTCGTCCGCGACGACGACCGACAAGCCGGCCGTGCGCGCGGCGATGGCTGCCGCCATCCCGGCCGGCCCGGCGCCGACGATCAGCAGGTCGCACTGGCGGCGCGTCATGCGAGCCTCGCCTTGCCGTGCATCGCGCGCACCTGCATGCCGTCGGCGACGGGCGTCATGCAGCCTTGCACGTTCGGGACGCCGTCGATTTCGACGAGGCAGTCGAAGCACACGCCCATCATGCAGAACGGGCCGCGCGGCGCGCCGCTCACGGCGCTCGTGCGGCACGCGGCCGAACCGGCGGCGAGCATCGCGGCCGCGACGCTGTATTGCGCGGGCACGTCGTGCGGCGTGCCGTCGATATGGATGCGCACGCGTTCGAGCGTCGCGGCGGCGGGAACGAGGGATTCAAACATGCCGGGCTTCCGTGGGCGCGTCAAAGCGCGCGGTGGTAAAGGCGGACAGGTCGGCCGGCGCGGCGCCGCCGGCGATCCACGGCGCGACGAGATCGGCGTGGGTTGCCGCGAGCGTCACGCCGCTGTGGCAGATCGCGATGAACGCGCCGGGATGCGTGGTCGACGCCTCGTAGACGGGCAGGCCGTCGGGCGTCATGATGCGCAGCGCGCCCCACGCGCGCACGATGCGTGCATGCGCGAGCGCGGGGAAGGCGGTGCGTGCGCGACGCGCGATGTCGACCATCGCCGGGCGCGTCTGGCCGTCGTCGAAGCCGACGTCTTCGGCCGAGTCGCCGAGCAGCACCGAGCCTTCCGGCGTCTGCCGGACGACGAGCGTCGGATAGTCGAGAAACGGCGCGAGCCGTTCGGTGACCATGATCTGGCCGCGCAACGGCGAGATCGGTGCGCGCAGGTCGACCATCGGCGCGAGCCGCGCGTTGTCGAGGCCGGCCGCGAGCACCACGCGCCCGGCTTCGAGCCGTGCGTGGCGCGTGTCGATCTCGAAGCGCCCCGCGTGCGGGCGGATTTCGCTGACCTCGCTGCGCGGCAGATAGACACCGCCGCACCGCTGAAACGCCTGCAGCATCGCGCGCAGCGTATAGAGCGGATTCGCGTGACCGTCGTTCGGCGACCACAGCGCGCCGGCCAGCGACGGCGACGCCGACGGAATGCGCCGGCGCAGCGCCGCCGGATCGAGGACTTCGTACGACAGCGCGGCTTCCTGCCGGCGCAGCGATTCGAGCAGGTCGGTCGCGCCGTCGAGTTCCGCGCGGTGTTCGAACAGCTCGATGCCGCCCGGGCGTTCGAACGCGCAGTCCACGCCGGTTTCGCGCTGCAACTGCGCGGCGAACGCATGCCAGCGCTCGGACGATTCGCGCGACCAGCGCGCATACGGCACGCAGCGGCCGCCTTTGCCCTGCACCCACACGAGCCCGAAATTGCCGCGCGCCGCGCGAAACGCGATGTCGTCGCCGTCGCACACCGCGACGCGCTGGCCGAGACGCGCGATGCCCCACGCGATGGCCATGCCGACGAGACCGCCGCCGGCCACGACGACGTCGAAGCGGCGCACGGTCATGCGCGGCTCCAGTGTCGCGGGTGAGGCGGTTGCGTGTTATATCCCATGGCGGCGCGGCTCCTTGCTTTCAGTACGTTGCGGAACCGATGTTCGGACAGGCAAAATGGGCTGTCCAATACAGCTTGATCAACGCTCCATAATCCAGTGTTATGACCACGCCCTCGCTCAGGATTCGTCAGATCGAAGCGTTTCGCGCGGTGATGCAGCGCCATACCGTCACACGCGCGGCACGCGATCTCCATATCTCGCAGCCGGCCGTGAGCCGGCTGATCGCCGATCTCGAGGACCGGATCGGCTTCGTGCTGTTCGAGCGGCAGCAGGGGCGTTTCACGCCGACCGCGCAGGCGCGCGTGCTGTACGAGGAGGTCGAACGCGCGTTCGTCGGGCTCGACCGCGTCGCGCAGGCCGCCGAGCAGATCCGCGCGATGCGGCGCGGCACGCTGCGCGTGGCCGGCTCGCCCGCCGTCGCGCTCGATCTGCTGCCCGAACTCGTCACGCGTTTCTCGCACGCGCATCCGGGTGTCGACATCACGCTGCTCGCGCACAGCGCGTCCACCGTCGTCGACAAGGTCGCGTCCGGGCAATGCGATGTGGGGCTGATCGCGGAACCCGTCCCACATCCGGCGGTGCGTGGCGAGCGGCTCGCGGAAGCCGCGATGTGCTGCATCGTGCCGCGCGGGCACCGGCTCGCGCGCAAGCGCGTCGTGCAGCCGGCCGACCTGCGCGACGAAGCGTTCATCTCGTTTCCGCCGAGCTTCGAGGCGCGCAGCGCGATCGATCGCGTATTCGTGGAAGCCGGCGTGTCGCGCGTGCTGTCGATCGAGGCGCAACTGTCGCAGACGATCGTCGCGTTCGTCGCGAACGGCGCGGGCGTCGCGCTGATCGATCCGGTGACGGCCGCGTATGCGGGCCAGCGCGTGGCCGTCAAGCCGTTCGAGCCGGCCGTGCCCGATCACTTCTATCTGGTGACGTCCGCGTCGCAGCCGCTGTCGATGATCGGCGACGCGTTCTGCGCGGATTTGCGCGACGCGTTCGCCAGGATGCGGGAGCAGGGGGCCGGGTGATCCGGCCGGGAAGGAATGGCCGCGGCGGTCGCGCCGGGGGCGTCGGCGCACCCCGGCGAGCGACCGCTCAGGCGAGCGCCGTGTCGGCGGCCGCCACCGCGGCCGGGGTCGCCGCGGCAGCACCCGCCAGCCGCCGATAACGCGCGAGCGCCCACAGCGGGAAGTACGCGGTATAGCCGTGATACTTCAGGTAGAAGATGCGCGGGAAGCCCGGCGCATTGTGCGAGCGGTGCCACCAGAAGCCGTCTTCCTGCTGCACCGACTGCAGATACGCGATGCCGCGCTTCACCGAATCGGATTCGCAGTCGCCGAACGCCATCTGCGCGAGCAGCGCCCACGCGGTGCAGTTCGACGTGCTCTCGCCGCCGTTCGTGCCGGCCAGCGTCGGGTCGAGGTAGCTGTCGTTCGTCTCGCCCCAGCCGCCGTCCGCGTGCTGCCGCGCGCGCAGCCAGTCGAGCGCGCGGGCGATATAGGGCTGCGACTTGTCCTCGCCCGCGAGCGCGAGACCGGCCAGCACGCTCCACGTGCCATAGAGGTAGTTCGTGCCCCAGCGCCCCCACCAACTGCCGTCGGGCTGCTGCGTGCGCTTCACGTAGTCGATGCAGCGCGCGAGCGACGCGCGGTCTTCCGCGCGCTTCGTCACGCCGAAGCACAGCAGCACGCGGCCCGATACGTCCTCGGTGGGCGGGTCGAGCAGCGCGCCGTGATCGGCGAACGGGATCGCGTTCAGATACATGCGGTCGCAGTCGGCGTCGAACGCCGCGAAGCCGCCGTTGCGCGATTGCAGCCCGCGCATCCAGTCGAGCGCGCGTGCGACGCGCGGCGCGTACGGATTCGAGCCGTTCGCGTGGCGATGCGTGCGGCCGCGGCGATCGAGCATCGCGGTGACGAGCGCCGTGTCGTCGATGTCCGGGTAGTACGGGTTCGCGTACTGGAACGCCCAGCCGCCCGGTTCGACGTCGGCCGGGACGTTCTCGATCCAGTCGCCGCGCACGTCGTTCACCTGCCGCGCGGCCAGCCAGTCGTACGCGCGTGCGATGCGCTCGTCGAGTTCGCGCAGCGTGCCGGCAGCCGTCTCGCCGGTTTCCGGCGCCGCGACACCGCGCGCCTGCTCGAGCGCCATCGTGCTCCAGGCGGTATCCCAGACCGGCGACAGGCACGGCTGGCAATACACGCTGCCGTCCGGCCGCGTGACCAGCAGCTTTTCCAGCGCGTTTTCGCAATCGCGGCGTAGCGGATGGTCGTCCGGGTAGCCGAGCACCTGCATCATCTGGTAGCTGTAGACGATCGGCGGGAAGATGCCGCCGAGCCCGTCCTCGCCGTTCATCCGTTCCGCGCACCACGCTTGCGCATGCCGGATCGCGCGCTGCCGCAGGCGCTTCGGCATCAGCGGCTCGATATGCCGCACCGCGCGGTCGAGCGCGAGGAACAGCCGGCGCATGCCGCGCGCGGGCGGGAAGTACCGGCGTTCCTGTTCCGGGGGCGTGACGAACAGCTCGCGGATCGAGACGTTGCGCGGATTGCGCGCACGCGCCTTCAGCGAGCACAGCACCAGCAGCGGCACCATCGTCGTGCGCGCCCAGTACGCGACCTTGTACATCGAGATCGGCACCCACTTCGGGAACAGCACGAATTCGATCGGCATGAACGGCGCCGCGCGCCACGGCACCTGGCCGAACGTCGCGAGCAGGATGCGGGTGAACACGTTCGAGCGCGCCGCGCCGCCGAGCTTCAGGATCGCGTCGCGCGCGCGGATCATGTGCGGCGCCTGTTCGCTGTCGCCGGCCGCCTTCAGCGCGAAGTACGCCTTCACGCTGCACGACACGTCCGGCGCGCCGTCGACGTACAGATCCCAGGCGCCGTGCGTGTCGAGTCGCTGGTTCGCACGCAGGTAGCGCGCCATCTTCTCCTGGCGCACGTCGTCGATCCGGTCCATGAAATGCATCATCAGGATGTATTCCGCGGTGATCGTCGCGTCGGATTCGAGTTCGAAACACCAGCTGCCGTCGGGCTGCTGAAGGCGCACGAGTGCGTCGCGTCCACGGGCGATGGCAGTGTCGAGCGTGGACCAGGGAGAGGGGGCCGATTTGTTCATGCGGCGGATCATACCATCCAGCCGGAATGTTTATCTCGAGACGTGCAGTGCTACCATCCGCACCATGAAAAAACGCCTCGAACCCGCGCCGCGCGACGTGTCCGCGCCCGTCGAACCGGCCGGAGCGCCCAACGCACGGGCCCCTGAAGGATCATCGGCGCCGCCGGCTGCCGCCGTGGCCGGCGTGCGGCGAAAAAAAGCGCCGGACCAGGTGCGCGCGCAATTGCTGGCGGCTGCATCGGAGATCGCGACGCATCACGGCGTGGCCGCATTGACGCTCGATGCGGTGGCCGAGCGTGCCGGCGTGACGAAAGGCGCGCTGCAATATCACTTCGCGAACAAGCAGGGGCTGCTGGATGCGCTGTTCGGGCAGGCGACCGAGCGGTTCGGCGCGCAGATGGCCGCGCGGATGGCGGTGGATTCCGGCGGCGACGGCGCGGCGGCGCGCGCGTATCTGCATGCGGTGCTCGATGCGGCCAATCCGGCCGCGAGTACCGACGTGCTGCGTGTGCTCGTCGCGTCGATGATCACCGAGCAGGACACGCGCGCGCGCTGGTCGGTGCCGATGCGCGAATGGACGCGGCCCGACCCGGTGCCGCTCGAGCAGGCCGCGACGCTGATGATCTGCCGGCTCGCGGCCGACGGGTTGTGGATTTCCGAACTGCTCGACAGCATCGAGATATCGGCCGAATTGCGCGCGGAAATCGTCCGGCAGCTCGATGCGATGAGCCGGGGCGTGTTTCCGAAGTGATGCGCGGCACGGGATCGATGTCGTCGGGCGAGATTCTGTCGCGCGACGGCGGGGTTCGACGTGCCACGTGTATCGAGGTCGTGATGGCCGATCACGTTTGCCCGGGACTCAACCCCGCTCGGTTCGATCCCGCGGCAGCGCGTGCATGGGGCATGGCCTTTCGGACGCTGCCGGCTACTGAACCACGGGCGTGACCGCTCATCCTTGCCGCGGGTTGCGTTGATACCCGGCCCTGAGCGCGTCGACCACGAGCTCCACCGCCCGCGACGATTTGCGCCGGCTCGGGTAATAGACGTGATGCCCGACGAACGTCGGAAACCAGTCCTCCAGCACCCAGCCGAGCCGGCCGGCTTCGACGTGATGCGCGACCAGATCCTTCGGCACATATGCGAGCCCGAAGCCGGCGAGCGCCGCGTCGACCATCTGATAGACGTTGTTGAACGTCAACTGCCCTTCGACGCGAACCTGCAACTCGCGGCGTCCCTTGCTCAACTCCCACGATAGCAGCGCGTTTCTGGTCGGCAACCGCAGATTGATGCAGTTGTGTTGTGTCAGGTCCTGCGGCGTTTTCGTCGCGGGCCGGGACGCGAGGTAATCGGGAGAACCGATGATCGACATCGTCATGTCCGGCGCGATACGCTGCGCGACCATGTCCTTGGCGACCTGGTCGCCGAGCCGTATGCCGATGTCGTAGCGGCCCGCGATGAGGTCGGTCAGACCATAGTCGTTCACCAGCTCGACCTTGAGCGCCGGATACCGGCGCAGCAGCGGTTGCAGCCGTGGCCACACGTACTCGTTCGCCGCATAGTCGGTCGCGGTGATCCGGACGTTGCCGGCCGGCTGGTCCGTCATCGCGCGCAGCGATTCCAGTTCCACCTCGATTTCCTGAAAGCGTGGGGCGATCGATTCCAGCAACCGCTGGCCGGCCTCGGTCGGCGACACGCTGCGTGTCGTGCGCGTCAGCAGCGGAATGCCCATGCGCCCCTCCAGCGCGCGCACCGTTCGGCTCAACGCCGATTGAGACACGCCGAGTTGCGCGGCCGCCCGCGTGAAATTGCGCTCGCGCGCGACGGTCATGAACGCCGCCAGGTCGTTGAAGTCTTCCATTGATTCATGCACCACAGCATAGGCCTATGCCGATTTTGCCATCTAGTCGCATGAATCGCGAGTCATTAAAGTGGGATGGCTGGCCGCCGGAGCGATCCATGCGGCACCTTTTTCGGTAGAGGACGACATCATGGAACTGAAGCGCGCGGGCTCGCAGCCCTCGATCAAGGGCCCCGACGAATGGTTCACCGGCACGGTCCGGATCGACCCGCTGAACGCACCGCCGCCGCCGGCGCGCGTGTCGTGCGCCAGCGTGACGTTCGAGCCGGGCGCACGCACCGCATGGCACACGCATCCGCTCGGCCAGACGCTGCTCGTGACCGCCGGCTGTGGCTGGACGCAATGCGACGGCGAGCCGCGCGTCGAGATCCGCGCGGGCGACGTGATCTGGTGCCCGCCCGGTCACAAGCACTGGCACGGCGCGACGTCGACCACCGCGATGACCCATATCGCGATTCAGGAAGCGCTCGACGGCAAGAACGTCGACTGGCTGGACAAGGTGACGGACGAGCAATACCTCGGTAGCGGCGAACCGCAATGAACGCGCCCGCTGCCCTGACTCCGATGCCGGCTGGAGGTCGTTGGCCGCGTCGGTCGGCGGGGCGAAAAGCGATGGACGCAACGTCAACTGGCCCGAACCCGTCACCGATGTGCAATACGGCGCACGGTGACGATCGCACGCGTCGCCCGTTGCGGTTCGTCGCCGCGACGGGCCTGGCGCTGCTCGCCGCCGCGTGCACTCACATGCAAAGGACCGACACCATGCAGGAACCCTTGTCTTCCCCCGATTTGAAAGCGGTCGCCCCGGCCTTCGAGCGATACACGACGCACACCGTGTTCGACGGCTTGTGGAAGCGGCCGCACCTGTCGCCGCGCGATCGCAGCATCGTGACGCTGTCGGTGCTGATCGCCCGCGGCCAGACCGTCGAGATGCCGCTGCATGTCCGCCTCGCGCTGGATCACGGCGTGAAGCCCGCGGAAATATCGGAAATGATCGCGCACCTGGCCTTTTACGCGGGATGGGCCAACGCGAGCGCCGCGTCGATCGTCGTCAAGCACGTCTATGACGAACGCGGCATCGGGCCCGATCAGCTTGCGCCGGCGGACGCCACGCCGCTGCCGCTGAACGAGGCGGCCGAGGCGCAGCGCGCACGGACGGTCGCGGAAAACTTCGGCGCCGTCGCGCCGGGCGTGGTCGAGTACACGACCGATGCGCTGTTTCGCGACCTGTGGCTTCGCCCGGGGCTCGCGCCGCGCGACCGCAGCCTGGTGACGGTGAGTGCGCTCGTCGCCAACGGCCAGGTGGCGCAGATCCCGTATCACCTGAACCGCGCGATGGACAACGGGCTCACGCAGGCCGAGGCATCCGAGGCGTTGACGCAACTGGCGTTCTACGCGGGATGGCCGAACGTCTTTTCGGCGATGCCCGTGTTCAAGGATGTGTTTTCACGGCGCGCGGCGTGACCTGCGCGCAACTGAAGAGAGGAACATCATGACCGACAACATCGACGGCAAGGTCGTCGTTATTACCGGCGCGAGCAGCGGCCTCGGCGAAGAAACCGCGCGGCATCTGGCGCAACGTGGTGCGAAGCTGGTGCTCGGCGCGCGTCGCGTGGACCGGCTGGAGCGGCTCGCCGACGAAATCGGCGCGGGACGGCAAGCGATGCTCGAAACGGACGTCACCGAACGCGACGCAGTCCAGCGCCTGGTCGACCGCGCGGTCAACCTGCACGGCCGCATCGACGTGATGCTGAACAACGCGGGGCTGATGCCGAGCTCGATGCTCGAACGCCTGCACGTCGACGAATGGGACCGGATGATCGACGTCAACATCAAGGGCGTGCTGTATGGCATCGCCGCCGCGCTGCCGCACATGATCCGGCAGAAGGGCGGGCACATCATCAACGTGTCGTCCGTGGCCGGGCACAAGGTCGGCCCGGGCGGCGCCGTGTACGCGGCGACCAAGCATGCGGTGCGCGCGCTGACCGAAGGCTTGCGGCAGGAGGTCAAGCCGCACAACATCCGCACGACCATCCTGTCGCCGGGGGCGGTGGCGACCGAGCTGACCCGGACCATTACCGACCCGGACGTCGCGAAGGGCATGAGCCAGGTGTATCAGCAGGCCATCCCGGCATCGGCGTTCGCGCGCGCGGTGGAATACGCGATGAGCCAGCCCGACGACGTGGACATCAACGAAGTGCTGTTCCGGCCCACGAATCAGGCCTATTGAGTACGGCCGCGCGCATGCGGCCGTTGTCGAATGTCGGAGAAGAACGCTATGCCCCACATCATCGTCAAAGCGTGGCCCGGGAAAACCGAGGAGCAGAAGCAACGTCTGGCGGACGCCATCACACGCGACGTGATGACGATACTCGGTTATGGTCAGGAGTCCGTGTCAGTCGGCTTCGAGGAAATTCCCTCGGATAGGTGGAAGGAAGAAGTCTATCGTCCGGATATCGAGGCGCGTGCCGCAACGCTGTACAAAAAACCGGGCTACCGGATGTAAGCGCGCATCGCAGGCGCGCCGGCTTTGACACAGATCGCTCTGCAAGTGCAAGTCCCCGTGCCGAAGCCACGATGAAGTGCGGCTGCGCCTATGTCGACGCGGCGCGCTCGTCGAGGTGTTGCCGGGGACTGGCGGCCCGAGCCGCTCGCCGCATCGCTCGCCGTCGCTCATCGGCGCAACCTTTCGCCGTGCGTGCGGGCTTTCATGGACTGGATCGGGGGCGTATTGGCGCCGTATCTGGATTAGCGGGGTAGGGGCGACGTGTCGGGGGATGTGGTCCGTTGGCGTTATGCAAACTTGCCGACATCCGCGGCTTCCTTGACGAATCGTCCGGTCGCCAGCAGCGCCTGTTCGATGTCAGCGACGATGGCCCGATTGTTGACCGGCGCGGTCACGCACCATCCCCAGAGATCGTCGTCGATTTCATAGTGGCCGCGGGCATACGACCAATAGCTGAAATAGCGGTCCTGCGACCCGGCGATCTGCGGGTCGTCGAGGCCGTCCGGATGCGCGAGCCGGACGGAATGCAGCGCATCCCGGAGCATGGCGGCGACGTCGGGAAAGTCGGCCGCACGATGGTCGTCGAGTATTTCGACCAGCAGATCGCTACCGTGATAAACCGGTCGAACCCGGAATCGAATCGTGTGGATCATCGCTCGGTTTTTTGTTGCGGAAACGCGTGGCGCGCGCACCGATCGTCTGGCGATGCCTGAACGAACGCCGCAATGGCTTCCACCACACCGCTTGCCACAGGGAGATCCGGGTTCGAATACGCGGCAAGATTGTCGTCGAGCGTATCCGTGTGAACGGCCTTGAGCACGTGATTGGCATTCGCGACGATCGTCAGCCGGGCGCCTGGACTCGCGTCCTTCAACCGTTGCGCGTCCTGCACGCCCACCTGAATATCGCGCGCGCCCTGCACGATCAGCACCGGTTTCGCATACCCGGCCAGAAGGGCCGCCGGATCGATGGCCAGTTCGCTCATCAGGAACCGCTGAACCTGCGGCCTGAACAACGGCATCAGTGCAGGAGCGATCGTGGCTGCGTCGACCGTCTTCCCGGCTTCGAGCGATTCGAGTATCGACATCGCGTTGCCCAGAACGGCGGCATTCGCGGGGTTCGACCGCAGTTGCTGCGTCAACACCTGTGCGAGCGGCCGCCCCGGCGTGGACACGAGGATCAGGCCGTGGATGTCGGCGGTTTGCCGCGCCGCCGACAACGCGACCCATCCTCCCTCGCTATGCCCCAGCACCCATACGCGGCGCGCACCGGTCCGCGCACGGATGGCCGCCACCCACGCGCGGACGTCTGCCGCGTAGTCGTCGATCGTGACGTCGTCCGCTTCCGCGATCGCCGAAGCGCTACCGTACATGCCGCGCTTGTCGATGCGAACCGACGCGATACCTTGGCCGAGCAATCCTTCGGCGAGCAACCGGTAAGTCGATGCCTGAAGGCCGTTTGGTCCGTTGCCGTTCCGGTCGGTCGGACCCGATCCCGGCACGATCAGCACCACCGGAGCATCGCCCGCCGCTGGAGACGACAGCGTGCCGCTCAGCGGGCCGACAGGCCCCGGTATTTCGATTTCCGTCTGCATCATGTGTGAATGACGTTCCTGATCCGTGTGGTGATGAACTTCGGGCACGGCATCAACGTACCGAATCCCGCGCCTCGCCAAGCACCCATTCCGCAAACGCCTGTACCGGCGCCGCGCTCAATTCGATCGGCTCGGGCAGCACGAGGCAGAAGTTTTTCGTCACCGCTTTGCCGTCCGGCCAGGGCGCGACCAGACGCCCTTGCTCAAGCTCGGCCCCGATGTAAAGGCGCGGCACCAGTGCGACACCGAGGCCGGCCAGCGCGGCCTCGATCAGCATCGAATGGAGATCGTATCGCGGGCCGACCGCCGAATTGGTCAGCACGATGCCGGCCTCCTGCGCATAGATCTGCCACGCATCCGGATTCTGCCGCCGGTGAAGGCGCGGGAGCGCATCCAGCGACGGGTTCGCGCCAGCGTCTTCGAGGAGCGACGGGCTGCAGACGGGCACCAGCACCTCTTCCAGCAGCGGATGCAGATGCATGCCGGCCCACGCCGGATGCGCGAAATGAATGGCTGCGTCGAATCCGCTGCCGGCCAGGAGGAACGGCTCCATCCGTTCGGCGATGTGCACGGTGATGGTCGGATGCCGATCCTGAAAGCGCTTCAGCCGGGGGATCAGCCAGCGGGTCGCGAAGGTCGGAATCGCGGCGATATCGAGACTCGCGCCTTCCACGGGCTGGCCCATCAGATACAGGCTGTCCCGTTCCAGCCGATCGAGAATCTCGCGCACCTGCACCGCGTATCGCGTGCCGTTGGGCGCCAGCCGCACGCGGTTGCCGACGCGCTCGAACAGCGTCACGCCCAGAAACGCCTCCAGCCGGCCGATCTGGCGACTGACGGCGCCCTCGGTGCGGGCCAGTTCGTCGGCGGCGCGGGCGAAACTGCCGTGTCGGGCCGCCGCCTCGAAGGCCAGGAGCGCGGAATTGCTCGGAATCTTGCGTCGCATCGGGATCGAGTTGGTGAGTGCGCTCGACGGCCTGCTTGATCAAATATCACTGAAGGCTGATTTTAAGTCGATATCTGCGCGGAAAACAGCAGATTAGCATTACGTCACTGCACTGAATATCCCGCATTCGAAGCCCAGGATGCACATCCGTCACGAAGGACAATCCGATGATCTACACCGTGGAATGCAGCTTCGCCGACCCTGCCAGCGAAGCCGAATGGAATGACTTCTACAGTGCCGACAAGCTGCCGGCCCTCATCTCGGTGACCGGCTTCCACACGTCGCAGCGTTTCAGGGCGGTAAGCGACGGCTGCCCCGTCTACCTGGCCATTCACACGATCGACGGCCTCGACGTGCTGACCGGAGACGAATATCGGCAGAAGGGCGGCGGCAATTTCGCGCGCTGGCAGCAACACATCACCGACTGGCACCGCAATCTCTACGGCGATATCGGTCGGGCACCGGCGGTCGATGCCGGCGAATTGCTCGCGCTGAGTGCCGGCGGGCCCGATCCGCTGATCGGGCTGGGCCTGAAGCCGCTGGCCATGCAAGCCGTGGCGCTGGCGCAGTGCCCGGCGCGTCGCTGGCTCGCGGTCCTGCCGCGCCGCGACGCCGCGCTTGCCGGGAACCTGCCGGCCGGCCTCGACCTGTATGCGCCGATGACGCCGCAACTGACGAAGCAGGCCCGCGATGCCTAACGTGACGTTCCATATCGATGCGGACCGCATGCCGCCCGATGCGCGCCTCGCCGAACTGTCCGCCGACTGCGTCGAACTCTGTACGGCGGTTCTCCAGGCAGAAGTCCGGAACGTCCACGTCATTTACGTGGCGGTCCGGCACGGATGCGGGCATCCGGTTTACGCGGAAATCCAGTATCGCGAGGCGTCGTGTCGCCCGCTCGCGGTCATGAGCGCGTTCATGGAAGCGCTGGATCGCGCGATCGTTCGCCGCACGGGCCTGACGGCGCGCATCCGTTGTTTCGGTCATGCCGCGCCGAACCTTCACGCCCGAAACTAGCCGCTGCGGAGAAGCAGGATGTCCAACGTTACGTTTCCCGGCCGGCGTGTCGGGGATTTCACGATCACCGCGATCAGCGACGGCTACCTCACGGCCAGCCTCGATTTCCTGTCGAATATCGACGTGTCCGACGCTACCGCGATGCAGCGCGCGGCCGGGCAGCACGAGCCGTCCGCCGTGCATATCAACTGCTACGTGGTGCGCGGTGCGGGCCGCACGATTCTCGTCGACGCCGGGGCCGGCGGCATCAGGCAATGGGGCGGCCGCCTGATGGACAATTTGCGGCTGGCCGGCATCGACGCTACCGCGATCGACACCGTCCTGCTCACCCACGCCCATCCCGACCATGTCGGCGGGCTGCTCAATGCCGCCGGACAGGTTGCGTTTCCGAATGCGGAACTCGTCGCGCATCGGCGCGAAGTCGAATTCTGGCGCGACGACGGCAACCTGAGCCGCGCAAGCGAGCGCGCCCGTGGCAATTTCCGGATCGCGCGTCACGCATTCGATGCTTACGGCGACGCGCTCCGGACCGTCGACGAAGGCGAGGTGCTCCCGGGGATCGCTGCGATATCCCTACCGGGACATACCGACGGACACACCGGCTACCTGCTCGAATCCGGCGATCGGGGCCTGCTCGTGTGGGGCGATATCGTGCATTTTCCGCACATCCAGATCGAACGGCCGGACGTCGCGATCGCATTCGATCAGGATGCGTCGCAAGCGGCGACGACGCGTTCGCGGCTGCTGGATCGGGTCAGCTCGGAAGGGCTGCTGATCGCCGGCATGCATCTGGGCGAACCCGGCTTCGCGCGCATCAGGCGAACGCACGGCGAATACGGGCTGTTTTACGAGACCGACGCATGAGGCGATGCACGCGGACGTGCGTGGTCGATACCCGGTGTCCGCTTTGCAGGCTGCCGCTCGAGGAGGACAATCCAGCCTGGACCCTCGTCGGCGGTCGCACGTCATGGCCCCATTCCAGCCCGATGGACGGCATACCGTCACGCCGCGGATCGTCGTTGCGGATCCGCGCAACCTGATCGTCTTCATCCGCGCGGTGTTCGACGCGGAAGGCGAATTCCGTACCGGTTTGCCTGCCGAGATCCGGATCGGCCGCCGTCGTGGTGATCAGCGGCGCAGACGGCCTGCGCGGTCCGATGCCGGCGTTTTTGCACGTGTATGTCCAGGACACCGATTCGACTTGTGGACGGGCGCTCGCGGCGCAAGCGATCCCGCTGGAAGCGCCCGCCGACATGCCGTACCGCGACCGGCGGCCGATGGTGAAGGCTGCGTGGAGAAAGGTCTGGCAGATCGCCACGCACCAGCGCGACCTGTCGATCGACGAGATTCGTTCCAGGCTCGGCGACGGCCGGTAGCCGCGCTGCTGCCTCCTTCCCTCTGTCGCAATCGTCAAGATTCGCGTCGCGTGCGGATAAAAGCCGCCCGTTCCCCGCGCCGTTAACCCGTTCGCAGCCCCCGCGCCTCGTCTTGCGTCACGGCGCGCGTCGTTCGTGTTCCGGAATTCACATCCGCCGCTGGCCGTGCCCGGCCGGCTCAAGGGAACGTCATGCGAAAACAACTCACTATCCGTGGTGGACTCGTCGCGACCATCGCCGGCTACACCGTGCTGCTCGTGCTGGTGGTCGGCGCAGGCATCGCGGCGCTTTATATGGGCAACGGTTCGCTCGAGGCGATGTACCGCGACGATACCGCGTCGCTGCTGCATCTGAAGACCAGCTCCGAGCGAATGCTGGTGCTGCGCGAACGCATGAGCGACGTCGCGCAGATCATCAGCGCCGGCCAGCCCGCGAAGGCGGAAGTCGCGCAACTCCACACGCTGCTCAAGCAGAGCGACGACGAGCTGGACGCGTACACGCGCCTGCATCCGCGCGACGCCGGCGAGCAGGCGCTGTTCGACACGCTGCAGAATCGCCGGCGCGCGCTGCTCGACCGCGTGTTCCTGAAGGCGCTGTCGCAGCTCGACGGCGACGACGCGTTCAACTTCCTCGACACCCAGCGCACCGCGCCGCCGGCATTGTTCGCCGCCTACCAGGAGGCGATCGACGCGCTCGAATCGTTCCAGGTCACGCGTCAGAAGGCGCGCTACGATGCGGCCGGTACGAATTTCCACCGGATCGTATGGGGGATGGGGGCGGTCGCGGTGCTGGCGCTCGTCGTCGGCTTCGTTGCGCAGCGCGTGCTCGCGAAGGCGATCATCGGGCCGATCAATCTCGCGGTCGACCAGTTCGAAAAGATCTCGAAGGGCGACCTGACCGGCACCGTCGTCGTGCCGGGCGAGAACGAGATGGCGTATCTGCTGAATGCGCTGAAGCGGATGCAGGACGGCCTCGTCGAGACCGTCAGCCAGGTGCGCGCGAGCACCGAGACGATCGTCGGCGACGTGCGCACGATCGCGAGCGGCAACGTCGACCTGTCCGCGCGCACCGAGCAGCAGGCCGTGTCGCTGCAGCAGGCGGCCGCGAGCGTCGAGCAACTGACGGCGGCCGTGCGCCAGAACGCGGACAACGCGCGCGATGCGCGCACCTACGTCGAGGGCGCGGCCGGCATTGCATCGCGCGGCGGCGAAGCGATGCAGCGCGTCGTCGAGACGATGTCGGAAATTTCGCACAGCTCGACACGCATCTCCGGCATCGTCGGCGTGATCGAGAGCATCGCGTTCCAGACCAACATCCTCGCGCTGAACGCCGCCGTCGAAGCCGCGCGCGCGGGTGAGCAAGGCCGCGGTTTCGCGGTCGTCGCGAGCGAGGTGCGCGGGCTCGCGCAACGTTGTGCGGCGGCGGCGAAGGAAATCCGCGATCTGATCGGCCATTCCGCGCGACGCGTCGAAGATGGCAGCGGCCTCGTCGCCCTGGCCGGCTCGGCGATGGCCGAGCTGGTTGCGGCGGTCGAGCGCGTCAACACGATCATGGGCGAAACCAGCCAGGCATTCGACGAGCAGTCGTCGGGCATCGAACAGGTGAACGCCGCGGTGATTCAGATGGAGCAGACGATGCAGCGCAATGCCGCACTGGTCGAGGAGGCGGCGGCCGCGGCGCTGTCGCTCGACGAACAGGGCGCGCGGCTGAGTGCGGCGGTCGCGCAGTTCCGTCTGCGCGAAGCGGCGCTCGCGTGACGGGCGCGCTTATTGCGGTGCGTCCGGCAACGCGTAGTCGAAGCGGTACGCATGCCGGCCGTTGTCGATGTCGATGTGCATCGAACCGGACAGCCCGAGCAACTCGTCCGTGCCGGAATCGGGCACGACCGTGATCGACTGCGCCGGCTGCCCGCGCGTCATGGTGGAGCTGTGCTGCAGGACAAAACTGCCCTTGCGTCCGCCGAGCACGCCTGTGACGGTTTCCATCGCCACGTACCCGGCCGAACCCTGAACGCTGCTGCGAAACGCGAGCATTTCGCCTTGGCTGACGGCTTCCAGATCGCCGTGAAAATGCTTGTCCAGCGACATGCGGCCGAGCCCGCTGGATTCGGCGACGCGACTCAGGGATTCCGGATTCAGCTTCACTTCGAATGGACCGCTGGCCTGCAGTTTCATTGGCATTCTCCTCGTTGAATGGGCACTCCGCACTATAAGCCAAGCGGGTTCCGCCGACGGTGACCGAATGCCGGCCGTGTACGGGACGAGCCGTCGCGCCACCGCAGTCCGACATCTTCCTCTACTCATCGCCTTGACCTTGAAGCTGACTTGAAGCTTAGAGTCCATGCTGACGGCAGTGAATCGGCAGGCCGAGGATTTCGCCTGCCACGGTCGAGCATCGACGAGAGGCGACGAACATGGACAGACGTTTTACACAGGTCGAATTCGGGCCGCACACGGTCGACGTGCCCGAGGGCGGGTACTACGACCGGTTCCGGATGAATCCGGACCTGGACGCGGTGGCGCGCGATCCCGCGGCGGGGAACATCGATTTTTTCCGGCGAATTCCGAAGCGTCAGGTGGCATCACGCGTGGGCCCGACCTGGGCGCCGAACTTCTACTACCGTTCCAGCAGCATTCAACTGCTGTTCCTTGCACCGCTCGACCGCTTGCGGACCATGCTGCCGATCCCGCTCGAACCGCTGCGGGCGCTGCCCGGATACGGGCTCGTCGCGCTGACGTTCTTTTCGTATTCGGTCTGCGACAACGATCCGTATGACGAAGTATCGGTCGCGGTGGTCATTCGCCGGCCCGGCGCGACAGGTTCGCACGCGCTGGAACTGATCGACTCGATGCGGCGCCGGAGTTTCTTCGCGCACGTGCTGGCGCTGCCGGTCACGACGGACATTGCGCGGGTACGTGGCGTACACGGCTATCAGTTGCCGAAGTGGCTCGCCGAGATCGACGTGAACATCGATGCCACCGCGCGCGCGCGTATCGCCGGCCCGGGCGGGCGGCCGGATCTGAGCCTGAGCGTGCCGCTGCCGACGCTGACCCACGTCCCGTCGCAATCGCACATGGGTACGACGACGATGGTCAATCGCATCGACGGCGAATGGCATCAGTCGTCGGTGCAGACCAACATGCTGTCGTTCGCGCAGCGCCTGTTGCCGCGCAACGTCGAGCTGGTGCGGCACGGCGGGCCGCTGAGCCAGTTGCTCGACGGGCTCGGCGCATCCACAATCATGCGTCTCGACGTGGTCAAGGATGTGCAACTGGTTCTAAATCTGCCGACGCCTTTGAGGGCGTTCGACGAATCCGGAAAGCCACGCTAACGATACGGATGCGTGCGACGTGCGCGCACGGAAGGAGTCGTCCATGCCTCAACCGACCTACGATCTCGTCGTATTTGGCGCCACCAGTTTCGTCGGGCAAATCCTGACCCGCTATCTGTCCGACTACCTGTCGGACGCGGGCGCGGGCGATACGTTGCGCTGGGCGATCGCGGGCCGCTCCGACGCGAAGCTCAGGCAGGTCCGGGATACGCTCGGCGCGGCCGGGCAGTCGGTGCCGATCATCGTCGCCGACGCGGCCGACGAAGCGCAGCTTCAGGCACTGTGCGCGCAAACGCGGGTGGTCGTGTCCACCGTCGGCCCCTACGCGCTGTACGGCGAGCCGCTGGTCAGGGTCTGCGCGCAAACCGGCACCGACTATTGCGATCTCACCGGCGAGACGCAGTGGATCAGGCGGATGATCGACCGGTACGAAGCCGCGGCCCGGCAATCGGGCGCGCGCATCGTGCATTGCTGCGGCTTCGATTCGGTGCCTTCCGACATGGGCGTGTTCTTCCTGCAGCAACAGGCGCGGCAGCAATGGGGCGAGCCGGCCGCTCATGTGAAGATGCGCGTCAAAACGCTGAAGGGCGGTGCGTCGGGCGGCACCGTGGCCAGCGTGATCAACGTCGTGCGCGAGGCGGCGGCGGATCCGGCATTGCGCCGCGAACTGCTCGATCCTTATTCGTTGTGCCCGCAACGGCATGGTTTCACGGTGCGGCAGCACGCGGTGCGATCCGCCGAATTCGATCGCGACTGCGGCGCGTGGATCGCACCGTTCGTGATGGCCGCGATCAACGAGCGCGTCGTGCACCGCTCCAATGCGCTGGCGGGCAATGCGTACGGCAGCCGCTTCACCTATGACGAGGCCGTGATGACGGGCACGGGCCTGAAAGGACGCGTGACCGCGCTGACGATGGTGGCGGGCCTCGGCGCATTCATGGTGGGCGTCCTCATCGGGCCGGTGCGCAGCCTGATGGCGCGCTTCCTGCTGCCGAAACCCGGCGAGGGGCCGAGCGTCGACGCTCAACGGGCCGGCCGCTACGATTTGCGCTTCTTCGGCCGCACCGACGACGGGCGAATCTTGCGCGTGAAAGTCACCGGCGATCGCGATCCCGGCTACGGCTCCACCGGCAAGATGCTCGGTCAGGCCGCGCTCGGCCTCGCGCTCGATTGCCGCCGCGACGGCGTGAAGACCGGCCGCGGCGGCGGTTTCTGGACGCCCGCGACGATGTTCGACGAGCGCTATATCGAGCGCCTGGTTCGCCATGCCGGCTTGCGTTTCGAGGTGATTTGAAGGCAGTCGCCATCCGCTATTCGAGCCGGGCGGGACGCCATGCAGGGGCCGGCGCCGGCGGGACGCCCGCGGGCGCTGCCCGCTACGCCCGGTTGCGCGTGCCTGCTCCGGCGCGGGCGGCCGTTTCGTCCAGGATCATTGCGGCGAATTCGACGGCCGCCGGCATCCGCGCGTCGTGCATCATCACGAATTCCATCTCCGGCAGCGCCGGCAAGCCTTCGGGCAAGCCGAGTTCGCGAAGCGTGTCGTCGATCGCGCTGCGCGGCACCGGTGCGATCGCGATGCCGGCCCGTGCGAAGGTCCGGATGCCGGTCACGCTCGGGCTTTCGCACGCGATCCGGTAACGCATGCCGGCCAGCGCGAGCGCCGTGATGGCGGCGCCGCGATACGGGCATGGATCGGGGAAGCACGCGAGCGGCACGTCGCCTTCCGGCAGCGGCTCATGCCGCGCGAACGCCCAGACGAGCGGCTCTTGCCACAACGTCGCGCCATGGCCCGAGTGCGAGCACCGGCTGCCGATCACGAGATCGAATTCGCCGTCGGCATGCTGTCGAAACAGGCTGTCGCCGATATCGACGACGAGCTCCAGCCGCAGGCCGCGTCGCGCGGCGCCATGGCGGCGCATCAGGTCCGGCAGCCAGCCGCCTGCGAAATCCTCCGACACGCCGATCCGCAGCTTGACGTCGACCGCGTTACCCGTTCCCAGCCTGGCGCGCGCTTCCGCGCTCAGGTTGAGCATCGCACGCGCGTAGCCGAGCAGCGTTTCGCCGTGTGGGGTGAGCGTCACGCTGCGCGTATTGCGCACGAGCAGTGTCTGGCCGACCTGTTGCTCGAGGCGCACGATCTGCGCGCTGACCGCGGACTGGCTGAGGTTCAGCCGGCGCCCGGCGCCGGTGAAGCTGCGCACGTCGGCGACTGCAACGAACGTATGAAGCAGCGCGGTGTCGAGAGGAGGGTTCATTCATCACCAATCCGGGTCAATTCGATCAATTAATATCGTTTCCGGATTATAGGCCGACCCGCTAGGCTGCGAAGTGCAGTGGGCGAGCGCGCATCCCGCGCGCCGTCGTCACTTCTGGCAAGGACCGGCGTCATGACACGCGTGCTCTATATCGAAGGCTCACCCAACAAGGCATATTCGGCGTCCATCGAGGTATGCGACGCGTTTCTCGACACATACCGGCAAGTGCATCCCGATCACGAGATTCGGAAGCTCGATATCTGGGATCTGCCGATGCCCGAGTTCGATGCCGCCGCGCTGGCCGCGAAATATGCGGGATTGAGCGGCACGGCATTGACGCCGGAGCAGGCGGCAGCGTGGCGGCAGATCGAGCGGCTCGCGGCGCCGTTCCACGCAGCGGACAAGTTCCTGTTCGGCGTGCCGCTGTGGAATTTCAGCATTCCGTACAAACTCAAGCACCTGATCGACGTGATCTCGCAGAAGGATGTGTTGTTCACGTTCGATGCAGCGGGTTTTGCCGGCAAGCTGATCGGCAAAAAGGCGGCGGTGGTCTACGCGCGCGGGCTGGCCTATCAGTCGCCGGGGTCGTTGACGCCGGCTGCCGAGTTCGATCTGCAGCGCCCTTACATGGAAACGTGGCTCAGGTTCGTGGGCGTGACGGACGTCACCGGGATCGTCGTCGAGCGCACGTTGTTCCCGGACGGGAAGGTCGACCGCAGCCGCGCGATCGACGAAGCGCGGGCGATTGCGCGCACGTTCTGATGTCGCCGCGCGCTGCATCCGCGCGGGCCGAGGGTCAGCGCCCGCCGCGTGCGATGGCGAGCGCGACGCCGAAGCTCACCAGCAGGCATCCGAACGTGCGATCGATCCAGTGCCGCAGCGACAGCAGGCGATCGCGGACGGCCGTGGCGGAGAAACACAGCGCCACGAGGCTGAACCAGCCGGCATGTGCGGCCGCGATGAATGCGCCGTAACCGATTTGCACGATCAGCGGCGTGTCGGGGCGCACGGCCTGCATGAACAGGCTGACGATGAACACCGTGGTTTTGGGATTCAGCGCGTTGGTCAGAAAGCCCGTGCGCAGCGCGGCGAGATCGGACAGCGGCGCCACGCGGGTGTCGGCTTGCGCGTCGCCGGCTTTCGTCATGAGCATCTTTGCGCCGAGGTAGATCAGGTACATCGCGCCGATCAGCTTGACGGCGTTGAAGAGCCACAGCGATTGTCGGATCAGGAGCCCGACGCCCAGCAGCGTGTAGCTCACGTGGACCGTCACGCCGAGCCCGATCCCGCATGCGGTGAACACGCCGGAACGACGCGACAGCATCAGGCTGTTGCGCGTGACCATCGCGAAGTCAGGCCCCGGGCTGATGACGGCCAGCAGCGTAATGGTGACTACGACTATCAGTTCGGTCATGGTGTTGCTCCAGCGATGAATGGGTTGATGGCACAATCGTATCCATCGTGCTTCATCGGGGAAAACGATGTTTTCTGACCAGAATGGTGAGTCTGGATCACAGTCGATTCGGACGAACCTGCCGTCGCTGATGGCGCTGCGTTGTTTCGAGGCGGCGGCGCGTCACGAGAATTTCAGCCGCGCGGCCGACGAGCTGTGCCTGACCCATGGCGCGGTCAGCCGCGCGGTACGTCTGCTCGAGGACGACCTGGGCGTGGCGCTGTTCGAGCGACGCAGTCGTCGCGTGTTCCTGACCGATGCCGGCCGCACGCTCGCCCAGGCCGTCCATGATGGCCTGGGGCTGATGCGTCACGCCGCCCACGCATTGCGCACCGAGGCCGCCCGTGCGCGACGTCCGGTCCTGTCGTGCGAGCCGACGCTCCTGATGCGCTGGCTGATTCCGCGCTGGCCGGATTTCCAGGCGCGGCATGCGGGCGTCGATATCCATCTGGCCGCCGCGGGCGGGCCGTTCTCGTTCGACGACGGTATCGACATGGCGATTCGTCGCAACGATTTCGCGTGGCCGGCCGGGTATCACGCGGAACATCTGTTCGCCGAACGGGTGGGGCCGGTTTGCCGGCCGGACAGGGTCGGCGCGTGGTTTGCATCGCGTCGCGGCGGCCGCGCGTTGAAGCCCGACGCTGCGCTGCTGCATACGCGGACCCGGCCGGACGCATGGCACGCGTGGGCGGCGGCGGCGAAGCAGCCGGCCGCGAACGGGCGCGGGCAGCGGTTCGATCACTTCTACTTCAGTCTGCAGGCGGCCGTCGCGGGGCTTGGGGTGGCGATCGGGCCGTGGCATCTGGTGCGCGACGACATCGAAAGCGGTGTGCTGGTTGCGCCGATGGGGTTCGTCGAGGATGGATCCGATTACTACCTGTTGACGCCGGCGCCGGTGGCGGACGGGAGTGCGCAGGCGGCGTTGCTGGGCTGGTTGAGGGGACGGGTTTGACGGCGGTTGCCAAGCGGGCCTTCAAACAGGCGGCGAAGCGTGTGCCCGAAGCGCCGGGGTGATTCAGGCGATGGCAGGCGTGGCATGCCTCGCCGCTGTCAACGGACCGGCACGGACCGGTCGTCGCGTTGAACCAGGACTCGTACCGCCCGCACGAGATGGCGATTGATCGTCGGAATCAGCGAGGCGGGAATCTCGTGAGGGCCGGCAGTTCGAAAATCGGCTACGTGCATGATATGAACCAACCCGACGTTGAACTGAACGAATGCTTCGATGTCCGGGTCGTCCCGGATGGCCGCTTTCATCGCGTCATCATCGACCCAGTGTGACCAATACAGCGTGAACGTGGGCGTGTCGACTGGCGGAAGCGCCCGGAAACCTGCATGAACGAGCCGCTCGAATTGCGTCCGGTTCGCCTTGACGATACAGGATGCACCGTACAGGCCGATACCACTGCGCGCGAGGTGGTCGATCCACCAGTCGTTCTGCCATCGCTCGTATCCGAGCAACGCGCCCTCGAGGCGTTCCATGTTCTCGCAACCGTCCCCTTCCAGGTTGATGTGCTGCCGGATTAATTCCAGCGCGCGGAAGCGCCACTCCTCACCTTTGCGCGCATAGAAGATTTGCCCGATACGACGAGCGGGACGATCCGGGCGAGCCGGAGCGTCCTGGATGATTTCGTGAGCGTGCAGGACACCTCGAGCGACATACGCGTCGAAACGTGCCTTCAGTTCCACCGACGGTAACCATTCGCTGTTGAATTCAACGAACCCGAACGGCTTCCGCCCGTGCACCATCAAAGCCAGTTCGTAACCGGTATGGACCAGGTAAGGCATGTGAGCGCCGGTATCGACATGCCTGCGGAGGTATCCCTGGCGCGAATCATGTCCGAACTCGATCCCGAAGACCTCGCACACGGCGATGACCTGCGCCGGAGTCAGGCGATACCAGTCGTCGAGTTCCGCCTCCTCGGGTGCGTCCGGATCGACGAGTCGTCGCAGCGTATCGAGGTCGTCGGTTTCGAAGCGAACTTCCAGGCACGGGTAAAGCAGATCCGCGTCGATGGCCGACAGAATGAAAGAAGTTTGCGGATATCGCATGGTAGTTCCCGATGTACCGATATCAGATACCGTAGTCGCCGCTGTCCCGCCACTCGAAGATAGTCACGTGGCTTGCAGCCTGGGGCTGAACGTTCGCGTCGTTCGTCAAACAGGCTGATGCACGATCTTGATCGCGCTGCCCGAGCGCAAGGAAAGTTCAGTCGACGATATAGCACTCGCGGATTTTTTGGATTGTGGCAAGTTCGTCGAGCGGCTTCAAGGTCGCCTTGGGCAGGGAGCGACGACTGTCTCTGTATCCGGAATGGGCAGCGCAGTGGTTCCGCGCTACGCTCGTCGGCATTGATCGACGCAGATGCCAGACTGGTCTTTGCCGAATTCAATTGCACGCGACGCGGGGTTTCCCGGGAACAAGCCGTCGCGATCGACATTGCAGGCGACGAACAGAGTTGGCGCAAAGATCGACATCGTCACCATTGCGTGCAAACCTGAGTGTTGCAAGGGCAATACCGGATAGCCGGCCAGACGCACGGGCGTGGCAGATTTCGACCGGCTTTGCCGAAATGGCGCATGATGGCGTGCGCGTCGCTAAAAGATCGTTGCGATGTGCTTTATCGCACCTGTGAATGAGCGTGGATAAAGTTGCACTCATTCTTCATCTTTTTTACAAAACATTTAACGACGCGCGTGCAACCCCGGGCGATGTCGGGCCGCAGCGAACATTTCCCGTCGCCTTTAAACCCGCATCTTTACCCGACCATCCACGACGAGGCGTGGCGATGCTACTTCAAACCGGTAATTTATTCAGCGCCGAAGGGCGGCGCGGCGGCGACGAGCGAATCGACATGCTGGTCACGGGCCCGCACGTGAACGTCGAGCGAATCGTATCGATGGGGCATGCGAGCCCGGACGGGTTCTGGTACGACGACTCGCGCGCCGAATGGGTCGTGCTGCTGTCCGGCGCGGCCGTGCTCGAATTCGAAGCGGATGCAACGCGGCTCGATATGCGCGCGGGAGATTACGTGCTGATCGAGCCGCATTGCCGTCATCGTGTCGCGTGGACGCATGACGAAATGCAAACCGTCTGGCTTGCGATCTATTACGAACGCTGAAGAAAGGATTGGCGTGCGGCACGATCGGTCGATTGACCCGTGCGCGACACGCCGATCGGGCAAAACCTCGTCAACCGGAACGGCCTTGGAAACCCGCCGGTATCGATGCCCGACTCAATGCCCAAATCGCCGGACAGCGCGTTGAATCGCGCGCCGGATCATGCCGGCAATCTTATTCCTGGATCAGGAATCGATTGCGATTCTTCGCATCCTTGATCCATGCGGGCGCGCGACCGCGGCCCGACCAGGTCGCGCCGGTCTTCGGATCGCGATACTTTGCCTGCACGGGAGCGCCCGCTTGTTTGGCCGGCCGACCGCGGCGCGTACCGAAAATGTCTTTTTCGGTAATGCCGTATTCCGCGACTTTGGTGCGGATGGCGTCGACGATCGCCTGGAATTCAGCGACGCGCGCTGCTTCGGCTTTCTCGGCCAAAGCGTCCATTTGAGCTTTCAGTTCCTTGTAAGTTGCCATATATCACTCTTCAGGTTGTGTCCATACATGATAGCGGTTTCAACCGGAAATGATAAAGAAAATTGCGCCGACTACGAATTCCATTGCCGATATGGCAATGCACGACTGCTTCGAACACCTGAGAAGTGGTTTGACTTGAATCGTTTGCGTCCGATCTTCTCCGGCGAGACACGCTGCGGAGACTCAATTATTCTTTATCTTTTTTCAGAGGGATTGGGGAATTCACTGATGAACAGGGATGACACGCTGAAACAGGTTGCAGCCGAATTCGGATTCGATCCGGACGAAACGATCAGGATCGGCGGAAAGTACACGCCCGTGCTGGTCGACGGAAGCACGGCCTACATTGCCGGCCAGGTGCCGCGTATCGGGGAAGTGGTGCATTTCGTCGGCGTCGTGGGCGAATCCGTTTCGCTGGACGATGGCCGCCGCGCGGCCGGCATCTCGGCGCTGCGCGCGCTGTCGCTGATCCGCAAGCATTGCGGCACGCTCGATGCGATCGCGACGGTGCCGCGCATGACCGTGTACGTGCGCAGCGCGCCCGGCTTCACGATGCAAAGCGAAGTGGCCGACGGCGCGTCCGACGTGTTGTACGCGGTGCTCGGCGACGCCGGCGTCCATACGCGTTCGTCGGTCGGCGTGCTGCAATTGCCGAAGGGTGCATCGGTCGAAGCGGATTTCATTTTCGGGCTGAACCGCGGCGGTGCCGCTGGTTGATTCGCCGTGGCTGGGCGACGGAACGCGCCGCCTGGCGTCGATCAGCGCGCCGTGCGCGAACGGGCGGCTTCGGGCGTCATTCCGGTCCATTCACTGAATGCGCGGAAGAACGAATTCGGATCCTGGTAGCCGAGCAGGAAAGCGATCTGACTGTAGGGCAGATCCGAGCGATCGAGGTAATGCCACGCGAGCTTCTCGCGAACTTCCGCGAGCAGCGTTTTGAAGTTCGCGCCTTCGTCGCCGAGCCGCCGCTGCAGCGTCCGCTTGCTGATCGCGAGCGTTCGGGCGACGCCGTCCGTGGTGGCGAGCCCGCCCGGAATCAATTCGAGCAGCGCCGCGCGCACGCGCTCGACGATGCCGGCTTCGGCCGACAACGCGTCGAGGCGGCGGCGCAGGTCGGGCTCGAAAATCTGCCACATCGCATGGTTCGCGGTCACGAACGGACGCCGCGCATCCTGCAGCGCCACGCTGACGGAAGGCGCATCGCCGTACTGTGGCGTCACGCCGAAAAAGCGCGCATAGCCGGGATGCGGGCGAACGTCGCGCGGCAGCGTGACGGCGCGCGCCGGCAACTCGGTGCGGGTCGCGAGCCGTGCCAGTTTCACGAAGAAGCCGAGTTCGGCCGCGACCAGCATGCCGGGCGGCGGCACCTCGCGTTCCAGGAAGTCGACGGCGAGGGTGAGCGCGTCGGCCTCGTGCGACACACGCAACCGGATCGGGCCGATCAGCGGCTTGAACTGGCCGATCCGCCGGATCGCGATCTCCAGGTTGGGGCTGCACAACGCGGCGAACAGCGGCGGATCGAAGGCTTCGACCGAGAGCAGATCGAGGATGCGCAGTGCGACGGCCGGCATGTTCGCCATGTCCTCCATCGCACGCCACATGCGGAAGTACTCGCGGGTCGTCAGCCCGTTCTCCGGCCGCGTGAACAGATCGGCAGGCAATTGCGCGTGCCGCAGCAGTTCGTCGGCGCGCAGGCCGAGGTCGACCATCACGACCTGCCAGCCCGGCGAAATCGCGAAGCGGTTCATCGCCGCAATTGCCCGGTTTCGACGAGTTGCTGAAAGAAATCGTTCATCGACTCGGCGAGCGGGCGATAGCGGATCCCCAGTTCGTTGCGGCTGCGGCTGTTGTCGGCGCGCCAGGGCAGCCCGATGTTGCGGGCGACCACGCGGCGCGTCACGCTCTTGTTCGCGAGCGGGCCGACCAACCACACCAGCCATTTGGGCAGGATGCGCCGCGGAATCGGGTAGTCGGCGCCATATCGTTCCAGCAGCGTGGCGGCCATCGCCGGCAGGCTCGTGTCGTGCGCCGACACGATGTAGCGGCCGTTGGCGTTCGGCAGGAACGCCGCACGCAGATGCGCGTCGGCCACGTCGCGGACATCCACGGCGCCCAGGCCGAGATCCGGCACGCCGGCCTTCATCGTGCCGTTGCCCATCTGCCGCACGATCTCGAAGCTTTCCGATGTCGCATACGGGTTGATGCCGGGCCCGATCACGAGCGACGGGTTGACGGTCACGAGATCCCAGCGTTGCTGCTGGCGGGCGATCTTCCACGCTTCGCGCTCGGCAACCGTCTTCGAATACGAATAGGGCTGATGGGTCAGCGACGAACTGGTGTTCCAGATCGCTTCGGTGAACACACCACCGGGTGTTGCGGCGAGATCGGCGTTGTCGCCGTAGATCGCGGCGCAACTGCTGGTCAGTACGACGCGCCGCACCGACGGCGTGCGGTTGGCCGTCTCGAGCACATTGCGCGTGCCGAGCAGCGCCGGATCGACCAGCTCCTTCTGCGGATCGGTGACCGTGACGGTGAACGGCGACGCGGTATGGAACACGGTCCCGCAACCGGCCATCGCGTCGGCATATGACCCGGGTTCGAGCAGGTCGGCGCGGAAATAGCGGATCGTGCCGGGCTTGCCGGCCGCGATGCGCTGCAGATGCTCGAGCTTGTCGGGGCTGTCGGGGTCGCGCACGGCCGCATGGACCGTCAGGCCGGCCTCGAGCAGCCGCTGCACGAGCCAGCCCGCGACGTAGCCGGTTGCGCCCGTCACCATGACGGGCAGGTCGGTATCGATATTCATGGACGGGATTCCGTTGCAGAGATGATGCGCCATGATGCCGCCTTTTGCGCGCCACTTCACTCGCAAAGCGCGCCAATTGACATGCAGGGCGCGACAGCGTCGCGACGTACGCAGGCTCATGCGAGCGCCATTCACGCGATCGGATCGACGGCGTCAGGCGCATCGGACCGTCTCTGCACGACGCGCTCGCGAGCGACGGCAGGAAATTCCGCGGCGCGCTGTTTCGCGCCAATGCTCGGCTTTCCTATCGAATGGATGACGACTGGAACGATGCCGCGCGCTGGAACATCACGAAGCCCGGTGGTGCATCCGGGCGTCCGGACGGGCGGGAAGCGCTGGAGCCGCCGGACTGACGTGTGACGTGCGCGGCATCGCGTGCGACGAAGCGGCACGTCGCTTCCGGCGGTCGATTCGTCAGATGTGAAAGCGCGCGATTCGTCGTGCGGTAGCGTCCCGCTCCTGTCTTCATCCCCGTCATTTCGGGAAGCCGCGACCTGACCGATATCAACCGGCATCCCCACTTTTGGGGATGCTGGCGCCGCGCGGTACGCCTACGATGATCAACAAGGCACCGGGGACCGGATATCACCAGAACAATCGAGCAGGCTTGTCGTTCCGTGTCGATCGCCGTGAACGTCCGCACGGTCGATCGTCACAGTCGTCGCGTACGCTGACGTGCAACGTAGGCGGTGCGTCGTTGGCGCCGCGAACGACGGCGCGTTGATGACGGAAGGCCTGATGTCGTATTTCGGGGAATTTCAATCAATATGCTCGCACGAGACTATGTGGAACGAGAGCTCTCGCATATCCAGCGCATGGTGGCGCTGCTGGACAGCGAGACGGACGTCGACGACGTGTCGATGTCGGGCGCGGGACGCGTCAGGCATCCGAGTTACTGGCGCGGGCGCATCGAGGAACTGCTGTCGACGCCCGACGTGCCGCGTCACGTCAGAAAGCTGAGCGAAGCGGTGCTCGCGAAGATCGACGAGATGGAAGCGCGATTCGCGACGATGAAGTAAGTGCATCGTCGGGAGCAGGCGCCGAACCGCGTGCCATCGCATCACGATCGGCCTCGAACGCCGCCACTTGCGACAACCTTTCGTTCCGCGCCAACCGCGCCAACCGCGCCAACCGCGCCAACCGCGCCAACCGCGCCAACCGCGCAGGCCGCCATCCGCCGTCTGCGTCAACGCCGATTCCACGGCCGCCGTGTCAAAGACGGCCATTACGTCAGACGAGAAACGGTAACAAACGTGGTATTTCGATCAAACCCGCATCGGCAATTTGAACAATGAGGCCGATTGAGTAAGATGCCCGAACGACGTTCGACGAAAACGCACGGCGCGGGGTGGCCAGATGCAGATGAACGGGTTGATTCCATCGGCATGGATCGATGACATCTACGCCGCGGCACTGGGCGATCAACGATGGGAAGCGGTGCTGGACGGGCTGCGCTTGTCGGTCGGCGCACGCATGGCCACATTGCTGTCGTTCGACGATGCGGCGAGGCTGCCGGCGATCGAACAGGCGGCCGGCGACGATCCGTCGTGGGTCGCCGCGTGCCACCACAGCTACAACACCGAGTTCTACCTGTACGACCCGGTCGTGCCGGTTGCCGCCGACTGGCCGGCGGGGCGCTGGTTCGAGGACGTCAAGCACCTGTCGGTGCGCGAGCGCACACATGGCGTGTTCTACCGGGAATTCCTGCAGCCGTTCGGGCTCGGCAGCATCTCGGGCCTGTACATTCATCGCGGCGAAGGTGCCGGCGCGTTCCTGAGCGTACAGGGCGGCCCGGAAGCGCAAGGGCTGTCCGACGCGCAGCGCCGCACCATCGAAATCATGGGCGCCCACATCAGCCGCGCACTGCGCATCCACGCACGCATCGGCGAGCTCGAAGCGCGCGTGGCCGCCGCGGAGTCGGCGCTCGATGCGGTGCCGGTGCCGGTATTCCTGCTCGGCGCGCAGCGCGAGCTGCGCTATATGAATCGCGCCGCCCAGCAGCTGATCGCCGCTGAACCGGCGCTGCGGATCGTGAACGGCCGGTTCGCGCCGGAAGGCTGCGTCGACGATGCGCAATGGCGGCACGCGTTCGCGCGCGGCGGGCTGTTGCTGCGGCGTACCACCGGCGAACCGCTGCCGCTCGCGCTGATTCCCGTTCCCGAACAGTCGCGCCTCGCGCGCGAACGGCCCGGCGTCGCGGCGCTGATGACGGCCGCCGACCTGCGTTCGCCGGCGGCGCGCGCGCAGCGCTTGCGGGTGTTCTACGGGCTGTCGTCGGCCGAAGCCGATCTCGCCGTGCTGCTGTGCTGCGACGGGCATTCGCCGCAGGAATGCGCGGCGCTGCGCGGCGTGTCGATCGGCACGGTCCGTGCGCAGATCAAGTCGATCTACACGAAGACGGACGTCGCGCGCGCCGCGCAACTGACGTCGCTCGTCATGCAGACCTGAACGATCGATGCACGCGCGCGCGGCGGCGTTTTGACCTATCCGCCGCCGATTCCCTGCAGTATCTTGCCGGTCCCGCCGCAGACGGTGCATGGCTGACCCTCCACCCGGCCGGTGCCGCGGCAGACGCGGCACGTGTCCTCGCCGATGCCCGGCGCGTCGGCCGGGCCTTCGTCGCCGGCGTTCGGCGAGGCAGCCGGGTCGGGGGTCGCTGATGGCTTCGTGGTCGACATCACAGGCTCCTTTCGCGTTGCGTGATGTCACGGCGAGCATCGCGCGTGCCCGCGAGGCGGCACGCGCGACGGCGACGGCAGGACCGCGCGTTACAGCGCCGGCGCCCACGTCGACCCGAACGGGTTCGACTGGTCGATGCCCGGGAAGTCGACGAACGCCTTGCTGCAGTCGAGCACGCTGGCCGGATCGATCGCGTGGACCGCGCTGCCGTTGACGACCACCCGGTTCGCGGTCGACGGGAACACCGGCAGGTTCACGTTGCGCAGCGTGAGGTTCGCGTCGGACGCGATCGTCGCGATGCCGTCGGGCGTATCGGCCACCACGTCGGTCAGCGACATCACGAGCGGGAACGCCGGCTCGCCGTAGCCGCCGGTGTTCGCCTCGAAGCCCTGCAGCTTCACGCCGGCCGCGCCCTCGATCACGACGTTCGCGAGCGAGATGTCGTGGAAGTTCGGATACAGCGGGCCGCTCGCGGGCACGGCCTTGGTGCTGTAGTACGGCGTGAACAGCAGCGCGTTCTTCGCATCGCGGATGCAGATATTCGCGTAGTGGATGTTGCTCACTTCGCCGCCGCGCGCATAGTCGGACTTGATGCGCAGTCCTTCTTCCGAATCGCGGAACGCATTGTCGTACACCTGAACGTTGGTCACGCCGCCGTTGGTCTCGCTGCCGATCGAGATGCCGTGCCCCCAGTAGATGTGGTTGTGCGCGATCACGACGCCCCATTTGCGATCGGCGCGCACGTCGCGATTGCCGTCGATGCCGAACAGCCCCGAGCCGGCGGGCGCCGGATTGTTGCTACCCTTGAGCGCGATATCGTCGTCGCCGGTGCTCACGTAGTTGTACGCGAACACGAAGTTCTTCAGGTAGCCGTCGAACGAGATCGCGGCGGCGGACGTCGTCGTGCTGCCGGTCGACAGCGCCACCGACGTCGGCTTCGACGCGGAGCCCGGGTCGAACGCGTCGGTGTTCTTCACGTTGTCCGCGTTGAACGTCTGCCCGTTGTACAGCGGGTTGCCGTTGCCGGCCGGGTTCGCGAACGCGGCGAGCGTCGGCGTCTGCACCTTCACGTTCCAGATCGTCAGCCCGTCGACGCCGCTCGGCACCACGTGGAAATTCGGGCTGTTGTTCAGCGTGATGCGGTACAGCGTGAGGTTCTTCGCGTAGTTGAACACCATCAGCCGGAA
This sequence comes from Burkholderia sp. 9779_493, assembly GCF_015712215.1. Lineage (NCBI taxonomy): Bacteria > Pseudomonadati > Pseudomonadota > Betaproteobacteria > Burkholderiales > Burkholderiaceae > Burkholderia > Burkholderia sp. 9779_493. Next base: position 263,799 of record NZ_JACCQA010000001.1, read on the forward strand.
ATTCGACTGCGAGCCGAAGCCGGTCGTGCCGTTCTGCACCATGTTGCCGAGATACGCGAGATCCCACCACGTCATGTTGCGCACGGTCGATTTCGAATCGACGACCGTGCCGCCGTCGTCGCATGCGGTGCCGTCGGGCGCCACGGTGCCGCTCTTGTACGCCGCGTAGGTGTTCGAGCAGGTCAGGTCGACCTTCATCAGCGGGTATTTCGCATCGGACGTCACGAGCTCCGCGTAGCCGCGCCCGTCGATCCGGCCGTCGCCGACCACGGCCGCGTTGACGAGGTTGGTGCCGGTGATCAGCGCGGCGCAGTTCGACGAGCTGCCGGCTTTCGTCGCGCTGACGGCCGTGTTGCCGCAGTACGGGCCGGCGGCGTTCGGCGAATACGCCTTCACGTCGCGCGACGCATACAGCGTGACGCCCTTGTCGATCCACAGCGTGACGCCGGACGGCAGCGTCAGCGGCCCGCTGATGAAGCCGTTGCCGGGACCCGCGCGATTGACGACGAGCCGCACCGCGAACTTGCTCGCGCGGTACTTCCGCTTCGCGAGTTCCTCGCCGGACGCGCCGGCGAGGTTCGCGTTCGGCGCGGCGGCCGTCTTTTGCGCGGCGGTGGCCGCGGCGTCCGCCGCCGCGATCGTCGCGCCCACTTCGGCGTCGACCGCCGCGCCGCAGGCGTCGAGCGCGGCCTGGATGCGCGCCTGGTCGGGGTTGGCCGTCGCGGTCGACACGGCCTTGCCGACGCCGGCCGTCGACGGATCGGCCTCCGGCGGCAGCGAGCCGTCGGGGCGGCTCACGAGCGTATTGGCGGCTTCGAGCGTGCTGCACACCTGCGTGTCGGCGGGCAACGCCGGTTCGGGCGGCAGGTTCGGGTCGACGGTCGTCGTGCCGACCTGGAACACGCTGGTCGCGGGCGGTGCGGTCGACGCCGCGCCGCCGCCGGTACTCGCGTCGCCGCCGCCGCACGCGGTGAGCGCGGCGGCGGTGGCGAGCAGCGCGGCGAGCAGGCCGAGCGCACGCGGGCGTCGGCTGGGCGGGGAATTCGGCCGGGAATGTGGCCGGGCAACGGAAAGTGTCATGACGGAGATCTCCTGAAGAGGCATCGGCGGCGCGATGCCGGGTTGGTATCGGGTCGTTCGGGCGGCGCGGGTCGCCGCGACGCGAGCGCGAGCGGTGACGGGCAGCGGGCAACGCTGAAGCGGGCGGGAGCGGCCGCCGGCGCGGGTCGTCGAGCCGGGCGCCACCGACGCGAATCGCGTCGTGCGGGATGCGGGCCGGCGCGCGCTCGTGGCGCCGCGGCGGCGTGACAACATCGTGGTCAGTCATCCTATAACGACGACAAGCGAAGCGAAACAAGGCTGCCGGATGTCGGGAAACCGCCACGTCGGTATCCCGTTTGCATGCCGACCCGTTTCCGGAAAACGTTTCGCGAAAAAGCGCGGAAACAGAGAATGCGATTCCTCGATTTCCGTCAAAAGCCCTTGATGGCAGCGGTTATAGGGGTATGCACCAAGTGAGTTAAACGGTTAACCGACGTACATTCGCTCGACACGTCATACGACGTATGACTCTGCGGTTCAAGGAAGCGTACCGGCGACGCAGGCGCCTGCCGACGGATCGCCGCACAACAACGATCGACCATCAAGGAGACTCACCATGAAGCACCGATTCACCGGCTCCCGTACCGCCCTGGCCGTCGCACTGATGGCCGGCTTCGCGATGTCCGCGCAGGCGCGCGTGTTCCGCTCGGCGGACGTGCACGGCGACACCTTCCCGACCAACATGGCCGTGAAGTTCATGGGCGAGGAACTGTCGAAGCAGACGGGCGGCAAGGATTCGATCAAGGTGTTCGGCAACAGCGCGCTCGGCTCCGAGAAGGACACGGTCGACCAGGTGCGGATCGGCGCGATCGACATGGCCCGCGTGAACGGCGCGTCGTTCAACGAGATCGTGCCGGAATCGCTGATTCCGTCGTTCCCGTTCCTGTTCCGCGACGTCGCGCACTTCCGCAAGGCGATGTACGGGCCGGCCGGCCAGAAGATCCTCGATGCGTTCACCGCGAAGGGGATGATCGCGCTGACGTTCTACGAGAGCGGCGCGCGCTCGATCTACGCGAAGCGCCCGGTGCGCTCGCCGGCCGACATGAAGGGGCTGAAGGTGCGCGTGCAACCGTCCGACCTGATGGTCGACGAGATCAAGGCGATGGGCGGCACGCCGACGCCGATGCCGTTCGCCGAGGTGTACACGGGCCTGAAGACGGGCCTCGTCGATGCGGCGGAAAACAACCTGCCGTCGTACGAGGAAACCAAGCATTACGAAGTCGCGCCCGATTACTCGGAGACGCAGCACGCGATGACGCCGGAAGTGCTGGTGTTCTCGAAGAAGATCTGGGACACGCTGTCGCCGCAGGAGCAGGCGGCGATCCGCAAGGCGGCGGCCGATTCGGTGCCGTACTACCAGAAGCTGTGGACCGCGCGCGAGGCGTCCGCGCAGCAGCTGGTGACGAAGGGCGGCGCGAAGATCCTGCCGGCCGCGCAGATCGATCGCGCGGCGTTCGTGAAGGCGATGCAGCCGCTGTGGACCAAGTATGAAAAGACGCCGCAGATGAAGCAGATCGTCGACGAGATCGAGGCCACCAAGTGACGCGTCGCACTTCCCTGAACAGCGCGGCGGCCGCGGGCGCGTCGGCCGCCGCCCCCGACGGCGCGGCGCCGGCGCGGCCGCACGCCGCGCCGCTGCTGCGCTGCGTGAACGACGTGCTGTTCCGCGTGCTGGCGGGAATCGCTTCAGCATGCCTCGCGGTACTCACGGTGCTGGTGTTCTATGCGGTCGTGATGCGCTACGTGTTCGAGAATGCGCCGGATTTCGTCGAGCCGATCGCGCTGTTGCTCGTGATCGTGATCGCGATGTTCGGCGCGGCGATGAAGGTGCGCGACGGCGGCCATATCGGCCTCGATTCGCTGGTGCGCCGGCTGTCGCCGAAGGCGCGCACGGTCGTCATCGCGATCCAGCACCTGAGCCTGATCGCGTTCGCGATCATGATCATGATCGGCTGCGGCAGCATGGCCGCCGAGACGATGGGCGACCGCATCCCGATCATCGGGCTGCCCGAAGGCGTGCGCTACCTGATCACGATGCCCGCGGCGGTTGCGATCATCTTCTTCTCGCTCGAGCACCTGCTCGCGCTTCGTCGTACTTCGTCGGGACAATAACGCCATGGAACTCGCGATCCTGTCCGTCAGTTTTCTGATCTTCCTCGTGCTCGGCGTGCCCGTGTCGTTCGCGCTCGGCATTGCGTGCGTGCTCACCTACCTGGTCGAAGGCCTGCCGATCGCGACCGCGATGCAGGCGATGATCTCGGGGATGAACGCGTTCTCGTTCCTCGCGGTGCCGTTCTTCATCTTTTCCGGCGAACTGATGCTGCACGGCGGCATCGCGGACCGGATCCTGCGCTTCGCGCAGGCGACCGTCGGCCACTTCCGCGGCGGCCTCGGGATGGCGAACGTCGTCGCATGCACGCTGTTCGGCGGCGTGTCGGGCTCGCCGACCGCCGATACGTCGGCGATGGGCGGCGTGGTGATTCCGCTGATGAAGCGCGAAGGCTACAGCGCCGCGTACGCGGTCAACGTGACCACGCACGCGTCGCTCGCCGGCGCGCTGATGCCGACGTCGACCAACATGATCATCTACGCGTTCGCCGCGCAGGGCATCACCGGGATGCTGCACGGCCAGCCGGTGAGCGGCGTGTCGATCGGCGACCTGCTGTTCTCGGGCCTCCTGCCGGTGTTGTGGGTGATGGGCTTCGTGCTCGCCGCCGCGTACTGGCAGGCCGTGCGTCACGGCTATCCGCGCCGCGAGGACGGCTCGTCCGCGCTGCCGCGGTTTCCCGGCTGGTATGCGGTGCTGCGCAGCTTCGTCGGCGCGGTGCCCGGGCTGATGGTGATCGCGATCATCCTCGTGTGCGTCGCGAAGGGCATCGCCACCGCGACCGAGGCGGCCGCGATCGCCGTCGTGTACTCGCTGGTGTTGACCGCGGTGGTCTACCGGACACTGACGGCCGAGAAGCTGCGCCGCGCGCTGTCGCATGCGGCGCGCACGACGGGCGTCGTGCTGCTGCTGATCGCGGTGTCCAACATGCTGCGCTTCCAGATGTCGTATCTGGAGATCCCGGATGCGATCGAAGGGCTGCTGAAGCAGTCGACCGCCGCGCCGTGGCTGATGCTGCTGTACATCAACATCATCCAGGTGTTCCTCGGCACGTTCGTCGACATGGCCGCGCACATCCTGATCACGACGCCGCTGTTCCTGCCGATCGCGATGGCGTGCGGCGTCGGCCCGGTGCAGTTCGGGATCATGCTGCTGCTGAACTGCTCGCTCGGCCTCGTGCATCCGCCGATCGGGTCGGTGCAGTTCGTCGGCTGCGCGATCGGCAACGTATCGATCGGCGAGACCACGAAAATGGCGTGGCCGTACTACCTTGCGATCTTCAGCGCGATCAACATCGTCACGTACATGCCGTTCTTCTCGACGTGGCTGCCGAGCCTGATCAGCGGGCACGCGGTGTTCTGATTGCGTTGCGCGTTGCGCGTTTCGCCCGTCGCGGCGCCGGACGACCGAGGTGGTCCGGCGCCGCGGTTGCATGCGCGGCGCGCTTGCCGGGCCGTCGCGAGCCGGCTGCTCAATCCTGCCGTCCATCCGGTTCGAGGTCGCGAGCGATCGACCGTTCGTCGCGCCAGTCCGCCAGTTCGCGCCACAGCGCCGGGCGCGCATGGTCGCGCGGCGGCAACGGGATCACGCAGGCGACGCCCCGCACGTTGACCACCACGCCCGAGTCGGGCAGCGTGGCCGGGATGCCCGAGGACGAAGGATCGGCGTCGGGTTCGGAAGGCGTGCCCGGGCCGGGCGGGTGTCGAAACATCATGCGAAATCTCCGTGGCGCCGTGAAGCGGCGCATCAGTAACGGACCCGCCCGACCAGCCCGAGCGGATCGATCGCATGCTGGACGGCGCCGGCGAGTTGCCGGTGCGCGGCCGGCACGTGCTTGCGGTAGTACGCGATATTGACCGGCCCGACGCCATGTTCCGCGCTGAAGCAGCCGCCCGCGCGCACGACGCGGTCGTACAGCGCGCCGCGCAACGCCACCTGCTGCAGCGGCCCGTAGCGTTCTGCTTCGGTATGCGGAATCGATACGACGAGATGGCAGCCGCCGTCGCCGAAATGCCCGAACGCATGGCAGCGCAGCGCCGGATGCGCGGCGGCGAGCCATTGCTCGGCGTCGGCGACGAATCCGGCCAGCGCGCCGCGCGGAAACGACACGTCGAACGACAGCGGCACGCCGTCCTGCGCGACCGCGACCGGCAATGCGTCGCGAATCCGCCAGAACCGTTCCGCCGGCGCACACGCCGCGTCGAGCACCCGCCGTTCGCTTGCGAGCGCGTCGAGCGTCGCGACCGTGCGTTCCTCGAGCAGCGCATCGAGCCCCGGCATGCCGGTCGCGATCTCGACGAGCGCGTAGCACGCGGCAGCGCTCGCGTCGAACGGCGCGCGCAACGCGGGAAACGCGGCGGCGACGCAACCGACCGCCGCCGCCGACATGAATTCGAACGCCGACAGCATCTCGCCGAACGCGCGTTCGAATGCGAGCAGGCCGGCGAGCGCCGCGTCGTACGACGCGAACGCGACGAACGCCGCGCACGACGACCGCTCGAGCGGCGCGAGCGCGAACGACACGGCCGTCACGAGCCCGTTCGCGCCATTCGCGCCGATGAAGCACTGCGCGACGTCGAAGCCCGCGTTGCGCTTGCGCAGCGGCGCGAGCGCGTCGATCACGGTGCCGGCTTCATCCGCAAGCACCACTTCGATGCCGAGCACGTGACGGCGCACGTCGCCGTACTTGATCAGGCGGCTGCCGCCCGCGTTCGCGCCGACGAGGCCGCCGGCCGCCGGATCGCTGCCGAGATCGATCGGCACGCAGAGCCCGGCTTCGCCCGCCACGCGATTGATGTCGGACAGCCGCACGCCGGCGTCGACGGTGATGCTGCGATTCGAAGGATCGAACCCGCGAACGGCGCGCATCCGCTCGAACGACACCACGCATTGCGTGCCGCTGCGATCGGGCACGGCGGCGCCGACGAGCCCGGTGCGCGCGCCCTGGGCGACGAGCGCGATCCGGTGCGCGACGGCGACGCGGACGAGCGCGCGCACGTCGACGGTCGACGCCGGCCGCGCGACGCCGAGCGGCACGCCGCCGTATCGCGCGACGTCGGTCGCATACGGCTCGCAGGCCGCGCCGTCGAGCCAGCCGTCGCCGAGTGCCGCGGCGAGCGCGTGCCGCTGCGCGGCGTGGGCTGCGTGTGCGGGCAGCGCGTTCATCGTCAGCTTGCCCGCGCGAGCTGCTTGCGCAGCCGGCCGCGCACGACGACCAGCGCGATCAGCGGCACGACGCCGCCCCACAGCGGGCTGTGGCGCATCGTGATCGACACCGCGAGCGCGACGACGGTGACGGCGAGCAGCACGAGCGACAGCGAACGCGCGCGCGCATGGTCGACGAACGTGCCGTCGACGAAGCCGCCGTCCGACCACGCGGTATGCACGATGCCGACCACCAGCACGCAGACGAGCATCGCGGCCGGCCCGAGTTCCTCGCCCCACAGACGGCTACCTGTCGGCGAGACGAGCGCGAGCACCGCACCGATCACGAGGAACAGGTCGACGCCGAGCGCGATGCTGTTGCGTTCCGCGCGGCGCATCAGCCACGCGCCGTGCACGAGCGCGAGCACGCCGCCGATCAGGAACGCGTGGGTCCAGCGCAGGTCCGGCTGCTCGGGGCCGAGCCGGCCGTAGAACAGGAACACGATCGCCGGCAGGAAATTGCTCGCGTGCAGCAGGTAGCCGGTTATGGGATGGTTCGATTTCATCGATGATTCTCCTTCGTCGAAACAGCGGGGCGACGCGTCAAGCGTCGTGCCAGCGGAACAGCCGCACGGCGGCGAACAGGAACAGCGCGGTGCACGCGGTCATGCCGAGCAGTTGCGGCGCGAGCTGCGCGTACGGCGCGCCGTCGACCAGCGCGCCGCGCAGCGCGACCGCGAACTGGTTGGTCGGCAGGAACGCGAGCCCGGCCTTCAGCCACGCGGGCGCGTCGTGCATCGGGATCGTCAGGTCGCTGAAGAACAGCAGCGGGTAGTAGGTGACGTTGCATGCGAGTTCGGCCGCGGCGAGCGAGCGGGCGCGGCTCGCCAGCAGCACGCCGATGCTCAGCACCATCGCCGCGCCGAGCAGCACGATCGGCAACGCGCGCAGCCCGTCCGGTGTCGCGATCGGCAGCGCGATGCCGAACGCGGCGCGCGCGACCGTCAGCAGCACGAGCGCCGACAGCGCCATCATCGCCATCCGCGCGACGATCAGCGCGGCGAGGAACACGCCGCGCGACACCGGAAAGCACACGTACAGCTTGAACGTATTGCGCTCGCGCAGCGCGGCGATCGCGGTGGTCGTCGAATTGAGGCCGATCGCCATGAACGCCATCACGAGGATGCCGGTCGCGAAGAACGCGCCGTAGTCGAACGGCCGGCGCGTCGGCGCGGCATTCTCGAAGCGCGCCTGTGCGGCCGGCAGCCCGAGCCGCTGCGCGGCGCAGCGCGCAAGCGCGATCTCGACGACCCGCGATGCGGCCTTCACCGCGAGCGGGCCGTTGAAGTCGTAGCGGATCGTCGCCGGCGTGCGCTCGTCGGCGCCGAGCACGACGGTCACGCGATCGGCCGGCGCGCCGCGGCCGCCGAAGGTCGCCTTCACCGTGTCGCTGTGCGACAGGCTGGCGACGATCTGCGCTTCGCATGCGCGGCTGTACGGCGTTGCGCCGCCGGGCACGTCGAACGCGATGTCGGCCGTGCCGAGCGAGCCCGAGCCGCCGAACGCGAACAGCATCACGCTCAGCAGAAACACCGGGAACACGAGCGTCCAGAATAGCGACGAGCGGCTGCGCAGATAGCCGAGCAACTCGTTGCGCACGAGGATCAGGAACACCTTAGTCATGGGTCGGGCCCTCGGTGCACAGGCGCAGCAGGTCGCCCGGCGTGCTCGGCGCGAGCGCCAGATGCTGGATGCCGCGTTCGCCGACGATCCGGTGCACGTTCGGATGCAGCGTCGCGTCGCCGAACGCCTCGACCACGTGCGCGGCCGACACGCGCACGCCGGTCACGCCGGGCAGCGCCGCGAGCCGCTTGCGCAGCGCGCGCGCATCGGCTTCGTCGCGGCAATGCAGCACCGCGCGCGCGTCGCCGACGAGCTCGGCGCGCAGCGTATCCCGGTCGCCCTGGTAGCGCACGCCGCCGTCGCGTACCCATACGAGATCGTCGACCACGCTCAGTTCTTCCTCGGAATGGCAGATCATCGCGACGCTCGTGCCGCTTGCGCGGTGGCGCAGCAGATCGATCACGACGCCCGCATAGCGGCGGTCGAGGCCCGTGAACGGCTCGTCGAGCACGGCCAGCTCGGGCCGGTGCGCGAGCGCGACGTACAGGTCGACGCGCTGGCGCTGCCCCTTCGACAGCGCGCGGCACGGCTTGTCGAGCAGTTCGGCGATGCCGAGCGCGTCGGCGATCGCCGCATCGGTGTGCGCGTACATCGCGCGGTGCAGCGCGACGATCTCGGATACACGCAGATGATCGGGATACTCGACCTTCTGCAATTGCGCGCCGAGCCGCTGTAACGACCGCGAATCGCGCATGAAGCGTTCGGCCGGCACGTCGAGCACGCGCACGTCGCTGCCGCCGCGCCGGAAGCCGAGCAGCGTTTCGAGCAGCGTGGTCTTGCCGGAACCGTTCGGCCCGACGATCGCGGTGATCGCGCCGAGCCGGAAGCGCACGTGGCGCGCGGACAAGCGGAAATCGCCGGCCGCGACGTCGATCGCGCGCGCGCCGAGCGCCGCGCCCGGCGCATGCGCGTCGGGCCGCGGCGGCGTGCCCGCGCGCTGCGGTCGATCGAACGCGGGGGACGGGCCGAACATCGCGCGCACGGACGCAAGAAACGAAACGCTCATCGTCGGCATCCTCAGTCGAACAGCATGACCTGCGTGTCGCGCGCGCCCCGGTACGGGTTGCGGCCGTGCGCGACCAGCATGTTGTCGACGACGAGCACGTCGCCGGCCTGCCACGGGAACGCGAATTCCTCGTCGTCGAGCGCGTCGTAGATCGCCACCAGATCGTCGAACGGCATCGGCGCGCCGTCGCCGTAGCGGATCTCGTACGGGAACGCGGCGCGCGCGCCGTACATGCGCTGCAGGTAGCGATAGCTGAGCTCGCCCATCGAGCGCGGGTTCGGGTGCTGCGCGCTCGCCTGGTTGAACCACACCGTCTCGCCGGTGCGCGGATGCGTGCGCAGCGCGCTGCCGACGTGCGACACGGTCACGCTGCCGTCGTCGAGCCAGCGGCAGCCGACGCCGCGTTCCGCGCACAGCCGCTCGACTTCGTCGCGCTCGGTCGTCCCGAATGCGTCGTCCCACGGCCGGTGGTACGCGGCGAACGGCAGGTTCGGGTTCGCGGCGAGACTGTCCACGCGGTCGCCCGGCGCCGCGAAATTGCGCAGGTACATCACGCCGCGTTCGGCGAACCGCTCGCGCAGCGCGGCCGGCACGCGCGCGGTCACGCGCCGCATGTCGCAGATCGGCGTCTCGCCGCCGGCTTCCGCCGGCAGCCGGCAGTAGAACGCGACGAGGCGCGGAAACGCGGGCATGTAGGCCATTTCCTGATGCAGCCCGATCCTGAACGGCGGCGGCATGCGGGTCGACTCGTAGACCTGGCCGTCGATCTGCCGGCGCGGCGCGGCGCCGGCCGTGTAGCCGTTCGCGTGCGGCGGATACAGCGCGCCGAGGCGGCCGAACGCGGCGGTGTCGGGCACCGCGAAGCCGCGCCACAGCAGCGCGCCGCATGCGTCGAGCAGCGTGTCGATCGTGTCGAGTCGCGAGCGGTACCACGCGACGAACATCTCCGGCGACGTCGCGAGTTCGGCGCTGCGCGGCGTCACGCACAGCGGCAGCGTCGCGCCGGGCGCGACCGCCGCGCAGTGCACGTCGTCGGCGCCGAGCCGCGCGGCGGCATGCGCGGCGAGGAAGGCGAGATCGGTCATCGCTCAGGCCAGCGCCGGTTTCTTCAGCAGGATTTCGAAGCCGAGCGCGCCGAGCCCCATACTCGGGCTGTAGAGCGACGCGACTTCTGCCAGACCGGCCTCGGCGACGAGCGCATGCGCTTCGTCGAGCGTGATCTTTTCCTCGACGTGGGTCGGCGGATAGTCGGCGGCCGCGCGCATCGCGGTGAAGCGGTCGAGCAGGTGCTGCGGCGCGTCGCGGCGCATGTCGTGCACGAGCGCGATGCCGCCCGGCGCCAGCACGCGGTACATCTCGGTCAGGCTGAGCGCCTTGTCGGGCAGGTGATGCAGCGTCGCGCGGCCGACCGCCATCGTCAGCGTGCCGTCGTCGAACGGCAGCGCGAGCGCGTCGCCGACGCGCATCTCGATCGTGTCGTCGAGCCCGAGTTCGTGGATGCGCGGGCGGCCTTCGTCGAGCATCGCCGGATCGAGGTCGATGCCGACGTAGCGCCAGCCGCGCATCGCCGGATCGGTCGCGAGCCGCACCGGCACGACGCCGGTGGCCGTGCCGATGTCGGCGATCGTGCCGGCCGTCATCCCGCGCGCCAGCTGGCGGATGCGGCTGATGAACAGCAGGTCCCACGGTTCGAGCGTTTCGGTGGCGAAGCGATCGTAGTCGTTCGCCGGGCGCAGGTTCTTGAGCAGCATGACGTTCCTTGTGCGAAAAGGGTGAGGGTTCACAGCCAGCCGACCGGCACGGCGGCCAGCAGCCGCCGCGCGGTCGCGCTGTTGACGCCGAACGCCGGGCGGCGGCGCCGTTCCACCGCATGCGCGGCCATCGCCGCGATGCGCGCGCCGAGTCCGACGCCGACGCCCCACGACGGCGCGGCGACACCGAGTTCGAGCAGCGTCGCGGCGGTCAGGAAATCGATGTTCGGTCGCAGTGCGCGGCGCGCGTCGGCCTGTGCGCAGCACGCGTCGAACAGCGTCACGTAGCCGCCGTCGAAGCCGCATGCGGCGAACCGGCCGCGCATGTGCGGCGGACGCGGATCGGCGACGAACAGCGGATGGCCGAAGCCGTACAGCGTGCGTTTCGCGTCGAGCGCCGTATCGATCGCCGCGCGGCCGGCCGCGTCGAGCGCGGCGGCCGGCGCGCCGGCGCCGCCCGGTATGGATCGCGCGAGTGCCGTGAGCCACTGCATCGCTTCGAGCGCCGCCCCGACGTGCGACGGCCCGCTCGCGAGGAAGCCGGACGCGATCGCCTGCGTCAGCGTGACGCCGGTGCCGATCGCGACGCGCGGCGCGAGCACGGTCGGCGTGATGTAGCCGAAGCCGGCGTGCCACGCGACGAGCAGCATGTCCATCGCCGCTTGTGCCGGCGAGTCGTGGCGTGTCGCGCCGGTCAGCACGAGCATGCGTTGCGCGTGCGTCCGCGCTGCATCGAGCGCGGTGCCGCCGCGGGCGTCCGGGCCGGCGGCGAACGGCCGCCCCTCGATCGCCGCATGCAGCAGGAACGGCGCGGCGGCCGCGCACAGCAGCATCGTGTCGAGATCGGCATCGTCCGGCGCCGGGCCGCGCACGCGGTCGGTCACGTCGTCGAGGCCGCGCAGCAGGCCGGACGCGGCCGCGAACACCGGCGCGACGCCGGCCGCGCCGAGCTCGGCTGCGATCGACTGCGCGACCGAGCCCGGCGCGAGCGCGTCGGCGAACGCCGCGAGCCGCGCACCGATCGTCGCCTCGTGCGCGCGATGGTCGGTGCTGCCGGGCGCGACGTCGAACCACAGATGCGCGAGCGCGCCTTCGAACGTCGTCGCGCCGATCAGCGCGTTCAGGTCGAGATCGCGCACGCGCAGCGCTTCGGGGTCGAGCGTCGCGCCGTCGATGTCGGTGCCGCGATGGCGCGTCGTCGGCCGGCCGAGCAGGTTGCGCGGCGCATCGCCGGTCTTCGCGGCGAGGACGCTGGAGCCAAGTGTCGTATCCATGTCATTCCACCGCGGCGAGTTCGTCGCTGCTGACGCTGATCGCCGCGTGCGCCATCGCGGCGATCACGGCCGCGTGCTGGTCGACGACGGGCAGCACGTTCGCGAAGTAGTAGCGCGCGCTTTTCAGCTTGCCGCGATAGAACGCGAGTTCGGCCGGTGCGTCGGCCGTCTCCGGCGCATCGAGCCGGCGCGCGGCGATCGTCGCCGATTCGAGCAGCACCCACGCCGACGTGACCACGCCGAACATCTCCAGGAAGCGCGTGTAGAACTGGCTGCTGCGATGCGTGTGGCCGTCCTGCACGTCGCGCGCGATGTCGTCGAGCGCGGCGGCGATGCGGTCGGCGCCCGCGCGCAGCGCATCGAACAGCGGCCGCAATTCCGCATGCGTGGCGGTGTGATGCTGCTGCGCGAGGAACGCGTCGAGTTCGTCGCGGTAGTACTGGATCAGCCGCGAATGACGGCCGAAGCCGAGCTTGTCGCGCACGAGATCCTGCGCCTGGATGTAGTTCGTGCCTTCCCAGATCGACAGAATTTTCACGTCGCGCGCGTTCTGCTCGACGGGGCTCGCATCGGTATAGCCGAGCCCGCCGTGCACCTGGATCGCCGTTTCGCAGATGCGCCACGCCTGGTCGGAGATGAACGCCTTGCAGATCGGCGTCAGCAGCAGTTGCAGCTTGCGATGGCGTTCGATCTCCGCCGGGTCGGCGTCGGGCGTCGCCTCGAGCATCGCCGCGCGCGTCGCGGTCGCCGCGAGCTTGCCGAGCAGGCCGCGGCAGCCGTCGACGCGGCTTTTCATGTCGACCAGCATGCGCTGCACGTCCGCGTGCTCGACGATCGCGACGCGCGCGGCATTGGTGTTCGACGCGCGCTCGATCGGCCGGCCCTGCAGCCGGCGGCCCGCATACTCGACCGCGTGCAGGTACGCGCTCGACGCGACGCCGACGCCGAACATCCCGGTGCTCATCCGCGCCTGGTTCATCAGCGGCATCAGCTGCAGCAGGCCGACGTTGCGCCGGCCGCCGAGCAGCCAGCCTTTCGTCGTGCCGTTCGCGCCGAATACCAGATGCGTGTTCGCGCAGCCCTTCAGCCCCATCTTGCGCGGCAGGCCGATGCAGTCGACATGGTTCGGCTGCAGCTCGCCGGTTTCGTCGTCAGGCCAGAAGCGTGGCACGACGAGGCACGACAGCGAGAACGAATCCGGCGACGCGGTATCGATGCGCCCGAGCACGAAATACAGCGTGTTCTCCGTCAGCTCGTGCATGCCGGCCGAGATGTAGACCTTCTCGCCGTCGATCGCGTAGACGTCGCGTTCGATCGGCGTCGCGCGCAGCGCCACGGCGGTGAGGTCGGTGCCGGCCTGCGGTTCGGTCGCGCAGAAGCACGCGTCCCAGCGGTACGCTTCGAGCGGTGCGATCAGCGCCTTCTGGTGCGGCGTGCCGTGCATCTGCAGCAGCTTGATCGCGGGGCGCGTGAAGCCGCCGTAGGTCATGAACGACGGATTCGCGCCCATGAACATCTCGTAGATCATCTGCGTGACGATCGGCGGCAGCCCGTGCGCGGTGCCGAACAGCGTGTTCGACCATTCGTCGCGAAAGCGCGCCCACAGCGCGTGGAAATGCGACGGAATCCGGACCTGGCCGTCGTCGAGCAGCGTGCAGCCCTCGACGTCGGCCTGCTGATAGCTGCGGCCGAGGTCGAGCGCGAAGTCGCGCGCGCGTTCGAGCAGCGCGTCGATCGATGCACGATCGTGCGTGCCGTACAGGCCGTGCTCCGCCAGGAACCGCTTGTCGGCCTCGAACAGTTCCCACAGAAAGAAGCGCAGCTCGCGCAGGCTCACCTTGTATGCGCTCATCATGCGTCTCCTTCGATGTCGAGCGCGGCGTCGAGGCCGCCGGCCAGGTCGACGACGGCGGCGGCGGCCCCGCCATGCAGCGCCGCGTCCCACACGAGCACCGTGCGGCGTTCGCCTTCGTCGAGCGCGCCCGCGAGCCGGATCAGCGCGGCGGCCGATTCGGCCGACGACAGATGGCCCGAGCCGTCGTGCTGGATGCGCGCGGCAACCGGAATCGACGCGGCATCGGCCACGCGCGCCGCGAAGCCGGGATCGAAGCCGGGCGGCACGCACCAGTCGATCTGGTTCGCGCGCAGGTTCGCCTGCTCGAGCGCGCGGCGGATCGCGCGGGCCGCGACTGGCGCGAGCGTGTCGCGCAGCGCGGCCGGCGCATCGGCCCACGGATCCGTGACCGACGGCCCGAATTCGAGCGCGACGGCGCGCACGCCGCCCCACGCGGCCGGCTCCGGCGCGGGGCCCGCGCGCGATACGAGCAATGCGGCGGCCGCGTCGCCGTAGCCGACCAGGTCGCCGAACTGGCGGAAGAACGGGTAGAGCCACTTGTCGCTGAGGATCACGAGCGCGTGATCGCCCTCGTCGAGCAGCCCGTCGAGCAGCATCAGCGCCGAATACCAGCCGAGCGTGCCGTTCTGGCCGAGCGCGAACGGCGTCACGCGCTGCAGCCCGAGTTCGTACTGCATGCGGCCGACGACCGAGTCGCCAATCCCTTCGTTGAGCGCGCAGCTCGCGACGATCACGTGCGTCGTGCGCGCCAGCGCGCCGGAGCCGAGCTGGTCGCGCAGGTCGAGCGCCGCATCGGCGGCGAGGTCGGCGAGGCTGCGCCCGGGCGGCGCGACGCGCAGCGCGGGCCGGCCGCCGGGCGCGAGGCGCGTGCCTTCGTCGGGCGTCAGCGCGCCCATGCCGCGCGGCCGCGCAAAGCGCGCCTGCGGCAGCAGCAGGTGCCGGTAGCCGGGGTGGCGCTCCTGCGCCTGGATCGCGCTGAACACGACGGCGGGCGGCAGCACCACGACGCCGCCGGACAACGCGAGCGTACCGGGCGCGGCGACGCGCGGCGCGCCGATACAGGTTTCATCGAGCGTCGACAGGGTCATGCGGCGGTCTCCTCGAGGTTCGGGCGCGCGAACGCGTCGCGATACTGCGCTTTCAGCGCCGGTCGGTCGATCTTGCCGTTCGGGTTGCGCGGCAACGCCGGCAGCGGCTCGACGACGAGCGGGTTCATGTAGGTGGGCAACGCGTCGCGGCACGCGCGGGCGATGTCGGCGCGGCACGCGTCGGCGTCGAGCGTCGATACGACGCATGCGGCGATCGCTTCTCCGAGTGCGGGATGCGGGACGCTGAACACCGCGGCCTCGCGGATGTGCGGCAGCGCGAACAGCACGTCCTCGACCTCGGTCGGGCTCACGCGATAGCCGGACGTCTTGATCATGTCGTCGCCGCGTGCGACGAAGTACAGGTAGCCGTCCGCGTCGCGCCGCACGATGTCGCCCGACCACACGGCGACGTCCGGGCGCGGAATCTCGCCGTGCCGGCGCGGTAGCGGGCGGAAACGCTGCGCGGTCAGCTCGGGCCGGTTCCAGTAGCCGAGCGTGACGAACGCGCCGCGATGCACGAGTTCGCCGGGTTCGTCGGCCGCGCATTCGCTGCCATCCGCGCGCAGCACGAGGATCTCCGCGTTCGGCACGGCCTTGCCGATCGACGTCGGGCGCAGCGCGGCATCCGCGGGCGGCAGGTAGGTCGAGCGGAATGCCTCGGTCAGCCCGTACATCAGGTACGGCGAAGCCTGCGTGAACAGCGCCTGCAGGCGGTGCAGCAGCGGCGTCGCGAGATGGCCGCCGGTGTTCGCGAAGCGGCGGACCCGCGTGCGTGCGGTGTCGCTCCAGCCGGCGGACGCGAGCTGCATCCACAGCGGCGGCACGCCGGTGATCGACGTGACGCCGAACGCGTCGCAATGGCGCGGCACCTCGGCCGGCTGCAGGAAGTCGAGCGGCGTGTAGCACGCGCCGGACGCCAGCGCGGTCGTGAGCTGGCTCAGGCCCGCATCGAAGCTGAGCGGCAGCACGCCGAGCACGACGTCGTCGGCGGCGAGCCGCTGGTACGCGGCGACACTGAATGCGCCCGACACCAGGTTGCGGTGCGATACGACGACGCCCTTCGGCTTGCCGGTGGAGCCGGACGTGTAGAGCAGCGCGGCCGGATCGTCGTCGACCGGCCGGCCGGCGGGGGCCGCTGCCGACGCCGGCGTGTCGGTGGCCGGCGAATCGATCGCATCGGCCAGCTCCTCGATCAGCAGCGTGCGCGCGCCGACGAGCGCGGCGAGCGCCGGCAGGCGCTTGAGCCGTTGCGCGCCGGTCACGAACAGCGCGGCGCCGCTGTCGGCGACGATGTGTTCGATCTGCGCTTCCTTCAACTGCGGATTGACCGGTACGAAGATCGCGCCGAGTGCGTTGGCCGCGAGCATCGCGACCACGGTTTCGACGCGCTTCGGCGCGTAGATCGCGACGCGTTCGCCGGGCTGCACGCCGCGCGCCGCGAGCACGGCGGCGGCGCGCCGGACCGCGCGGGCGAGCTGGTCGTAAGTCAGGGTGCCGCCGCCGTCGGCATACGCCGGATGATGCGGCCAACGCTCGGCGCCGTGTTCGAGCAGGTCGGCGATGCTGATCAATGCGTTCATGATCGGCTCCTCGGGTTCAGGCCGGCCGCACGTACACGTGCGCGGCTTCGTGGGACAGGAAATGCGCCATCGAGTACGTGCGGTGATACGCGCCGCAGCGTTCGAACACCGCGATGTCGCCGACCTGCGGCGGCGCGCCCGCGTCGTCGCGGCCGATCACGTCCGCGCGGCTGCAGGTGCTGCCGACGTAGAGCGTCGGCACGCCGCGCGACGGCGGCGCGGGCATGCGGCGCACGAGCGACGGCGCGGCCAGGCGGCGCATCACCGATTCGGTCTGCGCGAGCAGGAACGCATGCGACAGGCCGCCGTCGCAAACGGCGATCGTGCGGTCCTGCCACGTCTTGACCGCGACGACGCGCGTCGCGAACACGCCCGCATCGGCGAAGATCGCGCGGCCCGATTCGTGCGCGAGCGAATACCGGCCGGCCAGCGGCGCGAGCGCGGCGGCATAGCGTTCGAACGCGGCATCGCCCGGATGATCGTCGGCAAACCCGCCGCCGAGGCTCAACGAACCGAGCGGTGCGCCGTTGGCGGGCGCGAGATCGCGGGCCAGCGCCGCGAGCCGCTCGGGCAGCACGAGCGTGTCGGGCTGCGTCGGGTCCTGGCGGATGAACGAATGCGGGCCGGAGAACACGTGCAGCCCGGCCACCGGCAGGCCGGCGGCGGCGAGCGTGCGCACCGCGTCGTGCGCCTCGTTCGGCGTCATCCCGAAGTGGTCGTGCCACTGCGCGCGGGCGTGAACGCCTGCCAGCGCGCCGGCATTCACGCGCAGCAGGACGGCGCCCGGCGTGCTGCCGCCGGCCGCCGCTTCGCGGGCGAGCGGCACGAAACGGGCGACCGCGTCGGGGTTGTCGAGCACGAAATGGCAGCGCGACGCGAGCCCGGCACGCATGAACATCTCGTCCATCGACGGATTGTTCAGGTAGCGCGCCGTCTTGATCCGGCCGATCACCGCGTCGAGTTCGCCGCGGCTCGCGAGTTCGACGCCGTCCTCGTACGCATGCGCGCAGCGCGCGAGCATGTCCTGGTTCGGGTTCGCCTTCAGCGACACGATCAGCCGCGTGCCGAGGCGCGCCTTCAGCGACCGGTAGCGGGCGATCGCGACCTCCGGCTCGTACACGTAGCACGGCGTGCGCAGATCGGCGATCCACGCGTGATCGCCGGCGGATGGAAGCGGGCGCTCAGGCGTCATGGCGGCCCACCGGATGGAGCGTGGCGGCCGCATACGCGCCGCAGTTCGACTGCATCACGCCGAGCACGCGCTGGCCGTGCGCGACCGCGTCGAGCCCGACGTCGGCCAGGTTGATCGGAAAATCCGAACAGCACGCGTGGCCGCGCGCATGGATGTTGTCCGCATACAGCCGCTCGGCCGGCACGCGCATCGCGCGGCACAGCGCGTTCCAGCCGGGCAGGTCGGCATTGTGCGGCAGCACGAGGTCGTACGCGTCGAGCGCATGCGGCTCGAGCGCGACGGCCGCGTCGATCGCGCGGCGCGTGTACGGCCACTCCATCATGATCAGGTCGGCCTCGTTCGCGGCGACGGTGTCCGACCCGCGATGCCATTTCGCGTGCGTCTCGATCGCGATGCCGCCGAGCCGGTTCTTCGTGCTGTTGCGCGCGATCAGCATCGCGGCCGCGCCGTCGCACTGCACGCCCGTCATCTGCCGCATCCGGTAATCCTCGCCGTACACGCGGTCGGACGACACGACGAGCGCCGCGTCGAGCTGCGGATGGCGGCACATCAGCGCGCGCACGGTCTCGATGCCGGCCGCGACCGACACGCAGTTCAGTTGCGCGACGGAGCCGAGCCACAGCGGCTCGATGCCGAATTGCGCGGCCACTTCGTGCGGCAGGCTGCGCGGCGCGGGCGGCACGCTGAATTGCTGCGTGTGGACGTGCACGATCGCACCGACGTCGGACGGATGCACGCGCGCGGTGTCGAGCAGCCGGCCGACCGCCGCGATCGCGAGATCGGTCTCGCTCGTGTCGAGCGCCATGTGGAAATAGCGGCTGCCCGACTGCGCGATCGCGGCCGCCCGCTGCGCCGGATAGTCGCGTTCGGCGGCCCAGGCCTCGATATCGACGGGCGGGCCCGGCAGCTCGTAGGCCACCGCGTCGATGCCGATCCAGAAATCGCGTGACGCTTGGGAGGAGGTCGTCGTCATGGTTCAGTTGAGCGGCATCGCCGCGTAGTCGAGGACGTCGAGCTTTTCGAAGGTCGCCTGTACGGTCGGCGTGAGCAGGCCCATCTCGCGGATCGTCGGCACCAGGCGCCGGAAGATCGAGCGGCGGATCGAGCTCGACACCGGCGATTCGCGCACCATCGCGCTGCATTCGCGCCTGGACAGACCCATCGGTTCCCAGATGTCGTCCGCGCACAGGTGGTCGTACAGCACGGCCGCGCCTTCGCTGATGAACTCCTCGCGCTCGCGCAGCTCGTGCGAGCTCATCTCCGCGTACACGCGGCACAGCGTGATCCGGCCGACCGCGAAGTGGCGTGCTTCGTCGCGCTGGATTCGCAGGAACAGGTCCTTGATGAACGGATCGGTGCTGTACGCGACGACGCTCTGGAAGATCGACAGCGCGATGCCCTCGACCAGCACCTGCATCCCGAGGTTCGTCATGTCGAGCGCGCTGCTCGTGATCGTGTCGTGCAGCAGCCCCTTCAGCGAGCGGCTCATCGGGTAGCTGACGTCGAGCTTCTCGTTGACGAGTTTCGCGTAGGCCTCGACGTGGCGCGCTTCGTCCATCATCTGCGCGGCTGCGCACAACCGCGCGCTCAGACCATTCTCGGCCGACGCGAGCTTCGACGCGCAGATCAGCGCGGCCTGCTCGCCATGCAGGATCTGCGACAACAGCCAGCCCTGCGCGTGATGGCGCACCTCGCGCTTGTCCGCGTCGGCCAGCTTGCCCCACAGCTCGGTGCCGTAGATCAAGAGTGTCGGATCGGGCATGCCGAGCGGGTTCGCCGGGTCGAGGTCGTGGCGCCAGTCGACGTCGGTCGCGACGTCCCACTGCGCGGCCTTCGCCTTCTCGTACAGCCGGTTCAGCGCCTCTTCGCGCAGTGCGTAGTCGTTCGACATCAGCGCGTCGACGGGCATCGACCAGCGGATATCGGCCGTGTCCTGCATCACGGTAAGCGTGTCATTCATGTCAGGGTCTCCCCGGCCGCGCGGCGGCGCCGGAATGATGGGCGGAATCGGTGAACGGGGCGGCGGCGCGCGACGCGCCCGGGTGCGGCTCGACGCGGATCGCGAACGACGGCCACGCGCCGCGCAGTTGCGCGTCGAACGCGTCGGCGAGCCGCGCGGGCCAGATCGCGCAGCACACGCGGTTGTCGCCGGCGAACTCCGCGTCGCGCAGGATGCGGTCGCCGATCCACACGACCGGCGCGCCGCGCGATGCGTCGCGCAATGCTTCGTCGTACAGGTGCACGCCGAGCAGCACGTGCGGCGCGAGCAGTTCGGCCGGCAGCGCGCCGAAATACGGTGCGCACACTTCGATGAACAGGCGTGCGTCCGGATGCACGGCGTCGCGAATCCGCGCGGTGATTTCCGCGAGGAACGCGAAATACTGCACGTGATCGAGCAGCACGCGGCGCTCGCCGCCGGCCACGTCGTACATATTGCCCGCGTCGTACGCATCGCCGGCCGCTTCCGCGAGCGCGGCGCGTGCGTAATCGGCTGGCGTGTCGAGCGGCATCCGGTACGCGCTGGCCGCGACCGCCACAGGCTGCCGCGCGTCGCGCTCGATCCGGTACGTGAAGTGAACGGGTCGCACCATGTCACGCCTCGCCGTCGAGAGAAAACGTCACGTCCGGCGCGAACGCGACGTCCGCGATCGCGTAATAGCCGTTCAGCGCGAGCGAGCAGACGGCCGCGCGGCGCGGCGTATCGCCGTCGCGGTGCGCGAGCAGCACCGACAGCCACGGGTCGCTGCCGAACGCATGGCCGAATACGCCGTGGCCGTCCGGCAGCAGCGGCGTCTTGCCGACCGACGCGAGCAGCGCGCGGCGCGACGTGGCCGGAAAGAACGGCAGCGCCGCGTGCAGGCCGGGGCGCGCCGCGCAGAACGTGCGGATGTCGCGGCCGAGCCGCACGACCGCGCTGGCCGGCGGCGCGGCGTCCGCAATGACCGACTGCGCCGGTTCGCGGCCGACGTCGACGAGCAGCGTGCAGACGCCGAAGCCCGAGCGCCCCCAGGCGGGGTTGCCGTGCCAGTACGTGTAGCCGTGCACGTCGATGTCGACGATCTGCAGCAGCAGCGTGCGCGGCCCGGTTTCCGCCGCGGTCGCGAGCGTGCGGCGCAGCACGTAGCCCCAACCCGCGCATTCGTACGAGCAGGTCATCCAGTCGGGCGTGTAGTCGTTCGCGCCGGCAAGGGCCTGCGCGAACACGCGATGCTGCGGCGAATCGTTCATCAGCAGCATCGACAGGATCGTCGAGCTGACCACGTAGTCGTCCGCGCCGATCGCACCGCACAGCCGCTCGCGTTCGGCGCACGCGAGCGTGCCGATCGCGCGGGCCGTGTCGTCGAGCGGCACGGCCGCGCCGTCGCGCGACGGCGCGACGCGCCGGTACGCGAGCGCCTGCACGGTCAGCGCGGTCGCCGGGGCCGGCTGGACGGCGGCGGCCGCCACGGGGGCAAGGGGCGCGAGCATGGTCGGATCAGGCCGCGTGCTGCTGGCTGCGCAGTTGCGCGTCGAGCTGCTGCAGCGTCGTGTACTGCGTGATGTTCAGCGCTTCCGGATCGATCGAGCCGTAAAGCTGTTCGCAGAACACGATCAGCTCGACGATGTTCAGCGAATCGATGCCGAGTTCGCCGATGCCGGCGTCGGTGTCGACGGTTTCGACATTGAGGATCTTCGCGACTTCGCGGGACAGGATGTCGAGCGCGTCGGCCGGAACGTTCTGGGTCGTCATGAGGGGAGCTCCTGAAGTTGAGTGGATTGGATCGGGATCGATCGGCCTGTCGCGTGGATCAACTGCCGGCTTCGCAGCGCAGGCTCTTGCGAAGCTCGTGATAACAACGGTACGAACTGCCTTCCATCTTCGAAAACGCCAGCAGGTCGCGCTGGTCGTCGAACAGCGGCACCTTGCCGTCGCGCACGAGCGCGGTCAGGAACTCGTTCGACAGCAGCTTGATCGCGAGCACACGCTGCACCTTGCCGAAGCTGTAGTGCGCGTCGTCGGTCTGGCTGCGCGCGGCGTCCGCGATGAAGCGGTGCACGGCGCGCGCATCGGCGTCGAGCTCGACGCGGCCGGTCCGTTCGAGCCAGCCGACGTGCGCCATCAGCGCGCGGACGAAGTACGGCCGCACGACGGTCAGGTATTTGTTGAACACGGTGGGGCCGCCGATCCGCAGGCGGTCCTCGGCGGCGACGCGCACCTGGCCGCCGACGTTCGCGAGCTGCAGGTTGCCCGCGAGGAACGGCGCGCCGCAGGTCGTGCGGGTCAGCTTCCGGTATTCGTCGGGCCATACGAGATAGGCGGCCGGGAACATCACGCCGGGCAGGCGCGCGGCGACGACGGCCATGCAGTCGCGGTGCGCCTCGATGCCCCACACCTTGTCGACGGTCAGCGCGAGGCCGTGGTCGTCGCTGCGCGCGACGGTGCGCCACGCGGCGAGCGTCGGGCCGCCGCCGTCGCTCATCAGGAACGCGAAGTTATGGCCGGCGTCGATGCACTCGCAGGCGCGGTGGTTCTGGTCGTCGGAGAAGAACAGCCCGAACATGATGCGGATGAACGCGCGCATGAACGGCTTGAACAGGTGATGAAACCCTTCGCGGCCGATCTGTTCGAGCAGCGCTTCGGTGAGCGGCGCTTCGTCGTGCCGCAGCGGGGTCGACGCGGATGCGTCGGGCAGCACGTCCGGTGCCGTGGAGCGCAGCGCGATCACCATCTCGCTGTCGAGCAGCCGCACGGCGGCGGCCTCGACGAGCCGGGCGGCCGCGCGTGGCGGCGTGCCGATCGCGTCGAGGTGGCGCAGCACCGGATACGCGGCCTGATCGGCCACGCGCAAGAGCAGCGACGGTGCGAGCGGGGCGGGGGCGGAAAGCGTGGACATGGCAGGGTTCCTGTCAGAAACGCACGCGCACGGCGGCGTCGATGCGGGTGCCGAGACCGACCATCCGGTACTCGGACTGGCTGTCGGAGAAGGCATGGGTGAGCGCGACATCGACGCTCACGCGTGTGTTCACGTCGGCGACGACCTGCGCGATCGCGAGCAGGCCCTTGTCCTGCGGCGAATAGACGCCGCGCAGCGAATACTCGATGCGGCCAACCTTCTTGCCGAGCCGCGCGAACAGGTAGTCGCGCAGGCTGCCGTCGACGCTCACGAAGCTGGCCGTGCCGCCGAGGCCGGCCAGCGCGGCGCCCGGCGCGACGGGCAGCAGCGCATTGTTCGCCTGCACCGCGCCGACCATCCGGCGCCACTGGCTCGCGTCGTAACGCGCTTCGTCGTGCGACCACTCGACGATCAGCGACAGGTTGCCGGGCAGCGCGCTCTGCATGCCGAGCGCGCTGCGCCACATGTATTGGCGATCGTTGCGGCGATCGACGGCGTCGTACGCGGCCGCCGAATCGAGCGGCGTGCCGTTTGCGATGAAGGCGGGCAGCGGCCGCGTCGTGCCGCGTTCGAGCCACGCGCTCGCGTAGACGGTGTTCGAGCGCGCGACGTCGAACGACAGCGTCGCGCCCGCGCCGCCGCGGCCCGCGTGACGGCCGGCGAGCAGCGCGGCGGAGCCGCCCGACCAGTTGTACGCGCCGCGCACCAGCTGCGTCGCGCCTTCGACGTCGCGGTTGTCGACGTCGTTGCGCAGGGTGCGGTTCTCGCCGGCGATGAACTGCAGCGTGGTCTGCTCGCCGGCCCATTTCGCTTCGACGAGCGGTGTGCCTTCGACGTCGCCGTAGCGATCGTAGATGTCGGCCGTCGCGGCCCGTTTCTGGAAGAAGCCGAGCGGGAAGAACGCCTGCGACGTGTCGAGCGTATCGATCCGCTTGCCGGCCGTGAGCGTGATGCCGTTGTCGAACGCGTAGCGCACGCCCGCTTCGTTGAAGCGGCTCGCCTGCGCGCCGAGCGAATGGTTGCTGGCGACCACGCGCGCATTCACGAACAGGTTCTCGCCGTCGATGCGCGCGAGCAGCCCGGCTTCCTGCTGGTTGCGCGGCGAATCGCCGATCAGGCGGCCGAGCAGCGCGTGGCCGTCCATGCTGTCGACGGAGCGCGTGTAGCCGATCCCGTTGAGCGTGCCGAGCTGGTCCATCAGCGATTCTCCGTGCGCGAGCGTGCAGCCGAGCGCGAGCGGGATGGCGAGCGCCACACCGGGCCAGCCGCGACGGGCGCGATTGGGCGATGAACGGCGGCGGTCACGATGAGCGTCGGCATCGGCGTCGTACTCACTGGCCATCGGCGAGCGTGTCGGGATTGAACCAGCCCGACGGAATCTTGCGCGGCTGGCCGTCGAGAATGTCGACGACGCTCGCGCGCTGCTTCTCGACCTCGTTGCGATACGTGATCTTGCGGATCACCTTGCGGCCGTTCGCGTCGACCGGCGCGGAGAAATCGGCGCTGCGAAACAGCAGGCCGCTCGCGAGGAAGAACTGCGCGCGCAGCGGCACGTCGGTATCGGGCGTGACCCACAGCTTGATCGTCGGGTACACGTTGTCGGGATCGGTCGCGGTCAGGTCGAGCTCGGTGGCCGGCTTGCCGGCGATCGGCGTCGTGCCGGGCGCGACCGTCGCGCGATAGCTGTCGGCCCAGTGCGTGCGCGTGATGTCGCTGATCACGACTTCGCCCTGCAGCCGCTGCATTCCGTTGATGCGCACCGCGCTGCGCGTGTTCGGCACGTAGAACCAGTGCCCGCGCGTCGTCGCGAGGTATTTCTGGCCGTCGTTCTCGCCGCTGCGCGTCAGCGCGAGCGTGTCGCCGTTGCCGCGCGTGTAGACGAGATAGCGCGTCGCGTCGCCGGATTGTCCGCCGACTTCGTTGGTGATCTCGATGTTGGTCTGCGTATCGGCGGCTGTGCTGCGGTAAGCATCGGCACGGGCGAGCATGGTCTGGGCCGGCGACGCGTCGGCCGCGTGGGCGGCGAGCGGCACGCACGCGACGAACGCGGCGAACGTAAGACGAATGCGATTCATGGGGCGAGTCCTTCGAGGATGTTGCGTTTCGCGAGCCCGAGCGTCGCGAGCAGCGCCGCGGCCACGCCGAGCACGACGAACGCGGCTTCGACGGCAGCCACGGCGACGGGCGACACGGTGAATTCGAGCAGGATCGGTTTCACGCGGCCGGGCGGCGCGGGCAGGTGGATCTGCGCGTGATTGAGCGCGACCATCGTCAGCAGCGCGAGCGCGATGCCGGCGGCCGCGCCGAGCAGGCCGAGCAGCGCGGTTTCCTGGATCAGTACGCCGCGCACCGTCGCGGCCGGCACGCCGAGCGCGCGCAGCGTCGCGATCTCGCGGCGGCGCTCGACGATGCTCATCAGGATCCAGTTGCTCATCGACAGCAGGATCGTCACGCAGAGGATCGCGCCGAATACCGAGAACTGGTTCTTGTACAGCGCGACGACCTGGTGATAGAGCGACACCAGCTGGTCCCAGGTCCGCACGTCGAGCGTCGGCAGCGCGGCGCGCAGCGTCGCGGCGGCGGCCGGCGTGCCGGCGGTGTCCTTGAGGAACACCGCGATGCGCGACGCGCGGTCGGTGCGCAGCAGCGCCTGCGCGGCCGCGAACGTCACGTTGACGATCCGCTCGTCGACGTCCTTGTTGCCGGTGCTCATCACACCGACGATCTGCGCGTCGGTCGCGTTGATCCCGCCGTGCGCGGTCGACGCCATCAGCTGCACGACCGAGCCGACGTGCACGCCGAGCTTGCGCGCGAGTTCGGCGCCGACGACGACTTCGGTGCCGGCGTTCGTCGGCGACAGGTAGCGGCCCGACAGCACCGTGTGATAGTCGAAGAAGCCGGGCGGTTCGCGGTTCGGCTCGATCCCTTCGCCGACGAACCCGTAACTGAGATCGCCGTTCGACACGAGTCCGTCGAAGTCGATGCCGCGCGCGGTCGTCGCGACGCCGGGCAGCTTTGCAATCGCCTGCGTGGCGGCAGCCTGTTCGTCGGCGCTCAGCCCGTACTGCAGCGGCCGTTCGCCGATCAGGTCGAGATAGCCGTGATGCAGCACCTGCACGTGGCCGACGCCGCTGTCGATCGAGCCTTCGCGCACCGCGTCGAACGTCGCGATCACGTAGCCGAGCGCGAGGCTCGACGCGAACGCGGCGACGCCGATCATCGCCATCGTCAGCACGGTGCGGCGCCGGTTGCGCCAGAGGTTACGCCACGCAAACGTCGACCAGTTCACGATTCACTCCCGGTACGCCGTCGCGCATTTCGATGCGGCGCGGCAGGTGCGCGCACAGACGATCGTCGTGCGACGCAATCAGAAAGGCGGTGCCCAGCGTGCGCTGGGTGTCGAGGATCAGCTCGGCGACCGCCCGCGCGTTGGCGCTGTCGAGGCTCGCGGTCGGCTCGTCCGCGATCACGATGGCCGGCTCCTTGGCGAGCGCGCGGGCCAGCGCGACGCGCTGTTGCTCGCCGCCGGACAGCTCGCCGGGGCGGTGCCGTTCGCGCGCGGCGAGGCCCACCGCGTCGAGCATCGCGCGGGCGCGTTCGCGCCGCGTGCGCGGCGTGCCCCACGCGAAGCAGCCGAGCTCGACGTTCTCGAGCGCCGACATCACCGGAATCAGGTTGAATTGCTGGAACACGAAGCCGATGCGCTCGCGGCGAATCCGTTCGAGCGTGTCCGGCGCGTCGTCGATCCGGCGGCCTTCGAGCCAGCGTTCGCCGCTGCTCGGCACGTCGAGAAAACCGGCGAGGTTGAGCAGCGTGCTCTTGCCGCTGCCCGACGGCCCGACGAGCGCGACGACGTCGCGCCGGGCGATCGAGATCGTCGCGCCGCGCACCGCGACGACGCGGCCCGCGCCTTCGTACACGCGGGTGACGTCGCGCAGTTCGAGCACGGAGTCGAGCGGGACGGCCGTCATGCGAACGCTCCCTGGCCGGCTTCGGCGGCAACCGGCGCGGCGATCACGGGCAGTGCGCCGTTCGCATAGAGATCGCGGCACTTCAGGCGCTGCAGCTTGCCGCTCGTCGTGCGCGGCAGCGAGCCGGGCTCGACGAAACACAGATCCTGCGCGGCGAAGCCGATGCGCGACGTGAGCAGTTGCTGGCACTCGGTGCGCGTTTGCGGCGTCGCGTCGACCGGCCGCGCCTCGATCGCGACGACCAGCCGCTCGGTGCCGGTTTCGGGATCGGGCAGGCCGAACGCGATGCAGGTGCTCTTGCGCAGCGCGCAGTGCGAGGCCAACGCTTCCTCGATCTCGTGCGGGAAATAGTTGCTGCCGCGAATGATGATGACTTCCTTCTTGCGGCCGAGGATATGCAACTGGCCGTCCGCGACGTAGCCGATGTCGCCGGTGCGGAACCAGCCGTCGGCCGTCAGCGGCGCGGCGATCGTGCCGTCGTCGGGGTTCAGGTAGCCGAGCATCACCGACGTGCCGCGGATCGCGACTTCGCCGACCGCGCGATTGGCCAGCGCGTGGTCGCCGTCGTCGAGGATGCGGAACGCCATCCCGTCGATCGGCGTGCCCATCGCGAGCACCGTTTCGGTCTCCGTGTCCTGGCCATCGTTCGCGGCGGCCGGCTGCGCGTCGCGGCGCTCGATCAGCGCGCGCCGGTCGAGCGTATCGGCGATCACGTACGGCGCGCCATCGACCGCGCCTTCGTGCCAAGCACGATGCATCGATACCGCGAGCGTCGATTCGGCCATCCCGTAGCACGGTTGCAGCGCCGACGCCGCGAGGCCGTACGGCGCGAACGTCGCGGCGAAATCGCGCAGCGTCGCGTCGTCGACGCGTTCGCCGCCGATGAAGATGTTGCGGCACGCGGACAGGTCGACGCCATCCATCGCGGCGGCATTGAAGCGGCGCACGCAGTAGCGCAGCGCGAAGGTCGGCACCGACGTCGTCGTCGCGCGCGCCGACGCGATGCGCTTGAGCCAGCCGAGCGGATTCCGGATGAAGCTGTTCGGCTGCATCATCAGCAACGGCGCGCGGTAATGCAGGTTCGACAGCAGCGTGAGCAGCCCCATGTCGTGATAGAGCGGCAGCCACGACGCGGTGCCGTCGCCGGCCGCGATGTCGAAGCGCACCGACCCGCCGATGCCGAGCACGTTCGCGATCACGTTCTCGTGACTGAGCACCGCGGCTTTCGGATGCGACGTCGAACCCGACGTGAGCTGCACATGATGCGGATCGCGGCCGCTCTTCGAACTGATCAGTGCGCGCGCGCCGGCATCCGCCGCGCTCGACAGCGTCGCGAGATCGACGACGCGCGTGGCGGCCGCGGGAAACGCGTCGTCGCGCCAGGCCGCGGCCTGCGCGTCGGCGGCGATGACGAGGCGCGGCCGGTACAGCTCGCACGCGACGTCCGCCACCTGCCGCCCGGCCGTGGCACGCCGCGCGGGAACGGGCACGGTGCACGGCAGCGCGCCCGTCATCACGCACGCCATCATCGCGACCGCATGCTCGACCGACGCCGGCAGCGCGAGCATCACCAGGTCGTTCTCGCGCACCCCGAGCTCGCGCAGCGCGCCGGCCTGGCGAAACACCGCTTCCGCGAAGTGCCGGTACGTGATGCCCGCTTCGTGGCCCGCGTCGTCGACGAACGTCATGCGATGCATGGCGCCCGCGACGTCCTCGAGCGATTCGATCAGACGGTGAATGGTGGAAGCGCACTTCGTCACGAGGATTCTCCCCTTGAGGAACACGGCCGCTCGCGCCACGGTGCCGGCGGCGCCGTTCGTCGAGTGAGGAGGATTCTTGCCGGATCGATCGGCGGCGACAAACGGAATCTATGCAGGCTATGCATGAGCAGCGCGCATCCACGAGGTGACTGGTCGGTCTCATTCGACCGGTCGTCTAGTTCACGATGTGGTGCGCTCATGCGCAGGCGTCATGCAATGCGTTCGGAAAATTCGTTTGTCCGAAACATCGACTCACAGAAGAATTGCAACCCGGCAGCGCGCCAGCGTCGCCGCGTCATCGTGCCGGGGCAGTCCGGCTCAAGGAGAGCGTCTTGTCCGTCACCTCATCGCTTGTCGCCCGCCCGAAACCGGTTGCGGACATGAAGAGCCGCCCGAGCGGCGTGGTCTTCTCGCTGAAGCTGGCGGTCTACGTCGCGCTCATCGCGCACGGGATGATGTTCGCGCTGTCGACGCTCGTGATCCTGAAGATCGTCGGCATCCTGCTGATCGGCGCGATGTACGCGCACGGCGTCGAGCTGCAGCATCAGGCGCTGCATTACCAGGGGTTCCGCAGCAAGCGGCTGAACATGGTGTTCGGCGTGCTGCTCGGCATGCCGATGCTCGTGTCGTTTCATGCGTACCAGGACAGCCACCTGCGGCATCACCGGCTGCTCGGCACACCGGAGAACAAGGAGTTCTTCGATTACGGCGACCAGTACGGCGCACGCCCCGTCGTCAACGTCGGGCTGTGGATGTGGCGGCTGTCGATGGCCGCGCACTATATCCAGTTCGCGAAGAACGTCGCGAAGCTCGTCGTGCCGGGCGCGCGCTTCGGCGACAATGCGCTCGTGTCGCGCGCGATCCGCCGCGACTACCTACTGATGGCCGCCGCGATCGCGCTGCTGGCCGCGCTGTCGTTCGCGTTGCACACGTGGTTCGTCGTCTGGGTGTGGGTCGTGCCGCTCGTATCGGTCGCGGCGCCCGTGCATGCGCTGGTCGAGATGCCCGAACACTACCGCTGCGACCTGACGAGCACCGACCCGTTCCGCAACACGCGGACGATCGAGAGCAACGCGTTCATGACGTGGTTCACGAACGGCAACAACTATCACGTCGAGCATCACATGATGCCGAACCTGCCGATCGAGCGGCTGCACGACCTGCATGGCGCGATCGCGCCGCGCATCCGCTATTACCACCGCACGTATCGGCAGTTCTACTCTGCGTTGCTGCGCGGCCGGCTGTCGCCGCGTGCGGTGGACGACGACCGGGACGATCGCGAGCCCGATGCCGAAGCGGCCGCGCCGGCCTCGACCCAATCGGCATGACCGCGCCACGCGTTGCGACGACGGTGACGACGATGCTCTATCCGGAATTGTTCAGGTCGCTCGAAGCGGTCCGCTGGGACATGGAGAAGGACATTCCGTGGGACAAGTTCGACGCTTCGCTGCTCACCGACGAGCAGGCGAAGACGATCAAGATGAACGCGATCACCGAATGGTCGGCGCTGCCCGCGACGGAAATGTTCCTGCGCGACAACCAGCACGACAGCGACTTTTCCGCGTTCATGAGCGTGTGGTTCTTCGAGGAGCAGAAGCATTCGCTGGTGCTGATGGAATACCTGCGCCGCTTCAAGCCGGAGATGGTGCCGACCGAAGAGGAACTGCACGCGGTGCGCTTCCAGTTCGATCCGGCGCCGCCGCTCGAGACGCTGATGCTGCACTTCTGCGGCGAGATTCGCCTGAACCACTGGTACCGCTGTGCGGCCGACTGGCACACCGAGCCCGTCGTCAAGCAGATCTACGAAACGATTTCGCGCGACGAAGCGCGTCATGGCGGCGCGTACCTGCGCTACATGAAGAAGGCGTTGAACAACTGCGGCGACGTCGCCCGTGCCGCATTCGCGAAGATCGGCGTGCTGATGGCGTCGGCGCGCCGCACCGAAAAACCGCTGCACCCGACCAACCTGCACGTGAACCAGGCGCTGTTCCCGCGCGACACCGTGCAGTCGCGTCTGCCGGATCCGGAATGGCTCGAGCGCTGGCTCGACGAGCAGATCCGGTTCGACGGCGAGTGGGAGAAGAAGGTCGTCGAGCGGATCCTGCACAACCTGTCGATCCTGTTCGAGCGCACGTTCGCGACCGCGCAGGAATTGAACCGCTATCGCCGCGAAGTGACCGCGCGCGCGAATGGCGCGGCGGACGGTCCGTAGCGGATTCATCTTGACGGTCGTCGCGCGGCGCGGCCCGAATTCCGCCCGACATGCGCATCGAATGCACACCGACCGGCGCTGCCGGCCGGCGGATTATGCATTTCCGGACATAATCGGCTCGTCAGTTTCACGAGGCGGCATGAAAATACCGGATTTCATTCGTTTAGTATATTTTAATAAACGCTAAATTCCGGATTTGAATGGCATTTTGTATGTATGTTGCAGACTGTTTGTTTTCGCAATCCGGAAAATAAAATGAAAAGTCGGCTGATTGAAATCGATTTGTAGGCATCGGATGATTTCTCTGTCATGACGTCGATATGGATGCGATGACGTCGAATTTTGTCGGCAATCGCCTGTTTTTACGCCAATTTATCAACCCTTTTGGTACGCTCGATTCGTTCGCATATTAATTTACAAAATCACTACTTGATAATGTTCGTGTAAGCGTATCGATGCGATGAAAATTGATAGATAAATACAAGTGTCACGATTGAAAATAAGAATGATATGCATCCATGCTTCAATATAAAATCGTTTCCGAATCCAAATAGGAGAGACGATCCAGGGAGACGAACGGCAACTTGTCTGTCGATGGGTGCAACTTTGAGGCGGCGGTATGGCTAATGTGAGATTGGCAAAGCGATTGAGAAGTCTGCCTTCGCTGGATTTCCTGAGAGGCTTCGAATGCGCGGCGCGCCATTTGAGCTTCACGCGTGCGGGGCAGGAGCTCAACGTCACGCAATCGGCCGTGAGTCGGCAGGTCAAGGCGCTCGAAGAGCAGCTCCGGATCGAGCTGTTTCATCGGCACATTCGTTCGCTCACGCTGACCGACAAGGGGCGCGAGTTGTACGACGCGATCTCGTTCGCGTTGTCCGATCTGGAATCGGTGGTCGGCAAGCTGTCGTCGAGCGTCGGCCAGCGCGCCATTTCGTTGTCGACCACCGTTTCGTTCGCCGCGCTGTGGCTGATTCCGCGCCTCGGTTCGTTCCGCGCCAGCTATCCGGACATCGACGTGCGCGTGTCGGCAACGAGCGAAATTGAAGATCTTAAACGCAAACGTTTGCACCTGGCGGTGCGTTATGCCGGCCCGTATACGTCGACCGACGATACGGACGTGTTGTTTCGCGAGCGTGTCGTGGCGGTGTGCAGCCCGAGCCTGTTGACGGCGATGGGCGACGCCGCATCGATGAAGCCGGCCGATCTCGACAAGCACGTGCTGCTGCATCTCGACGACCCGCGCGGCGAATGGCCGTGGCACGGGTGGAGCCATTTGCTGAAGGAGCTCGGCGTGCCGCGGCTGCGGCCGGCCGGCGCGCTGCACTTCAGCCAGTACGATCAACTGGTCCAGGCCGCGGTCGACGGGCACGGCATCGCGATCGGCAGGCGGCCGCTGGTCGACGGGCTGCTGAAGCAGGGGCGGCTCGTCGAGCTGTTCCCGCATTGCACCGTTGCGTCGGGCAGCTACGTGCTCGTGCAGAACCCCGACGCGTGCAACGAATTCGATATCGCGGTGCTGACCAACTGGCTGCTCGATCAGGCGTGCCCCGCGCTCGCGCCGGAGCAGGACACGGCCGGCAGCAACGTGCTGCCGATGTATCGCGTCGGATAGTGCGGCCCGGCGAATGCGTCGTGCGCGGCGTCATGCGCAATACCTGCAACCTGTGCGATGATGCGCCGCTTCGCGTTCGTCACGGAACGCCACCGACCGCGACGCCCGGTTCCGGGCCACCGCCGAGTCCTGACCTCCCGGAGACAGCATGCCCGCACACGGCATTCAAGGCAGTACCCTGCATTACCTCGATCACGGCACCGGGTTTCCGGTGCTGCTCGGGCACAGCTATCTGTGGGATGCCACGATGTGGGCGCCGCAGATCGACGCACTGTCGCGCCGGTATCGCGTGATCGTGCCGGACCTGTGGGGGCATGGCGCATCGGGCGCGCTGCCGGACGGCACGCACACGCTCGACGATCTCGCCACGCAGGCGAGCGCGCTGCTCGACGCGCTGGAAATCGAACAGTGCGCGGTCGTCGGCCTCAGCGTCGGCGGCATGTGGGGCGCACGGCTCGCGTTGCGCGAGCCGCAGCGCGTGCGCTCGCTGGTGATCATGGACGCGTCGCTCGACGCCGAGCCGGACGCGACGCGCGCCCGCTACTTCGGAATGCTCGATGCGATCGAGGCCGCGGGCCGCATCGCGCCGCCGCTGCTCGACGCGATCGTGCCGCTGTTCTTCCGGCCGGACGTGAATCTGGAAGATCCGGTGCCGACCGCGTTTCGCGATGCGTTGGCGAACCTGCCCGCCGACCGGTTGCGGCAATCGATCGCGCCGCTCGGTCGGCTGATCTTCGGCCGGCCCGACACGCTGTCCGCACTGGCCGAACTCGACGCGGAACGCACGCTGCTGATGTGCGGCGCGGGCGACATGGCGCGGCCGCCGTCGGAAACCGTGAAGATGGCGAGCGTGATCGGCTGCGCGCATGCGCTGGTGCCGGACGCCGGCCATATTTCGAACCTGGAAAATCCCGCGTTCGTCACGCGCACGCTACTCGACTGGTTCGAC
Organism: Burkholderia sp. 9779_493; assembly: GCF_015712215.1. Lineage (NCBI taxonomy): Bacteria > Pseudomonadati > Pseudomonadota > Betaproteobacteria > Burkholderiales > Burkholderiaceae > Burkholderia > Burkholderia sp. 9779_493. The sequence goes on from NZ_JACCQA010000001.1 coordinate 296,958, forward strand.
GCGCAGCCGCTGCACGCGAACTGACGACCGCGCGACCGGCGACATGCGCGCAGGCCGTGCGGCGTCGCATCGACCTGCGTTACGCGCGCTCGCTGACCGGTGTGAACCTCCGGCCGCGCACACGCGCTTCGTCGGCGCTGCCGCGCACGAGGCTCAACGCTTCCGCGCGGCTCGCCACGCACGGCCCGGAGCCGGGCAGCGGCTGGCGCGCGGTCTCGCGCAGCGCAAGCACCGACACGATGCCGATGAACGACGCGCCCATCAGGTAGTACGCGGGCATCATCAGGTCGCCGGTGCGATCGACCAGCCACGCGGTGACGAGCGGCGTCGTGCCGCCGAACAGCGACACCGACACGTTGAAGCCGATCGCGAGCGCGCCGTAGCGGATCCGCGTCGGGAACAGCGCGGGCAGCGCGGACGGCATCACGCCCGTGAACGTCGACAGCAGGACGCCGTAGATCAGCATCCCGCCGAAGATCGGCAGCATGCCGCCGGTGCGGATCAGCATCAGCGCCGGCACCGACAGCGCGAGCAGGCCCACGCAGCCGGCCATCATCACCGGCTTGCGGCCGACCTTGTCCGACAGGTGCCCGGCGTACAGCGTCATCGGCATCATCAGCACCATCACGAGCAGCACCATGAAGAGCCCGTGCGATTCGCGAACGTGCAGCGTCGCCGACAGGTAGCTCGGCAGGTACGACAGCGCCATGTAGTCGGTCACGTTGAAGATCAGCACGAGACCGACGCATTGCAGCAGCGGCTTCCACTGTTCGACGAGCAGCGTCGCGAAGCGCTGCTTCGGCCGCGCGCGTTCGTCCGCTTCGCGTGCTTCCGCCTCCTTCTTGAACGCCGGCGTTTCCTCGAGCTTGAGCCGCACGTAGAGGCCGACGAGGCCGAGCGGACCGGCGATGAAGAACGGTACGCGCCAGCCCCACGACAGCAGCGCGTCCTGCGACAGCGTGGCCGTCAGCAGCGCGACCGTGGCCGCGCCGAGCGTATAGCCGATCAGCGTGCCGAATTCGAGGAAGCTGCCCATGAAGCCGCGACGCTTGTCGGTCGCGAACTCGGCGATGAAGGTCGCCGCGCCGCCGTATTCGCCGCCCGTCGAGAAGCCCTGCACGAGGCGGGCGACGAGCAACAGGATCGGGGCCATGATGCCGATCGACGCATAGCTCGGAATCAGGCCGATCGCGAAGGTGCCGACGGCCATCATGATCATCGTCGCGGCGAGCACGCGCTGGCGGCCGATGCGGTCGCCGAGCGGGCCGAACACCATGCCGCCGAGCGGGCGCACGAGGAACGCGGCCGCGAACGTGCCGAAGGTCGCGAGCAGCTGCGCGGACGGGCTGCTGGACGGGAAGAACACCTTGCCGAGCGTGACGGCGATATAGCTGTAGACGCCAAAGTCGAACCATTCCATCGCATTGCCGAACGCCATCGCGCCGACCGCGCGCTTGAGGACGGCAGGGTCGACGATCGTGATGTCATCCAGCTTGACGGACTTGCGCGAAGACCGGGCTTTCGCGGGGTGCGCTTGCGACGGGCTCAATGAACTCTCCTGGAATGGCCTTGGCAACCGGCCGGCGGGAATGCAGCGGGGTCGTGCGGGCCGGCGGACTGCGAAGGCGGATGTCTCGGGGATGCCTCGATGCCGGTGGCGTGACGCGCGCAGCGGGACGACACCGGGCAGGTGTATTGTGCGAACCAGTTTAGAGAAACGGGCGCGAGCGGCTATCGGTCATGCGCCCGGAAACCGGTGGTAAACGACACGCGGGGACGTCGCCCGGATTGCACCCCGGCGGGCGGGGCGCGGCATGGACGGTCATCTCGCCGCGCGCCGGCTCGCGGACACCAGCAACGCGACGAACGCCGCTTCATCCGCGCGCAGGCCGCGCAGCGAGCGCCGGACCGCCAGCGTGGCGAGCGCGCCCGACTCGAACGCGTCGAGCACGACCGGATGGATGTAGCAGCGCCGGCACACGGCCGGCGTGTTGCGCAGCAGGTCCGCCACCGCGCGCACGGTTTCGACGATCTGCTTGCGGGCATGCGTGACGCCGCGGTGCTCCACGCGCCGCAGCAACCCGAGCGCATGCACGCTGCCGGCCCACGTCCGGTAATCCTTCGCGGTGAAATCGGCGCCGCCGGCTTCGCGCAGGTAGTCGTTCACGTCGGACGACCCGACCGGATGGCGCACGCCGTCGTCGTCCACATACTGGAACAGCTCGTGACCGGGCAGTTCCGCGCAGCGCCGCACGATCCGCGCGACCCGCGCATCGTCGACCGTCACGTCGTGTTCGATCCCGCTCTTGCCGGTGAAGCGCAGCCGCACCTGGCCGGGCTGGATCTTCAAATGGCGCTTGCGCAGCGTCGTCAGCCCGTACGAGCCGTTTTCGCGTGCGTATTCCGCGTTGCCGATCCGCGCGAGCGTCGTGTCGAGCAAGCGGACGATCGTCGCGACGACCTTGTCGCGCGGCATGCCCGGCAACGCCAGGTCGCGCGTGACGCGCGCGCGGATGCGCGGCAGCGCCCGCGCGAACGCGGCCATTCGTGCGTACTTGTTCGCGTCGCGGGTCGCCCGCCACTGCGGGTGGTAGCGATACTGCTTGCGGCCGCGCGCGTCGCGGCCCGTCGCCTGCAGGTGGCCGAGCGGGTCCGCGCAGATCCACACGTCGGTGTACGCGGGCGGGATCGCGAGCGCGTCGATGCGGGCGATTTCCGCGGCATCGCGAATCCGCGTGCCGTCTTGCGCGTAATACGCGAAGCCGTTGCGCAGGCGGCGGCGCGTGTAGCCGGGCTGGCGGTCGTCGACGTGGCGCAGCGCCGCGGCCGTGCTCGAAGCGGGCTGCTTCATGCGCGCGTGTGCCGGTTGGCGGCGATGGAGACGGCGATGGCGACGGATGGCGACCCGTGCTCGTGGGCGGCGGTCATGTGTTTGCTCCCTTGTTCGTAATGGGCGCGGACGGCGACCTGCAGCACGGCATGAGCGGTCGTTGCGGAACGGGAGCAAGAATCGTGCGCCGGCTGGCCGTACGACGCGACGGCAGAGCGGCCGGGAAATGCCGTTCGCGGCGACGACGAAACGTCATCGGCCGGCCGTGGGCTCGGGACACCTCGACATCCCCTGGTCGAGCTTCTCCAGCAGAAACTCGGCGACGGCCGTCACCGCGGGCGGCAGCGGCGGGCGGCTCGTATAGACGAGCTGCAGCCCGAGCCCGGCGCCGGAGCGTTGGTAGGCCGGCAGCACGCGCGCCAGCTTGCCTTCGTCGATCGCCGCCGCGGCGAGCACCCGCGGCACCAGCGCGATGCCGAGGCCGGCGAGGCACGCCTGCATGACCACGCGCATGTCGTTGACCGAGAAACGGCTGTCGATCGAAATCTCCTGCGTGCCGCGCGGCCCCTGCAGGCGCCACATGCTGCGTCCCTGGCGGCTCGACACCGTGAGGCAATCGTGGTCGGCCAGCTCGCGCGGCGTGCGGGGCGTGCCGCGTCGTTCGAGATAAGCGGGGCTGGCGGCGAGGATCATCGTGCCCGGCGCGATCCGGCGCACGCGGAAGCTGCCGCCGGTCTCGATGCCGATGCGCAGTGCGAGGTCGATGCGCTCGGCGATCAGGTCGGACGGCGTGTCGTCGAGCAGGAAGTCGATGCTGATGCGCGGATGGCGCGCGTAGAACTCGGCCAGCCATTCCAGCTTGATCACTTCGAACAGGCCGGCCATCGCCGCCACGCGCACGGTTCCGGCCGGTTCCTGCCCGTCCGCATGCTGCCGTTCGATCTCGAAGATCCGGTCGAGTGCCGGCGCGTAGCGCTCGAACAGCGCCAGGCCCTCGGTGCTCGGCGCCAGCTTGCGGGTCGAGCGATGCAGCAGGCGCGTGCCGATGTGCCCTTCGAACTGGTCGATGCGCCGACTCAGCGTATTGGCCGGCATGCGCAGGCGTCGTGCGGCCTCCGAAAAGCTGCCGGCGCGGATGACCTGGACGAACAGCGCGAGATCATTCAGATCGAGCATGGGATTACTCCAGAAATGGATTAATCAAATCCTGTTTATCCATCTAGTGTAAAGCCGAATCGATCTCCATACTGGTCTCACGCTACCGGCGAATCCATCCGTCTCAAGGAGAATCTGCATGAAACTGCTGCACATCGATTCGAGCATCCTCGGCCAGGGCTCGGTCAGCCGCGAACTGTCGGCGGAAATCGTCGCCCGCTTCCGCGCCCGCGATCCCGGCCTCACGGTCACGCACCTCGACCTCGCCGCCACGCCGCTCGGCCATCTGGCCGCCGAACACCTTGCCGCCGCGCAAGGCGCGCCGGTCGACGACGCGCTGAAGGCGGACGTCGAGATCGGCCAGCGCGCGCTTGAGGAATTCCTTGCGGCCGACATCGTTGTCATCGGCGCGCCGATGTACAACTTCGGCATCGCGTCGCAACTGAAGGCGTGGGTCGATCGCATCTCGGTGGCCGGCACGACATTTCGCTACGACGAAAACGGGCCGGTCGGCCTGTGCGGCGGCAAGAAGCTGGTCATCGCGTCGTCACGTGGTGGCGTGTACAGCGTCGGGTCGCCGTTCGCGTCGTTCGATCATCAGGAAACCTATCTGAGAGACGCGTTCGGTTTTCTCGGCATCACCGACATCACGTTCATTCGTGCCGAAGGCGTCGCGATGGGGGCGGACAAGCGCACGGGCGCGATTGCATCGGCGAAGGAAGCGGCAGCGGCCCTCGCGGCCTGACGCAATACGCCGGATACCGGCCACCGGAGAACCGATGTTGAATACCCTCGATTCCGTTCCCTCGACCACCGTCGCCGGCCGTCGTGTCGTGTTCCGCACGCGCGGCAACGCGCACGGGCCGGTCGTCCGCATGGTCAGCCCGTCCGACGTGGGCGAGATGATCAAGCCGTTCGTGTTCCTCGACCTGATCGATACGCGGGCGCCGCTCGGCAAGCCGGCCTTCGGCTGGCATCCGCATTCGGGCATCGCCACGCTGACGCTCATGCTCGACGGGCACGGCACCTATGTGGAATCGACGGGCCACGAAGGCCCGATAGGGGCCGGCGACATCGAATGGATGAGCGCGGGGCGCGGCGTCTGGCATACGGGTTCCGTGGTGCCGCCGGTCAAGGCGTTCCAGCTGTGGGTGGCGTTGCCGCCGGGGCGCGAGCTGGCGCCGGCGTTCAGTCAGCACCTGTCGATCGACGACATCCCGACGGACGGGCCGGCCCGCGTGCTGCTCGGCCGCCACGGCGACGCGGTCAGCTCGGTCGATGCGCCGCCGGGCATCAACTACGTCGTCGTGCAGTTGAAGGCGGGTGAGCGCTGGACCTGCCGGCCGCCGCAGGGCCACCGGGTCGGCTGGACCGCCGTGATGGACGGCCGCCTGCGCACGCCGGACCCGGTCGGGCGGGGCGAGCTGGTCGTGTTCGACGCGTCCGACGCGCCGATCGAATTCGAGGCCGTGACCGACGCGCGCTTCGTGGTCGGTACGGCGATTCCGCATCCGCACGATCTTCATCTGGGCGCCTACTCGGTGCACACGAGCGCCGCCGCGTTGGTGGAAGGCGAGCGCGAAATCGGGCGTATCGGCCGTGAACTGCGCGCCAGGGGCGTGATGCGCTGATGCTTTCGTCATCGTCGATATCCGGCCTCCGTTCAAGGCGGCCGGCGTGCCGAGACGCCGCGCCCGCGGGGTGTCGCGCTTAGGTGTTTATACGTATGCCGATTCCGACATCGGCTCAATCCAATATTTCATTGGAAGGTTATCGGACTTGTTTCTAGACTGATGCGGGGCCTGTATACCGCGCCGGCCGAACACGCCGGCCGGCGCAGCCCGATCCGCGCCAGCGCCACGCAGAAACACAACAGCGCCGCGGCACACAACGACATCATCGGAGACGGACCATGACATTCATCAGGAAGCTGGCGGCCGGCGCGATCGTCGCCGCGGCGACGGTGCTGGCAGGCGGCGCGCACGCGCAGCAAAAGCCGATCACGCTCGGGTTCTCGCAGGTCGGCGCGGAAAGCGCATGGCGCACCGCGAACACCGTGTCGGTGAAGAGCGCGGCGAAGGACGCCGGCATCAACCTGAAGTTTTCCGACGCGCAGCAGAAACAGGAGAACCAGATTCGCGCGATCCGCTCGTTCATCGCGCAGAAGGTCGACGTGATCGCGTTCTCGCCGGTCGTCGAATCGGGCTGGGAGCCGGTGCTGACCGAAGCGAAGGCCGCGCATATCCCGGTGATCCTGACCGACCGCGGCGTCGACGTGAAGGACCCGTCGCTGTACGTGACGATGATCGGCTCCGACTTCCTCGAGGAAGGGCGGCGCGCCGGCCACTGGCTGGAAGAGCGCTACAAGAACGACGCGGGCCCGATCAACATCGTCGAGCTGCAGGGCACGGTCGGTTCCGCGCCGGCCAACGACCGCCGCGCGGGCCTGCTCGAAGTGATCAAGAACAATCCGAAATTCAAGGTGATCGCGTCGCAAAGCGGCGACTTCACGCTCGCCGGCGGCAAGCAGGTGATGGAAGCATTCGCGAAGACCTACGGCAAGCAGATCAACGTCGTCTACGCGCACAACGACGACATGGCGCTCGGCGCGATCCAGGCGATGGAAGAGGCCGGCATCAAGCCCGGCAAGGACGTGAGCGTCGTGTCGTTCGACGCGACCAAGGGCGGCTTCCAGGCGATGGTCGCGGGCAAGATCAACGTCGACGTCGAATGCAGCCCGCTGCTCGGCCCGCAGCTGATGACCGCGGTGAAGGACGTCGTCGCCGGCAAGCAGTTGCCCAAGCGCATCGTGACCAACGAAACGGTGTTTCCGATGAACGTCGCGGCGCAGGTGCTGCCGACCCGCAAGTACTGACCTGTCCGCCCGGGCGGCGGCCTGGCGGCCACCGTCCGGGGACGCTTCGAGGGAGGCTGCATGCAGAGTTCGCCGGTGGTCGAGATGATCGGCATCGACAAGTCATTTCCGGGCGTCAGCGCGCTGCAGCGCGTCGACTTCCGGCTGTTTCCGGGTGAGATCCACGCGCTGATGGGCCAGAACGGCGCGGGCAAGTCGACGCTGATCAACGTGCTCACCGGCGTGCATGCGCACGATGCGGGCGAGATTCGCGTCGGCGGCGCGCCGGTGAACTTCGCCGCGCCGCGCGAGGCCGAGGCGGCTGGCATCCAGACGCTCTATCAGGAAGTGAACCTGTGCGCGAACCTGTCGGTTGCCGAGAACATCTTCGCGGGCCGGCAGCCGATGCGGCGCGGCGCGATCGACTGGAAGACGATCCATGCGCGCTCGCGCGACGCGCTCGCCGAACTCGACCTGGCGCTCGACGTCACGCGCTCGCTCGATTCATATCCGATCGCGGTGCAGCAGATGGTCGCGATCGCGCGCGCGGTGTCGGTCGACGCACGCGTGCTGATCCTCGACGAGCCGACCTCGAGCCTCGACGACGGCGAGGTCGCGCGGCTGTTCGACGTGCTGCGCCGGCTGAAGGCGTCGGGCATCGCGATCCTGTTCGTCACGCACTTTCTCGAGCAGACCTATGCGGTGTCCGACCGGATCACCGTGATGCGCAACGGCGAGCGCGAAGGCGAGTATCTCGCGCGCGACCTGCCGGTCGACCTGCTGGTCGCGAAGATGACCGGCCGCGAGCGCATGTCCGAGACGCTGCAGGCGGGCGCCGCGGCGGTCGAGCGCGACACCGCGACCCCCGCGCCGTTCCTGTCGATGCAGCAGGTCGGCCGGCGCGGGATGATGAGCGCGCTCGATCTGGACATGCGCCCCGGCGAGATCGTCGGGCTGGCCGGGCTGCTCGGCTCGGGCCGCACCGAAACCGCGCAACTGGCGTTCGCCGCCGCGCGTCCCGATACCGGTGCGATCGAGATCGGCGGCGCGCGCACGCGGCTCGCATCGCCGCACGATGCGGTGCGCCACGGCATCGCGTACTGCCCGGAGGACCGCAAGAAGGAGGGCATCGTCGCCGCGCTGTCGATCCGCGAGAACATCGTCCTCGCGCTGCAGGCGCGGCGCGGCTGGTGGCGGCTGATCGGGCGGGCGCGCCAGCGCGAGATCGCCGACACGTACATCGCCCGGCTCGGCATCAAGGCGCGCGACGCGGAGCAGCCGATCGGGCTGCTGTCGGGCGGCAACCAGCAGAAGGTGCTGCTCGCGCGCTGGCTCGCGACGGACCCGAAGCTGCTGATTCTCGACGAGCCGACGCGCGGCATCGACGTCGCCGCGAAATTCGACATCATGGAGCGTGTGCTCGCGCTGTGCGCGCAGGGGCTCGCGATCCTGTTCATCTCGTCGGAGATCGGCGAGGTCGTACGCGTGAGCCACCGGATCGCGGTGCTGCGCGACCGCCGCAAGGTCGCCGAATTGACGGGCGCCGATGCGTCCGAGGAGCAGGTTTACCGGTTGATCGCGGGAGGCCAGTCATGAGGCGGTTACGCACGCTGTTTCGTCACCCGCTCGCGTGGCCGGTGCTGACGCTCGCACTGCTGTTCGCGCTGGACGTCGCGCATCGCCCGGGCTTCCTGTCGATCGCATTGCTCGACGGCCACCTGTTCGGCGCGCCGATCGACATCCTCAATCGCGCGGCGCCGCTCGTGATCGTGTCGCTCGGGATGACGCTCGTGATCGCGACGCGCGGGATCGACATCTCGGTGGGCGCGATCGTCGCGATCGCCGGCGCGGCGGCCGCGATCGTGCTCGAGGCGGATCCGTCGCGGGTCGGCATGGCGCTGGCCGCCGCGCTCGGCGTCGGGCTGCTGGCCGGCGCGTGGAACGGGCTGCTGGTCGCCTTCGTCGGGATGCAGCCGATCATCGCGACGCTGATCCTGATGGTCGCGGGGCGCGGCGTCGCGCAATTGCTGACGGGCGGCCAGATCATCCCGATCGGCGCGCCCGGCTATCTCGCGCTCGGCGGCGGCTATCTCGCGACCGTGCCGTGCGCGGTGTGGATCGCGCTCGCGACGATCGGGGCGACCGCGCTGCTGGTGAACCGCACGGCGCTCGGGCTGTTCATTCGCGCGATCGGCGTGAACCCGGTCGCGACGCGGCTCGTCGGGCTGCGTTCGGGCGCGGTCGTGTTCGGCGTGTATCTGTGTTCGGGCGTGATGTCGGCGCTCGCGGGCATCCTCGCCAGTTCGAACGTGCGCAGCGCCGACGGCAACAACGCGGGGCTGCTGCTCGAACTCGACGCGATCCTCGCGGTGACGCTCGGCGGCACGTCGCTGCTCGGCGGCCGCTTCAGTCTCGCGGGCTCGGTGCTCGGCGCGCTGATCATCCAGACGCTCACCTACACGACCTACTCGATCGGCGTGCCGCCGGAGGCGACGCTCGTCGTCAAGGCGGTCGTCGTGATCGTCGTGACGCTGATCCAGTCGGACGCGGCGCGCGCGCTGCTGGTCCGGCACGCGTCGCGACTGCTGCCTTCCGCGCGATCGCGCGCCACCACCACCGGAGCGACGCCGCGATGACCCGTTTCCTTGGCCGCCTCGCCGATCCGCGCACGCTGCCGATCGTCGTGACGATCGTGCTGTTCGTCGCGCTGTTCGGTTTCGGGTCCGTGATGTACACGGGCTTTTTCTCGATGCAGGTGCTGACCGGGCTGCTCGTCGACAACGCGTTCCTGCTGATCGTCGCGATCGGGATGACGTTCGTGATCGTATCCGGCGGCATCGACCTGTCGGTCGGCTCGGTCGTTGCGCTGACAACGATCTTCTGCGCGGTGGGCGCCGAACGGCTGCACTGGCCGGTATGGGTGATCGTGCCGCTCGTGCTCGCATTCGGCGCGCTGTACGGCGCCGCGATGGGCGCGCTGATCCACTATTTCCGGTTGCAGCCGTTCATCGTCACGCTCGCCGGCATGTTTCTCGCGCGCGGCGCGTGCTTCCTGATCACGACGCAGTCGATCACGATCAACCAGCCGGCGTTTCATGCGATCGCCGGCATCAGCGTGCCGGTCGGCGGCGGCACGCTGAGCGCCGGCGCGCTGATCGCGCTCGCGACGCTGGCCGTCGCGATCTACGTCGCGCATTTCACGCGCTTTGGCCGCAACGTGTATGCGGTCGGCGGCAACGAACGCTCGGCGCTGCTGATGGGCTTGCCGGTCGCGCGCACGAAGATCGGCGTCTACGCGCTGAGCGGCTTCTGTTCGGCGCTCGGCGGCGTGGTGTTCACGCTGTACGTGCTGTCGGGTTACGGGTTGCAGGCGCAGGGAATGGAGCTCGACGCGATCGCCGCGACCGTGATCGGCGGCACGCTGCTGACGGGCGGCGTGGGCTACGTGATCGGTTCGGTGTTCGGGGTCGGCATCCTCGGCACGATCCAGGTGCTGATCACGTTCGACGGTACGCTGAGTTCATGGTGGACGCGGATCGTGATCGGCGCGCTGCTGTGCGTGTTCTGCGTGCTGCAGCGGGTCATCGAGCGGCACGCGACGCGGCGGCGCACCGGCGGCACCGGGCTCGGCGCGCAGCGGCCGACGCGCGATACTGCCCCCGCGCGGCCGGCGCCGCCGGAAGAGGACATCGCGCTGGTCTCGACGATGCGGCGGTCGTAGTGCGACCGCGCCCCCTTTGCGCGAGGAGAACGGCATGAAGCGTGATGACATGACGGCGGGCGTGGCCGATACGCTGGCTATCGAGCACGGCCGCCGGCCGCTGCTCGACCTGGGCGACGCGCGCGACTGCCGGATCGTGGCCGATGCGCTGCGGGTGCTGCTGCGCGAACGTTCCGAAGCGCTGGCGTTCGCGATGCGCGTGGCCGACGAGCATGGTCGCCCGCGCCCGGATGCCGGCGAATTCGGCCTGACCGACATCATTCGGCTGACCCGCGTGGTCGAGCGGGCCGATCGGCAGCGCGAGCGTACCGCGGTGAAATGACGCGTACGGGTTCGCGCCGTCAGGCCGGCCCGGTCGCGTCCGTCTCGGTGTCGAACGACGTATCCGCGACGCGCGTGCGTTTCAGCGAGCCGGCCAGTTTTTCGATCGCGTGCAAGTCCAGTGCGTCGAGGTGCGCGCGCATTTCGTGTACGAACGGCGCGTGATCCGGCTCGTCCACATACTGGCCGAGCCATTCCTCGATATCGGTCAGCCGGCCTTCGCCGGCGAGCGCGATCAGTTCCGCGAGTGCATCGGCGGGCGGGCTGCGCATCGCGGGCGCGGCGCGGGCCGGCTGCGCTTCGTCGGCCGGATGAAACCGCCTGACGAGCCCCGACGCCGGTGCGAGCGCATGGCCGAGGGCCGGCGCGACGACCGCGAACGAGAACGACGTGCCGACGCCCGGCTGGCTCGCGACGGCCAGCTCGCCGCCCATCGCGGCGACGATCCGCTGCGCGATGAACAGGCCGAGCCCGGTGCCGCCGTTCACGGCCTGCACCTGCTGGTACGCGCGGAAGATGTCGGTGGTCGCGGTGATGTCGATGCCGATGCCCGTATCGGCGACCTCGAACAGCAGGCGCCACGCGTCGCCTTCGCGCGACGCGTGAACCGACAGCGTGACCGTGCCGCTGCGCGTGAATTTCGATGCGTTGGACAGCAGGTTCAACAGCACCTGTTGCAGCCGGATGCCGTCGATCAGCACCGTGCGCGGCAGCGCCGTGACCGGTTGGTAGACGAACCGGTTGTCCTGCTGCGCGCACAGCGCGAGCGCGTAGTGGCCGATGTCGTCCAGCAGCCCGGGCAGGTCGGTGCGGTCGGGCGCGACGCCGAGCGGCTGCAGTTCGGCCTTCGTGAACGCGAGCAATTCGTCGATCAGCGCGAGCTGGTAGCGGATGCTGCGGTCGATCGACCGGATCAGCCGCGCCTGGCCGCGCGTCGCGCCTTGCAGCAGCAGCTTCGCATAGCCGTTGATCGTCGACAGCGGCGCGCGCAGGTCGTGGCTGACGTAGCCCAGCGTCTCGATCTTCTGCTGCAGGTGCGTCTTCGACTGTTGCAACGCATCGTTGAGCGCCACCGTGCGCCGCGCGACTTCGTCGCGCAGCCGGTCCTGTTCGGTGAGCTGCCAGTGTTCGAGCCGCTTGCGCGCCTCGGTGCGTTGTTTGCCCACGTGGTGAATCCACGCGGCCAGCACGAGCAGGTGCGTCGCGAGCCCGATGATCGCGATGACGGGGTTCGGAAAGACGTCGGACCGAATCCATGACAGCACGGACGGCAACGCGTCGCGGCCATCGAGCATGCGGATCAGCATGTTGAACGTCGCGAACGCGACCGCGATCAGCATCACGCGGCCCGTCGGCGTGCGCCGGATCACGAGCATCAGCGCCAGGCTGATGTTGACGATCGCGAGCGCGGTGTTCAGCCACAGGCAGAACCGTGCGAAGGTCCCCAGATCGCCGAACGCCGCGCCGGCGATTCCCGCGCATTCGAGCGCGAGAAATACCACGTACACCGCGCGCATCGGAATCTTCGCCTTCTCGCGATGCGCGACCATCAGGATGAAGACGATGAAGCACGCGACCGACAGGTACGCGAAGATCGTTTCGCCGCGCGTCGACCATTCTCGGGCGGCGGGGGACAGGGCCATCGCGAGATAGCCACGGTACGCGGCTTCGAACAGCGCGGTGTTCAGGGTCAGCACGGCCAGCACGTGGAACACGCCGCTGCGCGAGAAAAAGCCGATCAGCAGCGCGCACCAGACGAGTGCAAGCAGCCCGCCGAAGAAGCCGAAGTTCCACATCGACGCGTGCAACTCCTGCGCGATCCACGCGTCGCGGGTGAACGCGATCGGCGCGAGCCGCATTTCCTTGCGCGACGTGATGCGGATCAGCACGGGGAGCTGTTCGCCCGCGCGCAGCGTGACGTCGAGGGTCGGGTAGCGCGACGGCGCCTCGCGCGCGTCGCCGCGATCGGCCGGGAAGCTGTGGTCGGGCAGCCAGCGACCGTGCCGCTCGACATAGAAGTCGGCCCGGTCGACGCGCGCATCGCGAATCGCCAGCACCAGCGGGCGCGTTTCGCTGTCGCGATTGATCAGCGTCGCGCGGACCCACCACGCCGAGCGCGAGAACGTCACGTTGAACGACGGGCGGGATGCCGTGGCCGCGTCGCGGCGCGCATCGTCGAGCCGGGCGGCCACGTCGGCGACGGACAGCGTCGTGCCGGCGTCTTCGAACACCGCGACGGCTTCGAGTTGCGCGGGATTTGGCGCCGTTGCGGCACGGGCCGTCGCGCACGTGACGGCCAGCGCCGCCAGCAGCAGGAGCAATCCGCGACATCCCGCTGCCCATGCCGCGTATTGCCTACGCATCGCCGTGGTGCCCCCCGGGTGCGGCCGGCGCGCCGACCGCGTGGCGTTGGCGCCGCCAGTCGGACGGCGTGATGCCGAAGCGTTCGCGGAACGCCGTCGCGAAATTGCCGGGCGTGGAGAAGCCGATTTCCTCGGCGATGTCGCCGATCCCCATCGACGTTTCCGACAGGAAGTGCATCGCGGCGCGCAGCCGCGTGTCGCGCAGGTACTCGAACACGGTCTGGCCGAGATGATCGCGGAACACGCGCGACAGCCGCTTTTCGTGCGTGCCGACCTGCCGGGCGAGTTCCTCGAGCGCCGGCGGATGGCGCAGGTCGCGCAGCAGCACGTCGCTCGCGGCGCGCACGAGCGCCGCGTCGGGGTTGTCGGGCAATTCGGGCAGATGCGCGAACGGCTGGCTGCGCCGCCCGCGCTTCAGGTGATTGCGGATGCGCGCGATGACTTCCGCCGGTTCGAACGGCTTGACGATGTAGTCGAGCGCCCCCGTTTCGAGCCCCGCGATGCGATCCTCGAGATCGCCGGCGGCCGTCAGGATGATCACCGGAATGGATTGCGTCGACGGGGTCGACGCCAGCAGCCGGCTCGCGGCGAAGCCGTCCATGCGCGGCATGCGCACGTCCATCAGGATCAGGTCGGGCGCGATGGCCTGCGCGCGGTGATAGGCCTGCAGCCCGTCGAACGCGACGCTGATCCGGCACTGCGCGGCGCGCAGGATTTCGGTCAGGAGCCGCAGGTCGTTCGGGCGATCGTCGACGATGAGGATATGTGCGCCAGCGAGATCCGGCGTGGTGCGTGGCGACGCCGAACTGGACAAGCGGGATGGCATGGTTGCGAACGCGTTGGAAGGGAATGGCCTGTCAGGTCGGAGGCATCGCTATCTGCACGATTGTTGCAAAAAATTATATGCCGACAACAGTATCGCCTGTGAGGATTCCGTGCGGCGCGTGTGGACTTGTCGGGCGGGCGCGGGAACGGCCCGGCGAGGTGGTTCGCTGCCGACGAAATGATTCGGAAAAATGTGCCGAATCGATTTTGATAATTCCGGTCTTTATTTCCGGTCATATGGACTGGTGGAATCGAAATGGCCCGAATGATGAATTTGTGAGCGTGCTGTCGAAATTCGATGGTGCGGTCTGAATTGAATCTGCTAATTCATTGTCGTGGTGATTAAGTTTTCGTTGATGTCGCGGGGATATTCCGCTTTCCGGAAAATCGAATTTCCTGCGAATGTGTATGAATGTAAATGCTGTCCGCTCGGGAAAAGGATTTGTCCGCTGCGGAAAAGGTTTGTTTGAGCGAATGCCGGCACACTAGCCCCGACGCGGCTGGAATCGGTTCTTTCCCCGACTCCGGTTGCCACGAAAATTGCTGTTTCCGTCGCCTCCATGGCAGCCGATATTCAATGTCACATTGAATGATGGCATTCTCAGATGATGAGAGGACGGTGACAAAAGAATAACAGGCACGAGGGTAATGAAAACGTCATGATTCGTGAAATGCTAGATATACAAGGCGAATCGAGAAATGACGGCGTGGGTGTGGGTGAAAGGCATCGAGCGAGAAGAAATCGTCAAGCAAATTCGATCGATTAATTCGATGCCGGGGTCGTTCGTCGAGTAGCCGGTTTTTTCCGGAAATCCGGAAAAACGGGTCGCCCGCCGGACGGAAAGGGGTGAGTGGTTTCGCGTGGGCCGCCGGGCGGTTTGATCGATCCGAAGGCCGTGCGCGGCGCTCTATCGAATCAGGCGGATACGAAAAATATGAATACGACAAGCATGGCAGGTCAGGGCCTCGGGTCGATCGATCCGGTGCCGGCTGTCAGCGTCAGCGATCCGGCGGCGCATGCTTCAGACCCGGGGACAGCATGGCGCCTTTCGCCGCCTGAATGACACATGACGGGCCGCCCGCGATGCGGGCCGGCCTCCGTTCGTCCAGCGTCCGAGCGACGCTTTTCCGATGAGATTCGAAGTCGCCCGTCGGCGGGTGCGACGGTGGACGCGCGTGCGGTCTCGCAGCGCGGCATGCACCGTGTCGCCGCCGGGCCGGCGAAGTCGATTTCCATGAGCCGCTAGCCGGCGATCGTGATCGCGTGTCGTGCCGAACGGGCACGCGCGTCGATCGGCCGTGCCGTTGCGATGGTGTCGAGCGTGTCGAGCAACGCTGTTCGTAGTTTTTATTAGTAATGCGAAGTAGCAAGCGGAGCGTCGCGGGGCAGGCGAAAGCGGAGAGGGTCCGCGCCGCGCCTGATGTCGCGTTCGCTGTTGCGTCATCCAGCACATGAGAACCGAGGGAACACGAGATGAACAAGTCGTTCAAGTCGATCTGGAACGAAGCACTGGGAGCCTGGGTTGCGGCTTCGGAACTTGACCGGGCGCGCGGGAAGCGGGTGGCGTCGTCGAGAAGGGCGGCCGAGCACGTCGCGCAGGCGGGCGCCGCCGTGCGCCCGGGCGCGCATGCAGGGTTGTCCCCCCGGCGTATCGTGATGACGCTGGCGGCCGCGTATCTCGGGCTGTTTCAGGCCGGCGCGCACGCGCAGTATTCGGCGGGCGGCGGCTCCGCGACCGGCGGCGCCAGTTCGATCGCGGTCGGTAACGGTTCGGTGGCCACGCAGGTGAATTCCACCGCGTTCGGTAACCTGTCCACGGCGGCAGGCACATCAGCCACGGCACTGGGCCCGGGTGCGCACGCGATGGGTGACGGATCGACGGCCATCGGCATCAATGCGCAAGCGACCGGCGTCAACAGTGCATCGCTCGGCGTTCAGGCGATCGGATCGGGGAACTACTCGGTCGCGATCGGCAACCTGTCGAGCGCGACCCAAAGCGGTGCGGTGGCGATGGGCAGCGGCGCGGCGGCGACCGGCGTTTCCGCGGTCGGGCTCGGCAACAACGCGCTGGCTTCCGGCCAGTATGCGGCCGCGCTCGGTCTCGGCGCGAGCGCGGCCGGCGCGCAGAGCGTGGCGCTCGGCTATGCAACGCATGCAACCGACACCGGTGCGGTCGCCGTCGGCAACCAGGCGACGAGTTCGGGCGCGGCCGGCGTGGCCGTTGGCAGCGGTGCGCTGACGAGCGGTAATTCCGGCGTCGCGATGGGCGTCAACAGCGGGGCGAAGGGCACGTCGTCGATTGCGATCGGCTGGGGCGGCACCGCGGGCGTACCCGGGTCGGGCACGCAGTCGCTCGGTACGAGCTCGATCGCGATGGGCTCGAACACGACGGCCGGCGCGGACAATGCGCTGGCATTCGGCCTGAACGCGAACGCGTCGGGCGTCAGCTCGATCGCGATGGGCGTGCAATCGACCGCGACGGCGCTGTTCGGCGTCGCGCTCGGCAATCTCGCGCTCGCGACCGGCACGTCGGCAACCGCACTAGGCCCCGGCGCGACTGCATCCGCCGTCGGGGCAACCTCGATCGGCATCAACAGCGTGGCGGCGGCGGACTGGACCGTCGCGATCGGTGCGACCAACTCGGTCGCGGCCGGCGCGGGCGCCGGTTCGATCGCCGGCGGCAACAACTCGAAGGTGCTGGGCGGGACCGGCGCCGTGGCGCTCGGCCAGGGCCAGACCGTGAGCGGTGACGGCGCCGTCGCGATCGGCGATCCGAGCAGCGCGATCGGCACCGGTGCGGTCACGATGGGCTCGAACAACACCGCGAACGGCAACGGCGCGGTGGCGATCGGCAATACGAACAATGCGCAGGGCACGGGTTCGCTCGCACTCGGCAACACGTCGACCGCCGCAGCCGCGGGCGCGATCGCGTTCGGCGCGTCGGCCGTCGCGAACAATGCAAACGATGTCGCGCTCGGCTCCGGTTCAGTGACGGACGTGCCGCATCCGACGGCGACCGGTACGCTCGGCGGCGTCACGTACAACTACAACGGTACGAATCCGACGAGCGTCGTCAGCGTCGGCGCGGCGGGCACCGAGCGCCAGATCACCAACGTCGCGGCCGGGCGCGTCAATTCGGCGAGCACGGATGCGATCAACGGTTCGCAGCTTGCCGCGACGAACACGGCGCTCGATTCGCTGTCGACGTCGACGGCGTCGAGCATCACGTCGTTGTCGACCGGGGTTTCGTCGTTGTCGACGGGCCTGAGTTCGACCAACAGCGCGGTGACGTCGCTGTCCACGTCGACGTCGACCGGCATCAGCTCGTTGTCGACGGGCCTCAGCTCGACCGACAGCACGGTCGCGTCGCTGTCGACTTCCACGTCGACGGGGCTGTCGTCGGCCAATAGTTCGATCACGTCGCTGTCCACGTCGACGTCGACGGGTATCAATTCGCTGTCCACCGGGTTGAGCTCGACCGACAGCACGGTCACGTCGCTGTCGACTTCCACGTCGACGGGCCTGTCGTCGGCCAATAGTTCGATCACGTCGCTGTCCACGTCGACGTCCACGGGTATCGGTTCGTTGTCCACCGGCCTGAGTTCGACCAATAGCGCGGTGACGTCGCTGTCCACGTCGACGTCCACGGGCATCGGTTCGTTGTCCACCGGCCTCAGTTCGACCAACAGTTCGGTGACGTCGTTGTCCACGTCGACCTCGACGGGCATCAGCTCGTTGTCGACCGGCCTGAGTTCGACCAACAGCACGGTGACGTCGCTGTCGACGTCGACCTCGACGGGCATCAGTTCGCTGTCCACCGGCCTGTCGAGCACGAACAGTTCGATCACGTCGCTGTCGACCTCGACCTCGACCGTCGTCGGCTCGCTGTCGACCGGCCTCAGTTCGACGAACAGCAACCTGACGTCGCTGTCCACGTCGACGTCGACCGTCGTCGGCTCGTTGTCCACCGGCTTGAGCTCGACCAACAGCTCGATCACGTCGCTGTCCACGTCGACCTCGACGGTCGTCGGCTCGCTGTCGACCGGCCTGAGCTCGACGAACAGCAACCTGACCTCGCTGTCGACCGCCACGTCGACCGGGATCAGTTCGTTGTCGACGGGCCTGAGCTCGATCGCGAACAACAACACGAACCTCGGCAACAGCACGGCCGGCGCGATCGGCGGCGGGGCCACCTACGACCCGACCACCGGCACGATCTCGGCGCCGTCGTACGTGACGTACAACAGCGACGGCTCGACCACGATCAACAACAACGTCGGCTCGGCGATCGACAACATCAACGCGCACGGCATCAAGTACTTCCACGCGAATTCGACCGCGCCGGACAGCCAGGCGGTGGGCGTCGACAGCGTCGCGATCGGACCGAACGCGATCTCCAAGGTCGACGGCAGCATCGCGCTCGGCTCGGGCTCGGTGGCTGATCGCGCCGTGGTGCCGTCGTCGGGCATCCTGCGCAACGGCAGCGCGTCGATCCCGTTCGACACGACCGACCAGACGCTGCTCGGCGCGGTCTCGGTCGGCGATGCGACGAACAAGACGTACCGCCAGATCACCAACGTCGCGGATGGCACCGGCCAGCAGGACGCGGTGACGGTGCGGCAGCTGACCGGCGCGCTGCAGTCGTTCGCGGTCACGGGCCAGAAGTACTTCCACGCGAATTCGACCGCGGCGGATTCGCTCGCGGCCGGCGCGGAATCGGTCGCGGTGGGGCCGACGACGGTCGTCAACGGCGACCACGGCGTGGGCATCGGCAACGGCGCGATCGTCGACCAGACCGCGCCGGGCGGCGTGGCGATCGGGCAGGCGGCGAGCTCCGCGCAGGCCGACGCGATCGCGCTGGGCAGCGGCGCGACGGCGACCGGCGCGCAGTCCGTTGCACAGGGCGCGAACGCGGTGGCGGTCAGCGTGGGCAGCGTCGCGCTCGGCTCGGGTGCGCGCAGCACGGCGACCGATGCGCTCGCGCTCGGCGCCGGTGCGTCGGCGACGTTCGCGAACAGCGTCGCGCTGGGCGCCGGTTCGCTGACCACGGTCGGCGCGCTGACGAACTACGTCGCGTACGGGCTGAGCAGCCCGCAGTCGTCGGCCGGCGAAGTGAACGTCGGCAACCGGCAGATCACGGGGCTCGCGGCCGGCAAGAACGGTACGGATGCGGTGAACGTGTCGCAGCTCGATTCGATCGCGAACCAGTTGACGACGCTGATCGACCAGCGCACGACCAACCTCGGCGGGCAGTACACGACGAACCCGAACGGCGCGAACGTGCCGCCGGGCTCGACCGGGGCGAACTCGTCGGCGGGCGGTTCGGGCGCGGTGGCATCGGGCTCGAACAGCACGGCGGTCGGCAACAGTTCGCTCGCATCGGGCAACGGTTCTACGGCGATCGGCGTGGGCTCGACGGCATCGGGCAACAACTCGACCGCGCTCGGCACGGGCAGCAACGACGGCGGCCGCTCGAACGTCGTTGCGGTCGGCTCGGCCGATTCGGCGCGGCAGGTCGTGAACGTCGCGGCGGGCACGCAGGGCACGGACGCCGTGAACGTGAATCAGCTGAATGCGGTATCGAACCAGTTCACGCAGTCGCTGAACACGGTCAACAACCAGCTCACGCAGATGCAGCAGCAGATCCAGCAGACCGATTCGATGGCCCGCGAGGGGATCGCCGCGACCGCCGCGATGGCGTCGATCCCGCACATGGACCGCGATTCGAACTTCGCGATGGGGGTCGGCACGGCGACGTTCCAGGGCCAGAAGGCCATGGCGGTCGGCGTGCAGGCGCGCGTCACGGAGAACCTGAAGGCGACGCTGAACGGCGGTTTCGCCGGCAGCCAGCGCGTCGTCGGCGCGGGCATGCTGTATCAGTGGAAGTGATCGCGCGCAGCGGTTCGTTCCGGCACGCGCTGCCGGAGCGGACCGCGCCGAACGCAAACGTGCGCGGATGCGTCGCGACCTCGCGCCGCACGCGCCGTGCTCATCGCATTCTCGGAGTCATCAAGTGAAAAAACACCATCTTGTCCTGCTGGCGTCCGTCGTTTCCCTCACGGCCTGCTCGAGTGCGTCGGGGCCGACGTACAACGCATACGAACTGCAGTCGCGAAACGGCATCCGGACGTTCCAGGTCGACTGCCACGGCATCCTGTCGACCGCGAAGACCTGCATGAAGGTCGCGACGCGCATGTGCGGCAACGAACCCGTGCGCCTGGTCGACACCACCACGCCGTACCGCGACGGCGCCGATCCGCATTCGATCGTGTTCCAGTGCGGTGCGGCGCCCGCGCCGGCCGCCGCGGCCGTCGCGCCGGCGCCCGCGCCGGTCGAGAAGGTGAGCCTGACCGGCGATGCGTACTTCGCGACCGACTCGGCCGCGCTGACGCCCGCGGCCACCGCCGCGCTCGACAAGCTGCTGAACCAGCAAGGCGACCGCCATTTCGCGCGCGTGGAAGTGGACGGCTATACCGACGCGACCGGCTCGGATGCGCACAATCAGGCGCTGTCGAAGCGCCGGGCGGATGCGGTCGCCGGATATTTGCGCGAGCACGGGCTGAAAGCGGATTCGTTTGCCGCGAACGGTCACGGCGAAGCGAATCCGGCGGCATCGAACGATACGGTCGAAGGACGGGCGCGCAATCGTCGCGTGGAAATCTCGCTGCAGAAGTAGGGCGCTGCGACAAAATTGCCGCAAGCATGGCCGTCGAAGCCTGGCGGCTCGCTTGCGGCGATGATGCACGACGCAGACGGCGGCGGGAGGGAAGATCCGTCGCTGCGTGTGCATGCGGAGTCCGTCGCCTGGCGACGACGCCCCGCATGCTGCCTTGCGTCCGGCACGTGGATCGCCATTCGCACCGGGCCGTGGATCGACGCTCAGTGCCTGATCACGCAGACGGCCACGATCTCGTAGCCCGGGTCGGCATGCGCGCTCGCGGCCTTCTCCGCTTCGTCATACGAACCAAAGGAGGCGGCATCCTCGATGGCCGGCGCCATGCCGATGTCGCCGTCCTCGGCGGTGTAGAGGAACTGCTCGCCGGTCTTCACGACATAGATGGACATCATGATTCCCTCCAGGGTTTGCAGGGGGAAATTTCAGTCTAGCAGGCAGCAACGAAATCGGCGGCCGACGCGAATTCCGGCCGTCAATCGGGGCCGGTTCGTCGATTCGGCTCGCCGTGAAGGGCCGGATTCGCAGCCGTGGATCGGCGGGCGCGAAGCGGCGGCCGTGATGCGCGCGGCAGGGCGGAAAGCCGTGCACAATACGCGCATGCGAGCCCCCGATCTTGAATGCCTTGTCGCCGTCACCATGCCCTTCGGAAAATACAAGGGCCGACTCATCGCCGACCTGCCCGGCCCCTACCTCAACTGGCTGGCGCGCGAAGGGTTCCCGCGCGGCGAACTCGGCCGACAGCTCGCGCTCATGCACGAGATCGACCATAACGGCTTGCGGCACCTGCTGGAGCCGTTGCGCAAACCCGCGTAGCACGGCGTCGCGCCCAGCCGGTTGCCCGAACACGGTCCCGCGACTTCCTTCGCGTCTAACCGATCTGCGTGTTCAGGCGTTTTGCCCGCGCAGCAGCCACAGCGTCAATTCCCGGAGCTGATTGACCGTGACGCGTTCGCGCAGCAGGAACGTTCGCAGATACACCGCGCCGATGAGGCAGTGAAGCAACGGCATCGGGTCCGCATCCCTTTGCCACTCTCCCCGCTGCGTCGCGCGTTCGAAAATCTGCTGGACCGCGGAAAACCGGTTGGTCCACAGCCGGTGCAACTCGCTGGTGACGCCGGCGTCGTTGTAGGTGGCGAGCACGAACTGGATCGCCGACCGGCCCACCCCGGTGCGCAAGTAGCGCACGGTTGCCGACATGAGCGCGACGAGATCCGCATGCAGCGAACCCCGATTGGGGATCACGATGTTCTCGGCAAAAAGCTCGAACACGGCCTCCATCACCAGCCCTTCCTTGCTCTTCCAGCGGCGATAGATCGAACTCTCGTTCACGCCGGAAAGCGCGGCGACCGCGCCGATGCTGAGCCGCTCGAAACCGGATTCCTGCAATTGGGCGATGGTTGCCGCGACCACGGCACCGCGGACGCGTGCGCTGCGGCCGCCAGGGCGGCGGCGACGCGATGGCGATTCTGGTTCGGCGGAATTGGGCATGAGCGGATTTTACACGCGGCGTCGAGGGCTGATGGCGGGACGTTCCATGTCGAACCCGTGCCCGACCGAGCCGGGACGGGCTCGCTTGCGGTAAACGCTAATGCAAGTTTACTTGCATTAGCGGGCGAGATGCGAAAACATGTCGTCTCGTTCGATAGCGCTCAGGAGGTTGAATTGAAATCGGTGACGTTTTTCAAAGCCGGGACAGAGGTAACCGGCGAAGACATCCTCAGGATGGAAGTCAAAAGGGCGCGGCACATGATGGCCCTGTTGATGGACAAGCTCGGGGCGGACGGCATGGTAAAGGTGTTCGCGAAGGAGATCGCGGCACACGAGGCGAACGAGCGGGACTGGTCGCGGCGCGCCAATGGTCGCTTCCGTTCGTCGGTGGCCGAGGCGCACGTCGCGGCGGGCGACGGTGCGGCGTTCATCAAGTGGTTCTGGGACGGCTACCGCGGCCCGAACAGCGCCGCGATGCTGCGCGCTCACCCCGAACATCTCGGCGCGCTATCGCTTCCCGGCGAGCGCGTGGGCATTCTCGAAGTGCCGGGTCATACGCAGTTCCCCGCGTTGCTGAAGTTCCGACATCTGGACGACTGGAGCGGTGTCCCGATCGAACTGGCGCCCGATATGCCGCATCGCATGATGGGGCGAATCGAGTCGATCGACGGGGAGACGGTCGGGTATCTGCTGCATCAATTCAGGGATACGTCGCCGGGGTTCGATGCACGGCTGGAAATTTTCTGGCCGTCGACCACGCCGGACGACTTGATTCGCGGTCACGCGGACCACCTGATGGTCGAGTGGTACAACTGGTTCGAGCTCTACGCCCTCACGCGGACGCAACCGGACGACTTGATGCCGTTGGCCTTTTCCGTGAACGCATGACTTTCCGCGGGCTCGCCCGTTGCGGGCGGGCAGTCCAGCGCAGCGCCGTCATGTTTCGTCACGCTTTCAGTGGCAGGGCAGTATCGATGCATATCGATATGGATGACTGATAAAACGACGGATCGATATCGATAGGATGGCTTTCGTCGTGTGTCGCGCATAAGTTTTTTAAGAATATTAATAAGCATACCTATTAAATTAAAGGAGATATCGGATCATGAATCGGAAAAGGGGAGGCGGTTCGCTCATGCGGATGCAGGCGGCAGCCGCCATGTTGGTGGTCGGCGCGAGTGCGCATGCGCAAAGTACGGTCACGCTGTACGGCGTCGTCGATGCCGGTGTCATGTACACGAGTCGCAGCTTCGACGCGGGAACCGGGACGAACGGCGCCCATCGGATCTCGATGGCGGACGGCGGGATGTCCGGCTCCCACTTCGGGATAACCGGCGTAGAAGATCTCGGCGCAGGCACCAAGGCGATCTTTACGCTGGAAAGCGGTTTCACCATGAACAACGGCGCGCTGGGCAATTCGAACGGCAACCTGTTCGGACGACAGGCGTTCGTCGGCCTTTCGGGACGATTCGGGACCGTCAAGGCCGGCATGCAGTACTCGCCGTTCGGGCTTGCGATCGTCGACACGGACGCGCGGCACGCATCGTTCTTCGGCAGTCAGGCCGGCATCTACATGGGCAATTTTTTTGCGACGGGCATCTTCGTCGCCAATGCCGTGTCGTATACGAGCCCGACCGTGGCCGGTCTCCAGGCGAGCGCGCTGCTGGCGCTGGGCGGCGATCCCGGAAAATTTCAGGCCGGCCGTCAATACGCGGCGCGCTTGAGATACGCGTG
Organism: Burkholderia sp. 9779_493; assembly: GCF_015712215.1. NCBI lineage: Bacteria > Pseudomonadati > Pseudomonadota > Betaproteobacteria > Burkholderiales > Burkholderiaceae > Burkholderia > Burkholderia sp. 9779_493. The sequence goes on from NZ_JACCQA010000001.1 coordinate 320,926, forward strand.
GCGAAACCTGGTGGCCAACGCGGCGCTCTTCAGCGGCAATCCCGGCGGTTCGGCGAGTACGTCCACGCCGTTTCCATCGACGGTCGAATTCGCGGGCCGCACGATCGGCGCGGCGTACACGTGGGGCGCCGCGACGTTGAAGGGCTCGTATACGAGCTACAAGATCGCCCATTCCTTCAACGAGAAGGTGTACTCGGTCGGCGGCGAGTATTTGATCACGCCCGCGCTGTCCACCGACGCGGGTGTCTGGTACATGCGGGACAGCAACGATCCGGCCAGCCATGCGCTGCTGACGTCCGCCGGGCTGTACTACTTCCTGTCGAAGCGAACGACGTTGTATGGCGCCGCGGCCTTCGTGAACAACCATGGGTCGATGCATACGGGGTTCACGGTGAACGGCGCGCTCTACGCGCCGACCGGCGGCAGCGCCAGTTTCGTCGTTGGTGCGCGGCATCTCTTTTGAGCGCTGCGCGTCCGTCACGAATGGAAATCGCCGCGAGCGGCATGGCTCGCGGCGATTTCATGAGCACATCGGCGCGTACGGCTCGACATCCGGGCCGGCCCCCACGCCGCGCGCTGACCGGCGCGAGACGCGTGCCGATCAGCGTCCGCTGTCCGCGACCGGCGCGGGCAGTACCGTGCCATAGTTGGCGCCGAACCCGATTCGCGCAAAACCGTCACGCTCGCACCAGCCACGAAAGATCACGGTATCGCCGTCCTCGAGGAACGCGCGTGCTTCGCCGTTGCCGATGTCCACCGGGCGTGTTCCCCCCGACGTGAGTTCGATCAACGCGCCGGCTTCGCCCGGCGACGGTCCCGAAACGGTGCCGCTGCCGAGCAGGTCGCCGCTCTGGAGATTGCAGCCGCCCATCGTGTGATGCGCGATCATTTGCCCGAGCGTCCAGTATTGGTGTCGGAAACTGGTGTGCGTCAACGTACGCGGTGGCTGCCCTTGCGCGAGCTGCCGCGCGCTGAGGATCGACGCCTCGAGCCGGATATCGAACGCGCCGGCCTGCCGGTTGGCCTCGGCATCCAGATAGTCGAGCGGCTGCGGACGATCGGCCACGCGTGACCACGTCGTACGATAGGGCAACAACGCCTCGACCGTGACGAGCCACGGCGACAGGGTCGTCGCGAAGTTCTTCGCCAGGAACGGCCCGAGCGGCTGCATTTCCCACGCCTGGATATCGCGAGCGGACCAGTCGTTCAGCAGGCACATTCCGAACAGGTGTTGCTGGGCATCGGCCAGCGGAATCGCGGTGCCGCGCGAATTGCCGGTGCCGATCACCGCCCCGACTTCCAGCTCGTAGTCGAGCTGGCGGCACGCGCCTCGAACGGGCGCGGACGACGGATCGGGCCGATACTGTCCCACCGGCCGATAGACCTGCTGGCCGCTCACGTCGATCGACGACACGCGGCCGTGATACGCGATCGGCAGCCAGTCGAAATTCGGGCTGATCGCCATCCCGAGCGGGCGACTGCAGTTCAACGCGTGATCGAGCGAGGCGTAGAAGTCGGTGTAGTCGCCGATGCGCACGGGCACGGCATGTTCGGCTTCCGTCTGCGGCACCAGCATGTGACGCACGGTTTTTTCGTGCGGGCTGCCTGCTTCCAGCAATGCGAACAGCGCATGGCGCAACGCCTGCCACGCGGCGGGGCCCATATCGAGCAGCGCATTCAACGTCGTTGCCGTGGCGGTCCGAACGGCGTCGGCGGCCAGACCGTCGAGCACGCCTGCCTGCTGCAACGCCGCGAGATCGACGATCTGGTTGCCGATGGCGACTCCGCCGCGCCAGGGTTCGTCCCGTCCCGCGCGCCGAAAGATACCCAACGGCAGATTCTGCAACGGAAAGTCGGTTCCGGCCTCGTTGGCCGTATCCACCCAGCTGCGCCGGGTGACGTCGTGCGTGTGATTCAGTTCCATCGATATTCCTCGCATGAAGCGGTTCGATGCGGTCTCAAGCCGTGGCGTTGAGTGCATCGTCGAAGATGGCGACCGCGCGGGTCCAGCCCGCGGAGGCGCCGCGAATTTTGTGCGGGAAGCACGAGACAAAAAAACCGTGGGGCGGCAGCACCTCGAGGTTGTGAAGCTTCTCCAGATGGCAATAGCCGATATGGCGGCCAGCCTTGTGCCCCTCCCAGATCAGCGACGCGTCGTGCGTTTCGGCGTATTTCCGGGCCGTATGCACGAACGGCGCATCCCAGCTCCACGCGTCGGTGCCGGTCAGCCGGACGCCTCGTTCGAGCAGGTACAGGGTGGCGTCGAGGCCCATGCCGCAACCGCTCGATACGTAGTCGGGTTGACCGTAGCGCATCCCCGCGCGGGTGTTGACCACGACGATTTCCAGCGGCTTGAGGACGTGATCGATGCGCGCAAGTTCCGCTTCGACGTCGGCGGCGGTAACGACGTAGCCATCGGCCCGGTCGGTGAAATCCAGCTTCACGCCCGGCTGGAAACACCAGTCCAGCGGTACCTCGTCGATGGTGATCGCACGTTCGCGCTCGCCGGTCGATTCATTCATCGTGCTGTGAAAGTGATAAGGCGCATCGAGGTGGGTGCCGTTGTGCGTGCTCAAGCGGACGTGCTCGATCGCCCAGCCTTCGCTGTCCGGCAGGTCGTGTTCCTGCAACCCGGGAAAGAAGGCCGTCACGCTCTTGGCCGTCTCCTCGTGCGCCAGATACTGGATCGTGGGGCCGTAACCCGGCGGATCGGAAATGACGTCGTTTTCCAGATAGATCGAAAGATCGACGAAGCGTCGTGTCATGTTCGGGTACTCGTGGTTGGAGGGTGCGACCGTGGCCGCCGGCTCTGCAGTCCGGGTACGCGACGGGCATTCGCGTGTGCGGTCAACCGCGACGACCGGGGGCGCCCTCGCTCGTGTTATGATTGACTGTACGATCGTACAGTCAGTTTGATGCGAATGCAAACCGTCGTTGCCCGATGACCGGAACGACAGGTGCGAAGACCTGCACAGAATGGGGAGGACCATGCAAGCAAAGGAAACCACGAAGAAGGCGCCCGGCACGCGGGGCGGGGGGCGAACGCAGGACGCGGGGCAGACGAGCAAGCGCGAGCGCGTCCTCGACGTGGCGGAGCGCCTGTTCGCCGCAGGAGGGTTCGACGGGGTGTCGATGCGGGATATCGCGTCGGCGGCAGACGTCGGCTTGCCGCTGATCGTGTATCACTTCGAGACGAAGATGGGGCTGTACCGTGCGTTGTTCGAGCGCCGCAAAACCGTGCTTGACGCGCGGCTGGCGATGCTGCGCGAGCCGGTGGCCGCGGGGGAGGATCCGCTCGAGCACATCGTGCGCGCGTTCGTGCTGCCCGTCATGCAGATCCAGGGTACGGACGCCGGTCTTGCGTACGCGAAGCTCGTGGCACGCGAAGCATCCGATCCGCGCGAAGCGGAGCGCGGCATCGTCGCCGAATATTTCGACCCGTTTGCGGCCGAATTCGTCGGCGCGATCAGAAAGGCGCTCCCCGGCCATGGCGCCAGCTACGCCCACTGGGCCTACCTGTTCGCCGTCGGCGCGCTGGTGATGAGCGCGTTCGATAGCCGCATCGAGCGCATCTCGAACGGCAAGATCAAGGCCGGCGCGTTGAAGAGCAAGACCGCGCATCTGGTGACGTTCATTACCGCGGGCATTCGGGCGGGCGGAGCGTCGGTCTGATCGAGCGGAACGCTGGCATTCCATGGCGCCGCGCGTCATCTGCATCGCTGTTTCTTTCTGTCGTCACGTTACGCGGGATGCGGTCGAATCCCGTCGAGCAAACAATGGTCGAATATTTCCCCACCAACTATGTATGGAACCTGTCCGTCAACATCGCACTGGCGTCGGGCGGAAACAGCGGCGAGATCGACGCGGTGTGCCGTCCGTTGATCGACGCGTCGACACGAAGCGACGACGGCGCAACCGAAGCCTTCTTTCTGGCCTGGTGCGGGCTGGGCGATCGTCTTCGTGGGCTGGCGGAAGCGGAGCTGGCTGCCGGCCGACGATTGAGCGCCGGCGCCAAATTCGGCCGTGCGGCGGTGTACTACCTGACGGGCGAGCGCATGACGCATCCGTCTTTCGAACCCCGCAGGGCTGCCTATGCGAAGGCGCTGCGCTGTTTCGCGCGGTTCGCCGAGCTTCACGAGAAAAATTGCGAGCGGGTCGAAGTCCCGTATCGCGGCACCACGCTCGCCGGCGTGTTCGTCGCGGCGCACGACAACGCATCGGCCGCCGCGCCGTGCGTGGTGTTCGCCAACGGTCTGGACAGTTTCAAGGAGACGATTTACGGCAGCGGCGTGCAGCAGGCGCTCGCGGCGCGCAACATTTCGAGCCTTGCGATCGATCAACCGGGCACCGGCGAAGCGCTGCGCGTGAACGGGTTGACCGCGTTGATCGAATCGGAGGTGTGGGCGGGGGCCGTCGCCGACTACCTGGCGCGACGTAACGACGTCGACAGTCGGATGCTCGGCATGTGCGCGTGGTCGCTCGGCGGGTACTACGCGCCGCGCGCGGTCGCGATCGACAAGCGTTTCCGGCTGTGTGTCGCGTGGGGCGCGAATTTCAACTGGGGCGAACTGCAGCGACGCCGTCTCGCGCGGGAGGGCGACAATCCGGTGCCGCATTACTGGGATCATGTCCGATGGGTATGGGGCAAGACCACGCTTGAAGAATTCATGGCCTTCTCGGAGCGGATCACGCTGGCTCCGGTCATCGACGAGGTCACGGTTCCGTTCCTGATCGTCCACGGGGACGCCGACCGGCAGATTCCGCGGGAATACGCGATCCAGCAGTATCAGGGTGCGGTGAACAGCCCGAAGCGCGAGTTGAAATTCTTCACCGCGGCGGAAGGGGGCGTCGAGCACTGCAGCGCGGACAACGTGACGAACGTTCGCGACTATATCGCCGACTGGATTGCCGAGACGTACAGGGAACTGGGCGCGACACACGTGGAAACATGAGCCGCGCTGCCGAGGCAGGAGGTGGCAGGAGCCGCCGCGATCGACGTGCGCCGCCGGGCTTGCACCGCGAAACGCCGGTCGACTCGTCGATTCCCCGGGAGGCGCAACCGACAGGACGGGCCCCTCCCCGCCGCCTGTCCATGACGCCCGCAGGGTCGTCATGGAAAACTGTATGAATATACAGTATAGTACCCGTCGAACTCGAGCCGCGCAGGTCCAACCCTTGCGGCCCGTGCGCCGCGCCTGCGGGCATCCGCCGCAGCGTTCCGGCACCGTGAACTCTGGCTAACTCATTCAGACGGGCAGGCAAATTGTCATCCAGCAATCTGATCCGCATTCGCGGAGCACGTCAGCACAACCTCAAGAATCTCGATCTCGACCTGCGCACCGGTGAAATGACGGTCGTGACCGGCCCGTCGGGCTCCGGCAAGTCGAGTCTCGTGTTCGACACGCTGTACGCGGAAGGCCAGCGGCGCTACGTCGAAACCTTCAGCGCGTACGCGCGGCAGTTCCTCGACCGGATGGATCGCCCGCAGGTCGAGCGCGTCGACGGCGTGCCGCCCGCGATCGCGATCGACCAGACCAACCCGGTGCGCAGCTCGCGGTCGACCGTCGGCACGATGACCGAGCTGAACGACCACCTGAAGCTGCTGTACGCGCGCGCGGCCGAGCTGTTCGACCGCAAGACCGCGCGGCAGGTGCGGCACGACACGCCGGAGACGATTTACGCGGAGCTCGTCGCGCGCACGCGCGCCGACGATCCGCGCGTCGTCGTCACGTTCCCGGTCGAATTGCCGGAAGCGGTGTCCGACGAGGAAATCGCGCAGTGGCTGTCGGCGAGCGGCTACACGCGCGTGCAGGCGCAGCGCGAAGTCGCGTCGCCCACCGGGCCGCGCAAGATGCTCGACGTGGTGGCCGACCGCTTTCGCGTGCAGCAGGCCGACAAGGTGCGGGTGGTCGAGGCGATCGAGGCGTCGCTGAAGCGCGGCGGCGGCCGCGTGAACGTGTACGTGCTGGCGGCGGAAGCGGAAAACGCGACGGCCGAGCCGTTGATCTGGCGCTTCTCCACCGGGCTACACGATCCCGACAGCGACCTGCGCTACGCGGAGCCGCAAGCCGCGCTGTTCTCGTTCAACTCGGCGTACGGCGCGTGCGAAACCTGCCGCGGCTTCGGCCGCGTGATCGGCGTCGATCTCGGCCTCGTGATTCCCGACGCGCGCAAGACGCTGCGTGGCGGCGCGATCAAGCCGATGCAGACGCCCGCATGGAAAGAGTGCCAGGACGACCTGATGCGCTACGCGGCGAAGGCCGGCATCCGGCGCGACGTGGCGTGGTCCGAGCTGACGGACGCCGAGCGCGACTGGGTCGTCAACGGGTCGCCGGACTGGAACGGCAAGTGGCAAAGCCAGTGGTACGGCGTGAAGCGCTTCTTCGGTTATCTCGAATCGAAAGCGTACAAGATGCACATCCGCGTGCTGCTGTCGAAATACCGCAGTTATACGCCGTGCGACGTGTGCGGCGGTGCGCGCCTGAAGACGGAATCGCTGCAATGGCGGCTCGGCTCGAAAGAGAACGCGGACGCCGTGCTCGCGCCGGCCGACCGCTTCATGCCGCGCGGCGTCGACTGGAGCCGCGCGCAGCTCGAAGCGCTGCCTGGCCTGACCGTCCACGACCTGATGCTGTTGCCGATCGAGCGCATCCGGCGCTTCTTCGACGACATCGTCCTGCCGAGCGTGCTGCTCGACGACGCATTGAAGCTGTTGCTCGCCGAGGTGCGCACGCGCCTGAAATATCTGTGCGACGTCGGGCTCGGCTACCTGACGCTCGACCGGCAAAGCCGCACGCTGTCGGGCGGCGAGGTGCAGCGGATCAACCTGACGACGGCGCTCGGCACGTCGCTCACGAAAACCCTGTTCGTGCTCGACGAACCGAGCATCGGGCTGCATCCGCGCGACCTCACGCGGATCGTCGAGGCGATGCAGCGGCTGCGCGACGCGGGCAATACGCTGGTCGTGGTCGAGCACGATCCGTCGGTGATGCTCGCGGCCGATCGCTTGATCGACATGGGCCCCGGCCCGGGCGAGCGCGGCGGCACGATCGTCTATGACGGCACGCCGGCCGACATCCGGTCCGCGCGCACGCTGACGGGCGAGTATCTCGGCGGCCGCAAGCAGGTCGCGCATGCGTCGAACTGGGCGCGCCGCGTGGTCGACGCCAACACGCCGCGCATCGTGCTCGAAGGCGCGACCGAACACAACCTGCGCGACGTCACGGTCGAGATTCCGCTGCAGCGGCTCGTGTGCGTGACGGGCGTATCCGGCTCCGGCAAATCCACGCTGCTGCAGGACGTGCTGTATCCGGCGATGGCGCGGCACCACGGCAAGGCGACCGAGTCGCCGGGCGCGTACCGCAGCCTCACGGGCGCCGACCAGGTCGGCGACGTCGTGTTCGTCGACCAGTCGCCGATCGGCAAGACCACGCGCTCGAACCCGGCAAGCTACGTCGGCGCATTCGACGAAATCCGCAAGTTGTTCGCGAAGGCGCCGCTCGCGCTGCAGCGCGGCTACGGCGCCGGCACGTTCAGCTTCAACTCGGGCGACGGCCGTTGCCCGACCTGCGGCGGCTCGGGCTTCGAACACATCGAAATGCAGTTCCTGAGCGACGTCTACCTGCGTTGCCCGGATTGCGACGGCAGCCGCTACCGCGCCGAGATTCTCGAAGTGCGCATCGAGCGCGACGGCCGCGCGCTGAACATCGCCGACGTGCTCGATCTCACCGTCAGCGAGGCAGCCGCGTTCTTCGCGACCGACGCCGAGGTGCTGCGCGTGCTGCAGCCGATCGTCGACGTCGGCCTCGAGTACGTGAAGCTCGGCCAGCCGGTGCCGACGCTGTCGGGCGGGGAAGCACAGCGCCTGAAGCTCGCCGGCTTCCTCGCCGAATCGGCGGCGGCGGCCAACGGGCGCCGGGTCGCGACGGAAGAAGCGCGCATCGCGCGTGCGAAGCTGTTCATGTTCGACGAGCCGACTACCGGGCTGCACTTCGACGACATCGCGAAGCTGATGCAGGCGTTCGGCAAGCTGCTCGCGGCCGGTCATTCGCTGATCGTGATCGAGCACAACCTCGACGTGATCCGCGCGGCCGACTGGCTGATCGACCTCGGCCCGGAAGGCGGCGACGGCGGCGGCCTCGTGCTGTGCGCCGGCACGCCCGACGACGTGAAGGCCTGCGCCGCATCGCATACCGGCGTGGCGCTGCTGCAGTACGACCGCGAGATGGATGGCGAGGCGGTGCACGCCGACGAAGGCGTGCCGCTGCAGGCCGTGCTGAACGCGGCGCGCGCGCGCCGGGCGATCGAAGGCGAGGACGTCGTGCGGATCGTCAACGCGCGCGAGCACAACCTGAAGTCGCTCGACGTCGACATCCCGCACGGCAAGTTCAACGTGATCACCGGCGTATCGGGTTCCGGCAAGTCGACGCTCGCGTTCGACATCCTGTTCCACGAAGGCCAGCGCCGCTACCTCGAATCGCTGAACGCGTATGCGCGCTCGATCGTGCAGCCGGCCGGCCGTCCCGAGGTCGACGCGGTGTACGGCATCCCGCCGACCGTCGCGATCGAGCAGCGGCTGTCGCGCGGCGGGCGCAAGAGCACGGTCGCGACCACGTCCGAGGTGTGGCATTTCCTGCGGCTGCTGTATGTGAAGCTCGGCCTGCAGCACTGCATCCACGACGGCACGCCGGTCACGTCGCAATCCGTCGAATCGATCGCCGCGCAACTGCTGCGCGATCATCGCGGCGAGCACGTCGGGCTGCTCGCGCCGCTCGTCGTCAACCGCAAGGGCGTGTATACGGATCTCGCGAAGTGGGCGAAGGCGCGCGGCAGCACGCATCTGCGCGTCGACGGCGAGTTCGTCACGGTCGATCCGTGGCCGAAGCTCGACCGTTTCCGCGAGCACACGATCGAATTGCCGGTGGCCGATATCGTCGTGTCGCCGGACAACGAAACCGAGTTGCGGCGCAGGCTCGACGAGACGCTCGAGCTCGGCAAGGGCGTGATGCACCTGCTCGCGCCGCTCGACGGGCTGCACGATGCGATGCGGAACGATCATTCGACCGCGCAGGTCGGCGCGGTCAAGGTGCTGTCGGTCAAGCGCGCGTGCCCGGTGTGCGGCACGAGCTATCCGGAGCTGGACCCGCGGATGTTCTCGTACAACAGCAAGCACGGCTGGTGCACGACCTGCGTCGGCACCGGCGTCACGCTCACGCGCGAACAGCGCGCCGCGTACGACGACACGGTGCTCGCCGGCGACGATCGCGGCCGCGAGCAAACCTTGCCGTCGGACGAACAGGAACCGGAAGGCGTCGGCAACGAGCCGTGCCCGGACTGCCACGGCACGCGGCTGAATCCGTCCGCACGCGCGGTCACGTTCGACGCGCATCCGATCGTCGAGGTCGCGCAATGGACTGTGTCGGATACGCGCCGCTGGATCGATGCGCTCGAACTCACCGGGCGCGATGCGCAGATCGCGCGCGACATCGTCAGCGAGATCGGCAGCCGCCTCGCGTTTCTCGAGGAGGTCGGGCTCGGCTATCTGAGCCTCGATCGCGCGGCGCCGAGCCTGTCGGGCGGCGAAGCGCAGCGCATCCGGCTCGCCGCGCAGCTCGGCAGCAACCTGCAGGGCGTGTGCTACGTGCTCGACGAGCCGACGATCGGCCTGCATCCGCGCGACAACCAGATCCTGCTCGACGCATTGCGCAAGCTCGGTGACAAGGGCAATACGCTGGTCGTCGTCGAGCATGACGAGGACACGATCCGCCGCGCGGATCACATCATCGACGTCGGCCCGGGCGCCGGCAAGCGCGGCGGCACGCTGGTCGCGCAAGGCGCGGTCGCCGACCTTGCGGCGCAGGCCGATTCGGTGACGGGGCGCCTGCTCGCGCAGCCGATGACGCATCCGTTGCAGCCGCGCCGCAGCGTGAGCCTGCCGGGCAAGAAGGGCGGTGCGGCCGTGCCGGAAGCGTGGCTGACCGTCCATGGCGCCCGGCTGCACAACCTGCGCGACGTCACGGTCGGCATTCCGCTCGCGCGGCTCGTCGCGGTGACGGGCGTCAGCGGGTCGGGCAAGTCGACGCTCGCGCGCGACGTGCTGATGACGAACCTGCTGGATGCGGTCGGCCGCTCGGTGCTGTCGTCGCCGGCCACGCGGCGTGCGCGCAAGGCCGCGCAGCAGGACGCGCCGGCCACCAATCGCCGTTCGAGCGTCCTGGCGCGCAGCGCACCGCGGCCGTCGCTGAACGTCACGCACGCATGGCAGGGTTGCGAATCGCTGAGCGGCTGGGAGCAGATCGATCGCGTGCTCGAAGTCGACCAGACGCCGATCGGCAAGACGCCGCGTTCGTGTCCGGCCACCTATATCGGCGTGTGGGACACGATCCGCAAGCTGTTCGCCGATACGCTCGAGGCGCGCGCACGCGGCTATACGGCATCGCGTTTCTCGTTCAATACCGGCGATGGGCGCTGCCCTGCCTGCGAAGGGCAAGGCGTGCGCACGATCGGCATGAGTTTCCTGCCCGACGTCAAGGTGCCGTGCGACGTGTGCCACGGGCAGCGCTTCAATCCGGAAACGCTCGCCGTCACGTGGCGCGGCCGGAACATCGGCGACGTGTTGACGATGGAGATCGACGAGGCGGTGGAGTTCTTCGCGCCGATTTCGAACATCGCGCATCCGTTGCAATTGATGAAGGACGTCGGGCTCGGCTATCTGACGCTCGGTCAGCCGTCGCCGACGCTGTCCGGCGGCGAAGCACAGCGCATCAAGCTCGTCACCGAGCTGACGAAGGTGCGCGACGACATCACGCGGCGCGGCCAGAAGGCGCCGCATACGCTGTACGTGCTCGACGAGCCGACGGTCGGCCTGCATATGGCCGACGTCGCGAAGCTGATCCGTGTGCTGCATCGGCTGGTCGATGCCGGGCATAGCGTCGTCGTGATCGAGCACGACCTCGACGTGATCGCGGAAGCCGACTGGATCATCGATCTTGGGCCGGAAGGCGGCGTGGGCGGCGGCACGATCGTCGCGGCGGCGCCGCCGGAAGCGCTCGCGAAGGTGAGCGCGAGCCATACGGGGCAGGCGTTGAAGCCGGTGCTCGCACGAACGGCCAGCGAAGACGATGAAGCGGAGCAGCAGGGCGCGGCGCGGGTCGGCTGAACGCATCGTGTCCGGTGAGCGGCCCCGGTGCCTGGCGAGGCATCGGGGCCGCGCGTGTTTCGTCGTTCATGTCGACGCGCTCAACTCCCGTTGACGCCGATCGTCTCGATGATGGTCTCCAGTTGCGGGCTCATCGGCAGGTTCAGACTCAAGCCCGACGGAAGCGGGCGCAGGAACCAGCGCTTGTACTGACGCGCGATCTCGCCGTCGGCGGCCAATTCCTGGAACGTGGTTTTCACGACCTGCGCGAGTTGCGGATCGTCCTTGCGGAACATGATTCCGTACGGGTCGTACGAAAGAAAGTCGCCGACCACGTCGTACTGGCCACCCTTGCCCGCATTCTCGGCAATGAGGCCGTACAGCAGCACGTCGTCCGTCGCGAACGCGTCGGCGCCGCCATTCGCGACGAGCGCGAAACCCTGCGCATGGTCCGGCACCACCTGTAGCTGGATCCCGAGCCGGAACTTGTCGTTCAGGTCGCGCAGCGCCTTCTCGTTGGTCGTACCGGCCGTCACCGCGACTTTCTTGCCCGCGAGGTCGCGGAACGAGCGGATCGGCGCGCCGCGTTTCACCATCACCTTCGTGCCGGCCACGAAGATGACCGGCGAGAACGCCACGCGTTTCTGGCGCTCGAGGTTGCTGGTCGTGGAGCCGCATTCCAGATCGACTTTCCCGCTGACCACCGCGTCGATGCGGGTGTCGGACGTGACCGGCACCCAGCGGATCGTCAGGCTCCGGTTGATCGCATCCTCGATCGACGACACGAGCGCCTTGCATAGCTCGATCGAATAGCCGATCGGCTGGTTGCGCGCGTTCAGGTACGAAAACGGTATCGACGCGTCGCGATAGCCGAGCGCGATCGTCCCGCTGCCGTGCACCTTCGCGAGCGTGCCGGTCAGTTGGGCCGGCGCGAACGGCTCGACGCGCGGCAGCGTCGAAGGCGCATCTTCCGCGCGCGCGGTCGCGCCCGTCGCAAGCAGGCCCGCGAGCGCGAGCGCACGCCAGAATCGCTGCATCTTCATCGCCGGGCCTCCGTCAGACTTCCGTCGGATGTGCGATCGTCGCTTCCTGTTCCGCTTCGATGCGCGCCGCGTTGGCTTCGGCTTCCGCTTCCGACAGGAGCTGGCCTTCCCATTTCGCGACCACCGCGCTCGCGATCGAGTTGCCCACCGCATTGGTGGCCGAGCGGCCCATGTCGAGGAACGTGTCGACGCCGAGAATCAGCAGCAGCCCGGCCTCCGGAAGCCCGAACTGGTGCAGCGTGGCCGCGATCACGACGAGCGATGCGCGCGGCACGCCGGCCATCCCCTTCGACGTGAGCATCAGGACCAGCAGCATCGTGATCTGCGTGCCGAGCGACAGGTGCATGTTGTACGCCTGCGCGATGAACAGCGACGCGAACGTGCAGTACATCATCGAGCCGTCGAGGTTGAACGAATAGCCCATCGGCATCACGAAGCTCGAGATCTTGCGCTTCACGCCGAAGCGGTCGAGCGCATCGAGGATCTTCGGGTACGCGGCTTCGGAGCTGGCCGTCGCGAACGACAGCATGAACGCTTCCTTGATCAGCACCAGCAGCTTGAACACGCGCGGCCCGAGGAACACGAGCCCCGCACAGACGAGCAGTGCCCAGAGCAGGAACAGGCTCACGTAGAAGTCGCCCATGAACACTGCGAACTTCAGCAGTACCGACAGCCCGTTGACCGCGACGGTCGCGGCCATCGCGGCCATCACCGCGAGCGGCGCGAGCTTCATCACGTAGCCGGTGATCTTGAGCATCACGTGCGACAGCTGGTCGATCGCGGCGATGAGGACCTTGCCGCGGTCGCCGAGTGCGGCGAGCGCGACGCCGAAGAACATCGAGAACACGACGATCTGCAGGATCTCGTTGTTCGCCATCGCCTCGGCGAACGACTTCGGCACCATGTGGCCGACGAAATCCTTCAGCGTGAACTTGGACGTCGCGAGGTTCGCGGAGGCGCCGATGTCCGGCAGCGGCAAGCCGAGATTGTCGCCGGGCCGCAGCAGGTTCGCCATCAGCAGCCCGAGCAGCAGCGAAACCAGCGACGCGGTGATGAACCAGGCGATCGATTTCGCGAACACGCGTCCGACCGACGCCGCGTCGCCCATGTGCGCGATGCCGACGACCAGCGTGGAGAAGACGAGCGGCCCGATCACCATCTTGATCAGGCGCAGGAACACGTCGGAGACGAGCGAGATGTACCCGGCGACTTCGGCGGCGGCCTTCTTGTCCGGAAAGCTCGTGAAGACCATGTAGCCGATCGCGATGCCTGCCACCATCGCGATCAGGATCCAGACGGCTGCAGCATTCTTTTTGCGCATCGTGAGCCTCCCATGCAGCGGTTTCGCAATCGGGGGATGGAAGGACGATACAGGACCAGAATGACGATGAACAGTGCAACCGGGTTCGGGTTTGCGCTAGCGCCGGGTGATGGCCGGTCCGGGCGACGGCGATTGCACCGGTGGCGCTTCGTGCCCGACGCCGGTGCAACCCGATGCCGGTTTGTGCGGAGCAGCACGTCGCCGGTATGAAGGCCGCCGCATTGCGACGACCGGCGCCGCGCGTTTCGCCCCGGTCATGCGCACGGAGATCCCGCTGCCTCGTGCTGAAATCGCGGGCCTGCGCCACGCACCGGACGATCCCGGCGGTCGGCGAATGCGCGCGTTGCGCGCGGCGGCCCACGGTTTTCGATCAGCCGGCCGGCGCGACCGATGCACCCGTGATGCCGTGCCGGCGCAGCGAATCGGCGACGAAGCCGGACGCCTTCATGTCTTCCACGAATGCGTTCAGGGCCGCCGCGGCCGCGTCGCCGCGGCTCTTCGGCACGCCCATCGCCTGCCGGATCACCATGAAGCGCTCGTCGAGCAGGTGTAGGCCGGGTGTTTTCGCGGCGTCGGCTTCGAGCTGCTGCTTCACGCCGGCCGCCACCTCCAGTTGCTGCTCGACGAACGTCGACACGACGGCTTGCGACGTCGGCGCGCGCACGATCCGCGCGGCTTTCAGTTCGCGGGTGAGGAACAGGTCGTACGCGCTGCCGTTGCCGACGGCCACGCGGTTGTGCGGCTGGTCGACGTCCGCGTTGGTGCGGATCGGCGAGGCGTCGGGAACGAGATAGAAGCCTTCGATCAGCACGTACGGCGCGGTGAACGCGACCGTTTCGCCGCGCAGCGGATCGACCGCGAAGAAGCCGAAATCGGCGCGCTCGTCGGTCAGCGCCTGCACCGATTTGCCAGCGGCGTCGAACACCACGAGTTCCAGGTCGGCCGACAGGCGCTCGGCGAAGGCGCGGGCGAGGTCGATCGAGACGCCGAACGGTTCGCCCGTCGCCGGGTCGCGGTTCGCGAGGATCGGGTTGCCGAGGTTGATCGAGGCGCGGAGCTTGCCGGTGGGCGTGAAGGCGGAGACGACAGCGGGAGCGATGGGCATGAGCGGACTCGTGGGAGGCATGGGGTCGGTCGGGTGACGGACGCGCGACGGTGCGTCGATGCCGAGCTTATCACCGGACGTCGTGGATCGCATGTGCGGGCGTGCCTGCGCGGAGACGACGAGTCGGCCCGCGGCCTTCATGGGCGGTCGCTGCATCCTGTCACCGTGCTGCACACGTATCCGCAGGGGAAGCGGACGCCGGACGGCGAGCAACATGCGATCAACGCAGGCTGCAGCATGATCGGCAACGACAACGAAGCGCTTCTGTCGGCGGCGCGTGTCGGGCTGGGGATTCTCGCGCGCGGCGACTGCCTGATGATGCAGGACATCGACACCGGCAATCCGACGAGCGGGCTGCCGTGCCGGTGCCGGCTCACCCCTGCACGCTGAGCGCCTTCTCGAGCGCGGCAATCAGCTTGAACGCATCGCCGCGCGCGATCAGAAACCCGCGGCTGGTGTACTCGCACCCGAAGGCATAGAAGCTCGGCAGCAGTGTCACCATGTCGTTCTGCCGATCGAAATCGACTTCGCATTTCGTCAACGGGAAGAACGGAAGCGCGTCGGCCGGCATGTCGTACACGATGGGCTCCTAGTACATTTTTCGGGGCGGAAGCAGGCGCTTCGTCTGCAAGCGCTGTCGGGCAACGGCGCTGGCCTTTTTTCGCTTGCGCTCCGTCGTGGGCTTCTCATAGCCCGTGCGACTGCGCAGCTCGCGAATCAGCCCGGTTTTCTCGATGTCGCGCCGGAATCGCCGCAGTGCGACATCGATCGGTTCGTTGAGCTTCGGCGTAATTGTCGTCATGTAGATCCTGTCTGGAAAGCGGTTGGAACGGAAGGCTAGCCGAGCCGTGTCATGACGGCGCTGGCTATCTCGTCGGATTCGAATTCCGAATAGCCTGCTCCGATCGATAGCGCACGTACCGCCATGAACATGTGGAGCTCCGGTTGATGGCACATCGCTGAATCGGCGATTCCGGCGGGCACGGCGGTGTCGAGCCGGGTGACTTCACGCCGTCTGATCAAGCCGAGCAGTTCGTCGATGATCATTTCGATCTCCAAAATACCGAAAAAGTGTATGGCATTGACGAGCCGCGTCAGCTCGCGTTGGCGAAGAATCCCTGTTTGCCGCGATTGTCGTCGATGATGTTCTCGGCATAGCGGACCGACGCACGACGCGCGTCACCGGCGTTGTCGAAGGGGGACGTGTCGCGCAATCTGAAGGTCTGGCTCTGCGTCAGCGTATCGGTGGTGCCGCGCAGGCAAATCTTGACTGCCGCGTCGAACCCGGCGTCGTAGTTGTGCGGGCAGCCATGCGGCGCGGCCACGTGAGGGTAAATCAGTGGATAAATCTCGAATCCACGATAGACGTGCATGCTCATGACGAACTCCTGGCGTTCGGCCACGACGAGTCGCATGGGCGAACACATCCGGCCTGTATTTCCGTTGTGGGACGGGCCAGTGGGTGAAGGGGACAACGTTGCAGCGCGAAGGCGGGGCGATGCAGCAAGCGGGCGGGTGGAGGGGCGAACGGCCAAAGGACGGCTGATCGCGCGGATGGACCCATCATACGCGCATCGTTTGCCGAGCGGTCGATTTATTCGGTGGCCGCAAGTGCGCAGCGGCACGCCCGGCGACGACGTCAGAGCGTCGTCAGCAAATGCAACTGACGTTCGGTTTCGTCGCCCGCGACCAGCGAAAAGAACCCGGTCTCGCGACGTTCGACTACCGTGAGCCCCTCGCTGTCGGAGAAGACGTTCCACGCGCTGTCGTCGACATGCGCGATCGCGCCGCGCGTGCGCGCGAATGCCAGCAATAGCGGACTCGCCTGGCGGCGCAGCACTCGACGATCCGAATTCAGCACATACGGTGGCCAGCCGGCCCGAAGGACGAGATAGTAAGGAATGGAGCCGGGATCGATTGTCATTGGAGCGGTTTCGTAGATGGGCCTGCGTTTGCCGCCCGGCTGCATTCGGAACGGCGGCGGGGAAAGCGTGCGATGGAGTGACGGGCGTTCGCCGTGATGTGTGTTCAGTCTATGCGTTGAACCGCTCGATTCGCAGGATATCGTAACGATCCCGTGCGGGGGCGATTGCGTATCCGGTTTCGGTCGGCGTGCGCGTTGCGGTCCGGCGACGAGAGCGGTCCGGTCGTCAGGTGCGGCGCGCGCGCCACGCGTCGAGCGGAGCTTCCGGCTGACGAAACGTTGTAGCGATATCTACTGAATTGCAGTGTTCGTGACGGCCCATTATGCTGCCTTCATGAATCCGGTCCCGACTTCCTGGCTCCTGTTGATCGTCAGTCTGCCGACTGACGGCGCGACCGCGCGCATGCGCATCTGGCGTACCGTCAAGGCGCTCGGCTGCGGCGCACTGCGGGACGGCGCTTACCTGTTGCCCGCGCATGCCGAGCAGGCGGCGCAGTTGCGTAACCTCGCCGACGAGGCCCGTAACGGCGAAGGGCAGGCGTGGTTGCTGGATGTCCGTGCGGACGACCCCGCGGACGAAGACGCGTACAAGGCGCTGTTCGATCGCGCGGCCGATTACACGGGCTGGCTCGCCGAGCTTTCGGAGGCTCGCAAGACGCTGCCAGAACTGGCGGCAGCCGATCTCAATCGCATGCAACGCCGCCACGCTCGCACGTACGAGGCGATTCGACGCATCGATTTCTTTCCCGGTGAAACCTCGCTGCGCGCGGATGCGCAATGGCGGGATTTCACCGCCGCGATCGAAGCGTTGCGCTCGCCCGGCGAGCCGCATGCCGCCCAACGCGGCATTCCACGCCGCGACCCTGCGCAGTATCAGGGCAGGCTGTGGGCGACGCGCCGTCACCTGTGGGTGGATCGCGTCGCCAGCGCGTGGCTGATTCAGCGTTTCATCGATCCGCATGCACGCTTCGTGTGGCTGGACAACCTCGCCGATTGCCCGCCCGACGCGCTCGGTTTCGATTTCGACGGCGCGCCGTTCACGCACGTGGGCGACCGCGTGTCGTTCGAAGTACTGGTCGCCAGCTTCGGGCTCGGCGACAACGACGGACTCGTCCGGCTGGGCGCCATGGTGCATGCGCTGGACGTGGGCGGCGCGACCGTGCCGGAAGCCGGCGGGTTCGAGGCCATTCTCGCCGGTGCCCGAAAGCGTCTCGCCGACGACGATGCGCTGTTGACGGAGATCGGCGCCGTACTCGATTCGTTGTACGTGCATTTCCGCGGCAACCGCCAACCCTGACCTTGTTGCTCGCCCGAACATGAACACACATCGCGACCGCCCGGCTTATACGTTGTGGCAACTGATCAGGTACTTCGCGTGGCTCGGCGCGACGGGTTTCGGCGGACCGGTCGCGCTCGCCGGCTACATGCATCGCGATCTCGTGGACACGCGTCGATGGATCGCCGACGCGGACTACAAGGAAGGCCTTGCGCTCGCGCAGCTCGCGCCGGGCCCGCTCGCCGCGCAACTGGCGATCTATCTCGGCTACGTGCACTACCGCATCGTCGGCGCGACGCTGGTCGGGATCGCGTTCGTGCTGCCGTCGTTCCTGATGGTGGTGGGGCTCGGCTACGCGTACACGCGATTCGGCGGCCTGACGTGGATGCAGTCGGTGTTCTACGGTGTCGGCGCGGCGGTGATCGGCATCATCGCGATCAGCGCGCGCAAGCTGACCGCGAAAAGCATCGGCCACGACAAGCTGCTGTGGGCGATCTATCTCGCGCTGGTCGCCGTGACGGTGATCACCGAATCGGAAGTGGCGTGGCTATTTCTCGCGGCGGGCCTGCTCGTCTGGTTCACGCGCGCGCCGCCCAGGTGGCTACGCCAACGGCGCGTCAATGCGGCGATGGCGTTGCCCGTCTCCGCCACCGGCGCGTGGCTCGGTATCGTCGACTGGCCGCAGCTCGCGCAACTTGCCGCGTTCTTTGCGAAGGCCGGCGCGTTCGTGTTCGGCTCGGGGCTCGCCATCGTGCCGTTCCTCTATGGCGGCGTCGTCACCGAACACCATTGGCTCGACGAGAAGCAGTTCGTCGACGCCGTGGCGGTCGCGATGATCACGCCGGGCCCGGTCGTGATCACGGTGGGCTTCATCGGCTATCTGGTGGCCGGGCTGCCCGGTGCGTGCGTGGCGGCTGCCGGCACGTTCCTGCCGTGCTATCTGTTCACGGTGTTGCCGGCCCCGTACTTCAAGAAGTACGGCAGGCTGCCGGCGATTCTGGCGTTCGTCGACGGCGTGACGGCCGCGGCCGTCGGCGCGATCACGGGGTCGGTGATCGTGCTGGCCCGACGTTCGATCGTCGATGTGCCGACCGCGTTGGTGGCGCTCGCGACGATCGTGTTGCTGGTCAGGTTCAAGAAGCTGTCGGAGCCGGTGGTCGTGGGCGGAGCCGCCGTGCTGGGCCTGATCGTGTATCCGCTGTTGCATCACTGACCGTGGAGGCCGCCATGCAATGGATTACGCGACAACGTCCGAAAATCGACCGGGTGGCGTGTCCCTGGCTCATTGCCCGGTTCATCGACGAGACCCCCGAATTTCTGTACGTTGCGCCGGCCGACGTGCTGCGGATCGCCGACGAGACCGGTGCGATTCCGTACGACATTCCGGGGGTGGAGCTGACGCACGTCGGCGAGCAATGCAGCTTCGATGCGTTTCTCGACAAATATGGTCTGGCCGACGATCGCGCGTTGCAGCACATGGCCCGCATCATTCGCGGCGCGGATACGTCGCGACTCGATCTGACGCCGCAGTCCAGCGGGCTTTATGCCATCTCGCTCGGGCTGTCGGACATGTTTTCCGACGATCACGACATGCTCGAACATGGTCTCGTCATGTACGACGCGCTGTATGCGTGGTGCCGGCATTGCCAGGCAGAAGGCCATGCGTGGCCGCCGAAGATGGCGGAGTGACGAGCGGGAAAGCGGGGATGCGTGCAGACGACCGGCGTGGCCGCCGGTCGGCTCGCTAGACGGACGAAACAAAGCCCGCGAGGCGCGGGCTTTTCGTCAACAGTTGCCTTTCTTGGCCTGTCCCGGCGGACAGAATCCATTTCCCGGCCCGCCTTGCGGCGCGACCACGACCGGCGCGCCAGGAACATAGGCGACGCACCCGCCGAGCGCGCCCACCATGCTCGCCGCTGCGAGCAATGCGATCACCCCTTTTTTCACTTCGTTCTCCCGTTGGAAGGAAAGGGCCGTTCGGCCCTTTCGATGATGCCGTCAGCGCGTCAGAAACTGAAGTTGACGTTGGACTGACTGGTCGTTGCGTTGACGTTTGCCGATTGGGTCGCCCCCGATGCCGCGTCGGCCTCGATCGTATATTGGCCCGCGGCAGCCGGCGCCGCGGCCAGCGCGACCGGCAGCGAACCCGAGTAGGTGCCGACGATCGGTGTGGCAGCGGGCACGGACAGCGAATAGGCGCCGGTGTCCATGTTCGCGTTGCTCGACGTGATCTCGTAGGCGTTCGCATCGATCGTCTGCAGCGCACGCACGAAGGCGTTCGCGCTCGCCGTCACCGTACCGCCGACGGTGCTCATCGTCGAGGCCGGCAGCGTGATCGGCGCGTTCGACGCCGACACCGCCGTGGTCGTGTTCACGACGACCGGAACCGAGCGGACGATGCCCGATGCGAAGTTGTTCTGCACGATCACGACATCGTAATTGCCCTGCGTCGAACTCTGGATCAGCGGCGACAGCACGAACTTGCCGGAACTGTCGGCCACCGTGCCGCGGACGACCTTGCCGCCTTGTTCGGCATAGACGGTCGCGCCGGCTTCGGCCGATGCGACGTAACCGGAGATCGCGCCGCTCACGACGGTCGGAATCGCGGTGACGACGGGTTTCAGCGCATACGAGCCGTTGCCGCGCTGGACGATCGACTTGCAGGCGTTGAAGTCGAGCACGAGATCGACGAGCGTATTGGGCTGAACCGTGAACGGCTGGATGATCTTGTAGCCGCTTTGCGTCGCGCTCGGCGTCGCGAGCGCCTGTTCGGTGCCGCCGGTCGGGACGACCGAGTTCGCGAGCGTGTTGCCCTGGTTCTGCGCGAGCACCAACCGAACTTGCTGATACTGGCCGGCGGGCAGCGCGGTCTGGCCGAGATCGGCGAGCACGCCGTTGGTCAGCGACAGCAGGTCGATCTTCTGCGGCGTCGCGAGGGAAACGGTCGACCAGCCACCGTCGTTGTCGGCGGCGTTCGCGTTGGCGTTGACGCGGACTTGCGAAACGGTGACGTACACATGGTCGAAGCCGCACGATGGCGCATCCGTCATCGCGACGTGCAGCGTACCGGTTTGCGTGCCGCCACCGTCGTCGCCGCCGCCGCAACCTGCAAGGACGAATGGTACGAAGGCGGCGCACAGGGCGCTCTTGATGATGTTGTTCATATGTCACCCCCCAAGTGGGATCGTTATTGTGGGTGACGGAAGGATAGCGAGGCGGCAGCCGGCTATTTGGGCATCTTTGAAACCGACGGTAACAATTTGTTCGATCGGTCAATTTTTACCGGGATTGATGTCGCTTCGGATGGCCCGGGCCGGGTGGCGGCGGGCAATTACGTCGTACGGCATGGCCGCACGTTCTTTCGTCGTATGTTTGTATCGCCAGGGGCACGGGGACTCATGGAGCGGCGAGAAATTGCCTGGGCGGCGCGAGTGTGCCCGCCCGGGATGTATCGGGATGAAGTCGACCATCAGGGCAAGCCGGCCGGCTGTAACACTGAGTTGTCGGCAAAGCAGGGCCGTTCGCGACGGCAATCTGGCAAGATGCATCGACTGACTGGATACAGGGTGTCCCATGCATATCGCGATCGTGACCTTCCAGGGCTTCAACGAGCTCGACTCCCTCATTGCGCTCGGCGTGCTCAATCGAATCAGGAAGCCGGGCTGGCGGGTAACCCTTTCTTGTCCGGAGCCTGCCGTCACCTCGATGAACGGGGTGACCGTGCAGGCGCAGTCAACGTTGGCGGACGCTTGCACGGCCGATGCCGTCCTCATCGGCAGCGGTATGCAAACCCGCCAGGTCGTCAATGACGCGGCACTGATGGCGCAGCTCGAGTTCGACCCTGCCCGGCAGCTCATCGGCGCGCAATGTTCGGGCACGTTGGTTCTGGCGAAGCTCGGCTTGCTCGGCAACATCCCGGCCTGCACCGATCTCACGACCAAACCGTGGGTGCTCGAGGCGGGCGTCGACGTCCTGGATCAGCCATTCTTCGCTCGAGGCAACGTCGCCACGGCGGGTGGCTGCTTTGCTTCGCAGTATCTGGCCGCGTGGCTCATCGCGCGCCTGGAAGGCGAGGACGCCGCGCGCAGCGCGCTGCACTACGTCGCGCCGGTCGGGGAGAAGGACGAGTATGTTTCGCGTGCGCTGACGAACATCAAGCCCTACTTGGGGTAGCTCGACGAGCAATGACGCCGCCTCCATCGCAGCAAGCCGGGCGCGGCGGGTTGACGGGCCGCTGTGGTGTTCCTCACGGGAGGCGTCGGCGACGACGATTCGCGCCGGTCAGGCTGGATAGCGGTTGATGCGCGATCAACCCGGCCCGTCGCTCGCTGCCGCGAGCAGCGGCACGACCAGATCGCTGATCGGCGTCGGAATGCCGTGGGTGCGTCCGTACCGCTGCACGACGCCATTCCGGCAGTCCCACTCGAGGGGGCGGTTGCCCTGTCGGTCGGCAAGAATCGACGTACCCAGATCGGGTGGAAAGCCATGGAATCCATCGACGATTTCCTGCGGCACGTCATCGCCCAGCTTCGCGCCCTCCGCACGCGCGACCTCGAGACATTCCCGCAGGTAGGCGAGCGCCAGGGCCGTGATGTCGCTGCGCGAGAACATGCCGGCGCGGCGGCCGGTCAGCACCATGAGTCCCGCCACGGCATTCTGCAAAAGCTTTCGCCACGCGAGCGAGATGAAATCCTCCGCGACCTCGGGCGAGCAGCGCGTGCCGCGTAAAGCCGACACCACCACATCGCTCGCCGGCGTATCGGGCAGCGTGAGCCGGGGCTTGCCCCGCAGCCACACCGACGCGTCCGGTTCGCGTTGCGCCGGAAACCAGACGACCGACGGCACCACCGCGGCGCCGGCCGCATACGGTGCGAACGCGGTCTTTTGCTCGACGCCGTTTTGCAGCACGCAGACGACGGTATTCGCATCGCATAGCGCGGAGATCCAGGGTGCGGCGCTCGCCACCTGCGTCGCCTTGACCGCGACGAAGACAAGATCGACCCGTTCGTTGATCGCGTGCGGATCGGTCAGTACGGGCCCGGGCACGACGATCTCGCCGCCATCGAAGCGCAACGTCAACTGCGCGTGCGCCGAGCGGCCGCAGATCACCGGCGTGCGGCCGGCTTCGTGAAGGGCGGCGGCGACCGTCGTTCCGATCGCGCCCGGACCGACGAGGGCGACGCGCGGGTGGTGGGATTTCGTCATGGTGTTCGTCCTGTCGAGTCGTTTGCCAGATGCGGGCGCAGTGCGAGCGCGAGCGGAAAAATCGCGACGGCGGTCAACGCGGTCGCATACGTGGCGCCGTGCACACCGATCTTGTCGCCCAGAAAACCGTAGAGCACGGGCGATATCGCGCCCGATGCGATCGTTCCCGTATAGAAAATCGCGAATGCGCGCTCGGTGTGCTCGGGCGCGGACATCTCCGGAACGGTGCCGTACAGCACCGACGAGGTGCCGTTCAGCATCATGCCCAGAATCGGCAGCAGCACCATGGCCGGCGCCAGCGGGAGATACATCACCGCGACGATGCACGCCGCCGTACCGCCCTCCGTGAACAGCACCGTACTGACCATACCCATGCGCGCGCCGAGCCAGCCGCACATGAACTTGCCGGCCGCGCCGCCGATGAAAACGAGTGCAAGAGCCGTTCCCAACAGCTGAGGGGAGACACCCTTTGCGTTGAGCAGGAAAGGCAGGAAGGTGAGGAGTCCCATGCGTACGGCCGTATCGAGCACGCCGATGGAAAACAGCGCGGCGAATCCGCTTGCTCCGGTGCCACTGCGTTGAGTGGACGCTCGTACCTTGGCTGTCGTCTTCGCGGCGGCGCCGCGTGGCACGGCGGGAAACCACAACGCGATGACGGCAGCCACGACACAGCCCAGTCCGGCGACGATCCATAGCGCGTGGCGCCACGGCATCAGGGTCACGAGCAGCGAAATGGCGGCCGGCAGCGCGGATTTCCCCAGATCGCCGGAAAAGTTGTAGATGCTCAGCGGGCCCCGCGCGTCGCGCCCGTAGAGGCGCGACACGGCGCCCGACGCGATCGGATGCTGCGTGCTCGATCCGCCGCCCGAAATCGCCAGCGCCACGCCCAATCCGAGCAGGCCGCCCGACAGGCCCGCGATCGCATAGCCGAGCGCGGCGAGCAACGTACCGAGTGCGAGGGTCGTGCGGCTGCCCAGACGCTGGGCGAGACGCCCGGCAGACAACTGCAGCGTCGCCATCGTGCCGGCGTAGATGCCGCGCAGGATCGCCAGCGCCGCAAAGTCGAGCCCGAATTCCGACTGCCACACGGGTAGCAACGCATAGATCATGTCCGTATAGCCATCGTGCATCGCGTGTGCAATGCAGGATAGCCATAGCACGCGCCGTCGGGATGGCGCGGTTTCCGACATGACGGGTGGGGAAAAAACCGGCGGGCGCATCGTCGTTCGCTCCGTGCGAGCGGGTCATGGAAGCCGCGCGCGGTATCGTTTTCAGGCTCGATGGGTGAATTTTATGGCTGACGGGACAGCCATTTCAATTGAGCTAAAATCGCGTCAATGGAGAGAAAAAGTCACGTCATGAACGAGAGCCGGGATGCTGCGACGCACCGCGGGGAGTTGCCTCCGCTCAATGCGCTGCGCGCGTTCGATGCGGTCGCGCGGCACGGCAGCTTCGCGGGGGCCGCGGCGGAACTGCATGTCACCCACTGGGCCGTCGGCAAGCAGATCCGGTTGCTGGAGGACTGGTTCGGCCTGCCGTTGTTCGACCGTCGTCCGCGCGGTGTCGTGCTGACCGACGAAGGGGCCGCGTTGCTGAACGACGTCAGCCACGCGTTCGAGCGCCTCGGCACCGCGGTGGTGCGGCTGCGCCACAACACGTTCACGCAGCGGATATCGGGGGTCGTGCGCGTGAATGTGCCGATGAGCTTCGCGCTTTGCTGGCTGCTGCCGCGGCTCGCCGATTTTCACGCGCGGTATCCCGACATCGACGTCAGGGTGTCGACGACCTCGCGCAAGCTGCGCTATGTCGCCGACGCTTTCGATATCGGCGTGCGTTCCGGTCCCGAGCAAGGCGCGGGCGTCGTATCGCGCCCGTTGATGCCCGACCTGCGCGTGCCGGCCTGCAATCCGGCCTTGCTGCGCCAGCATCCGATACAGAGCGTGGCCGACCTGCGTCATCACACCCTGCTGCATTCGGCCACGACGCGCTCCGCGTGGTCGCACTGGTTGAAGGAAGCGGGGGCTGCCGATCTGCGGGCGGCGCGCCATGTCGAATTCGATCATGTGAATCTTCAGCTCGGCGCGGCCATCGAGGGGCTCGGCGTCGCGCTGGCGTCGCTGCCGCTGATCGGGCGCGATCTCGCCGAGGGGCGCCTCGTGTGTCCCATCGCAGCGCCCGTATGGCGTGCCGACGACTACATGCTGGTGACGAACGCCGATCGCGCCGACGAGGCGGCGGTGTCCGCGTTCGAGGAATGGATGGGAGGCATGGCGAGCCAGGAGGGTGGCTAGGCTTGCCGGTCAGATCGGGCGGCAAGGGGCGACGAAACTGGCGGAAGCCTTCGTCGCCGGCGTCGTGCGCCCACTCGTCCGGACCGGCGAATCGGCGATCAAAAGCCGTGGAACATGCCGATGTTGACCTGCACCTGGTTGCCGCCCGACGAGGTGTTGCCAAAGTCGGCAGCCGACGCCTGCGCGCCCTTCGCGTGAACGTAGGCCCCCATCGCGTACAGCGCGGTACTCTTCGACAGCGAGTACGTGGCACCCAGCGACACCTGGTTGATCGAAGCCATCGTGCGACCTTCGGCCGCTTGCTTGGGCGTGGCCGCGGAACCGTACACATACGTGTAGCCGGTCGCCAGCGACAGCGCCGGCGTGACCCGGTACTGCAGCAGCGCACCCAGCACGTTGAAGTGGATCGACGGCTGGCCATCGTTGCCGTGGTACTGGGCGTTCGAGTAGCGCAGGCCGGCCGTGTACGGCCCTACCTGGTATTGCGCGGCGATTTGCGCGATGCCCGCGCTCTTGAACGCATTGCCGCCGTTGTAGCCCGAACTCGGATAGCCGAGCGCACCCCCGAAACTCGGTTGTGCCGTTGCGTTCAACCAGCCGTTCTCGCCCTGGTTGACCGCACGAAAGTAGCCGCCGGCGACCGTCAGGCCGCCTTGAGCGTAGGTCGCGGCCGCCGACCACGATTGACCCGAACCCGTTGCGCCGGCCACGCCGCCGAACGAGTACGCGCCTTCAGCCTGGAAGCCGTGGATGATCGGCGAAATGTACTTCACGGCATTGTTCTGGTTCGTCGTGTTGTCGTTGTTGTCGACGTCGCCCGGGGTCGAGAAGGTCGATGCCGAAATGACGTCGCCCGTCAGGGCCTGAACCATCTCCGTCACGGCGTCGAGCTGGCGCCCCATGCGCAGTGCGCCGTACTGTTCGGACGCGAGGCCGACGTAAGCCTGGCGGTTGAACAGCGAACGCGTGGTGCCGATCGGCCCTTGGCCGCCGATGCCGCCGGTGCCGATGTTGAAACCATTCTCGATCTTGAATACCGCCTGGAGACCGCCCCCGAGATCCTCTTGCCCCCTGAGGCCCCACTTGTTCGAACCGGCGGCGCCGCCATCGAGGCCGAACCGGCTGTGACCGTTGACGTTCGACGTATAGCCGATGCCCGCATCGAGCATGCCATACAGGGTGACCGACGACTGCGCCATTGCTGCCGACGATGCTGCGAAGGCGGCAACCGCGATAACGCTGATGTTGATTTTCTTGTTTTTCATCTGCATTTCACTGTCAGGAGTGGGTTTCGGGATGGGTTGAAACGGCTTTGTTGTATTCGAATGCAGGTGACGCGCACGGCTTGCGCATCGTTTCGGTCGCGACGGTCAGCGTCGTATTCGCCAGAGCGGCGGACCAGATTCACTCATTTCGTGATCCTTACAATCTTGTGTGGAGAACGCCGTATTGCCCGAGCGATCCGGCACCCGCTCGATTGGAACGATCGTGGTGCCACGACGTGAACGAGAGCTGCTGCCTTGCTACGTTGTCGCTTCAGCCGTGCTGCCGCGGCGCGCGCCACGCCCCTGCAACGTGGTCGCACTTTGCAGGTGGAAAAACCATATCAGGAACATAAATTCCCGTCAAAATTAGTTTGATATAAGTTAATCTCGTTTGATGACCTCGCGCCTTACGGAGTTTCCCTTATAGAAACTGCCATCAGGGCGACGTGCTGTCGACGTCCGCGCCATCATGCCGATGATCTCGACAAGGGCAAGCGAATGCGCGCTATGTGGCGGAGGACGATATCCGGCTGAAAGGGGCGACAATCGGGGGCGGAAAGTACCGGTCGGCAGATCTCGCTGATTGCGCGGCGCCGGTCGAATGAGGTCCGTTCGATAAGCCGAAAGCCATCGCGGAAAATCGGTCACCAAGCGTGGTGCTCGGTAACCGGTCCATTTGCGCGTCGATTGCGATAATCGAAACGGATAAGGAGATTATTGAATGTTGCGCGTTAGTCGCACGTGAGCTTTCGTGTGTCGCACTGTTTTCGGATCAGCTACCAGTACCTTACAGGTTGCGATTGCGACCGAACGCCAGTCGCAGACGAAACTCAGCATTCGATCTCGCGCTGCATTAGATAGAATTTCATGTCGTCGCGGCCCTGCATTGAAATCGGCACCGGATCGCGATTAAAGCCGAGCATTTCGTAGAATCGATACGCCGACTCGCGGGCCGTGCACCACAGCAGCGTGCCATGCTGTTCGCGTACATGGCGAAGGGAGAGATTGACCAGCAGGCGTCCGAACCCCAGCCCGCGTACCGACGGATGGACGGCCATGCCGCGCAGGCGCCAGGCCCCGGCGTTCGAAACGCCGGATTGTGCTTCTTTACACACCGATGCCACGGCAACGATCGTATCGTTATCGCGAACGGCAAAATGCGTTGTCGTGGGGGCGAGATCGCCGTGTAAAGCACTTCCTTCCTCATCTCCCGCCATCAGGATGGCGGCCCTGAGGGGATAGGTTTCTTCCGCACGGACGGCACAGATGGTAAAGCGCACATCTTGTGAAATCATATAATTATCGGCTCTTTTCGTGACGCAGATTTTCTTGCAGTTCTCTTTCGGTATACCCACTCGCAAAATTAGCAGTTGCCGGATATTGCCGGTAAGGGTAATTTCCTATCCGCCACTTCTTTTCCAATCATACGCTAACTGCGATCACAGATGACGTCGAAAGTCTCGACAGATGCAGAGCTTGCCTACGACGAGATCCGATCGAGGATCTTTGACGGCCGCCTTGCGCCTGGACAGAAAGTATCTCACCGCGGCCTGTCCGACGAACTGGGTTTCGGCCAAATGCCGGTGCGCAGCGCATTGCATTTGCTCGAATCCGAAGGGCTGGTCGTCGTCATCGAAAAGAGTGGAACCTATGTTGCCTCGCCCACGACGAGCGATCTCCGCGAAATTTTTGAAATGCGGCTGGCGCTGGAGAGTACCGCGGCGTTTCTTGCCGCGAGGTCGGGCGTCACGCCGGGTCTTTGCGAGGCGGCGGGGAAGATGCGGGAACTGATCGACCGGGACGTCGCGGACATCATGCTCGAGCAACGTATCGGCTGGGTGTTTCATCAAGAGCTGTTCGCTGCCGCACGGAACGTTCGAATCTCGTCGGCGTATGGTTTGTTGCGGGCCCAGACGCTCGCCTTGAACGAACTCCCGCGTGGCGACGCCGAAACCGTCCGGCGCGGCACGATCGAGCATCTGCACATCTTTCAGGCAATCGAAGCGAACAACGGCGAGCTGGCGCGTCAGCACATGTGGAACCACATCGTTGACGGTACGCCGGCACGGATAAAACTGCTAAAGGCGCGGCATGAACACGAAAAATAAAGGGCTTTCCCTCCCGATGCAAATGCTTGGCGGACTTGTCCTGGGCGCCGCTTGCGGCGTGCTTGCTCCGGGCTTTGCCGCGAAGCTGGGCTTCTTGAGCACGATGTTCGGCCACGCGATCAAGATGGTCGTGATGCCGTTGATCTTCCTGTCGGTCACGGTCGGTGTCTTTCGCGCGGGCAAGCTTCGCGAGCGGCTTGGAAAGGTCGCGCTGTCCAGTATCGCCTTCTTCGTGTTGATGACCGGCCTGGCTGCGTCGCTCGGCCTGCTGCTCAACTTCGCATTTCGACCGGGGCTCGGTGCGAGCATGGCGCAGTCGGGATCGATGCCGGCAGCGCTCGCGTCCAGTATCGACTGGACGAAGTTTCTTGTTGACCTGATTCCCGCGAACATCGTTGCGGCGCTCGCGGCGGGGAATTCTCTGCCGGTGCTCGTTTTCGGCGTCATTTTCGGCGCGGCATTGGCGGCTGCACCGGAGCGTGCGGAGCCTGCGATCGCCGTTTTCGAGGCGCTGCTGTCGGGGCTGTTCAAGATGGTCCAGTGGGTGATCGCATGGTCGCCGCTCGCGATCTTCGCCGCGATCGCGCAACTGCTGGCGGCCAAGGGCTTTACCGGCGCGCACTCGCTCATCGAACTGCTGGGCGTGGCCTATCTCGGCATGGCGGTGCTGGCCGTCGTACTCACGATCGTCATTCGCATTGCCGGTCAGTCGCCGGTCGCCGTTCTCAGGAAGGTGAAGGAACCGCTGATCCTCGGTTTCACGACGCGTTCGTCCGAAATTACCTACCCGTTGCACCTGAAGAAGCTGGTTGAACTGGGTGTGCCGTACGGCGTCGCGTCCACGATTTTGCCGCTCGCCTATATTTTCAATCGCGACGGCGCCGTGCTCTATACGGCCCTTGCGGTCGGCTATCTGGCCGACGCGTATCACCTGGCCTGGTCCTGGCCGCTGGTGATCACGATCTTGATCCTGACGATCATCACCATCGACGGAGCGGCCAATGTGCCGTCCGGGGCGATCGTCGCCATCACCATCGTCCTCACGTCGATCGGGTTGCCGGCCGATGCGGTGCTGCTGCTGTTGGGCGTCGACGCCTTTTTCGACATGGGGAGAACCGCGCTCAACGTGTACGGGAGCACGACGGCGGCCGCTGTCGCGGTGAGGCTTTCCGGTTCAGACGACATGGCCGCGGAAACCGTGACGCGTCAGGCAAGCGTGTAGGTGCTTCGGAAGCGACGGGCGGCGGGCGTTTTTCAATGTCGCGCCCGGCGACTGTCACGCATTGGGGTGCGCCCGCTCGGGCATCCAGGCGCCGCGACGAGAACAGGACTGGACGAGCGTTCGTTCTTGGCGAGTTTCAGTGGGTAGGACGACGTATTTTTTTTGCTGGAGAAAGATGATGGTTGGTTCAGCGTCCGCAGATTTTTTCATGCTGCGCTTAGGCACGCCGCATCCGTCGTGGACATTCACCGATGACAGCAACATGCTCGGCATCGGCGATTGCGACGGGGTGATGAGTGCCATGTTCGAACTGGATCGCAACCAGGTCGCACGGATCAGAGGCTTGGGCCAATCGGTGGGGAGAATCAGGTGTACTTGCGAACGCGGTGGCCGGGAGCTGCAGTTTTATCTCCATGGCAAACAGGTGTCGCAAGGCGTGTGGGTCGGGGTCGCGTCGGCTGATCCCGACTATCTTCCGACGGCGGCGACGATCGCAACGTGGGAAGTGCCGAATCGCGACGATGTCTTCGCGTTTCCGGGCGCGCGGGCAGACCTGATCGCCTCTGCCAGCCTGGCCTGAACTGCGATCACAGATTGTTGCGCGGGCGCGGTCCGGGACCGCTCCGATTCTCGGGACGCGGTCGTCTGACGAGCCCGTCCGTCTGTACGCGCAGGCCGTCTAATGCATGTGGTTCTGGCACGCACCAACCTCGGATCGCCAGAACCAATTTGCTGGCCAGTTCACTGGCCAGCGTTTTTTATTCCTCGAGCCGATCTCGTCGGCTCGTTTGCCGGGCGCTTATCCGGACAAAACAAAAGGCCGGTTTGTTCGGGAATTTCGTTCAGAGCGAGGCGAGCGGTGGCTGGATGACCGCTCGCTTTGCGCGCGATCCTTTATCGGGTAAGGTCAGGCAACGCTGCATCGTCGGTAGCGGCACATCAGACACTGTTCCACGCATCGCGCCAGCTCCATGCCCCTGATCTTCGTCCCCGTCACGCACGCCGACGCCGAAGCGCTCGTCGCGATCCGCATCGCCGCGATGCGCGACAGCCTCGAGCGCATCGGCCGTTTCGATCCGCAGCGTGCGCGCGAACGGTTTCTCGCGTCGTTCGATCCGGCGCGATGCCGTTTCGTCGAAGTCGACCATTCGCGTGCGGGGTTCTACACGCTTCGCCCGAGGGCGGATCACTGGTTGCTCGACCATCTGTACATCGTGCCCGCGCATCAGGGGAAGGGCATCGGCGCCGCCGTGCTGCGCGAGATTTTGGCCGAAGCCGACGAACACCGGATGCCCGTTCACGTCGGCGCGCTGCGCGGCAGCGACTCGAACCGCTTCTACGAACGGCATGGCTTCGTGCGAACCGGCGAAGCGGAATGGGACATCTACTACCGGCGCGAACCGGGCACGGCGACGACGTAGCGCTCGCGTGATGGATTCCGAATGAAATCGACACGCACGTATTAGCGTTTCCACCAATGTGGAAAACGCGGGGCCGGCCGATGTCGCAGAGAGGGCGTGAATAATTGATCCGAGGCCGATTATGACGACATCTGCAACAAACGACCTGAATGCCGTGTCGCCCGAAACGTCCGACACCGCGGTGGCATCCGGTGAAGCGGCCCGCGTACCGTCGATCCTGCTCGTCGACGACGAACCGAACGTGCTGTCGGCGCTCAGGCGCGTATTCCGGCCCACCGGCTACGACATCGCGACGGCCGACAGCGGCGAGGCCGCGCTCGAGATCCTGGCGTCGACCGACATCGACCTGATCGTGTCCGACATGCGGATGCCGCACATGAGCGGCGCGGAATTCCTGGCGCGCGCGCGGGCGCTGTACCCTGACACGATGCGCATCCTGCTGACCGGCTATGCGGAGATCGCGTCGGTCGTGCAGGCCGTCAACGAAGGCGGCGTGTATCGCTACCTGAACAAGCCGTGGGACGATCACGACCTGCTGCTGACCATCGAGCAGGCGCTGGAGCAGCGCCGTCTGCGTCGCGAAGCGGCGCGGCTGGCGGCCCTCACCGAAGCGCAGAACGACGCGCTGCGCCGGTTCAATACCGACCTCGAAACGCAGGTTCGCGCGCGCACCGAGGAGCTCGGCCAGACCGTGATGTTTCTCGAAGCGGCGCAGAGCGACCTGAAAAGCAGTTTCACCGCGATGGTCCAGGTGTGCGCGAGCATGATCGAGCTGCGCTGCGGGGCCGCGAGCGGGCATGCGATGCGGGTCGGCGAGATCGCGCGGCGGCTCGCGCTGGCGTCCGGGATGAGCGAACTGCACGCACAGGACGTCTATTTCGCGGGGCTGTTGCACGGCATCGGCAAGTTGTCGCTGCCGGACGAATTGCTGCACAAGCCGCTCGCGCGGATGACGACCGACGAGCACCGCGTGTTCCAGGAGCATCCGCTGCGTGCGCAGATGGTGCTGACGCCGGTCGCCCAGTTGCACAAGGTCGCGTCGATCGTGCTGCACCAGTACGAGCGCTTCAACGGCCGCGGCACGCCGGACGGGCTGGTCGGCGACGCGATCCCGGTCGGGTCGCGGATCGTCGCGATCGCGCGCGATTTCGAAGGGCTGCGCCACGGCGAAATCGGCGCGCCGCATTCGATCGAGCAGGCGATCGACGTGTTGCGTTCGCAGGCGAACGTGCGTTACGACCCACAACTGGTCGCGCGTTTCATCGAGTTGATGCGGGATCCGGCGAGCCTCGGCATCGCGGCGTCCGTCGCGGAGATCCGGTCGGCGCAACTGCGCGAAGGGATGGAGCTCGCCGACGATCTGCGCACGCATCGCGGCGTGCTGTTGATGACGAAGGGCAGCGTGATGTCCGCGCATCAGATCGAGCTCGTGCGCCGCTTCGAGACGCGCGAGGGCACGCCGTTCGACATTCTCGTGCTGGCCCGTCCGGCCGGGCAGGCGCACGCACCCAATGGAGGGGCGCCGCCGGCCTGATATCGAACGTCGACCGGATGACGACCGCGGGGCGCGCGACCGCCCGCACCGCGACGCTGCATTCAACTCGTTGCGCGCGCCCCGATCATGCATGGCATCTACAACCTTCCGCTCGTCCTGCTGTCGCTCGCGATCGCGACGCTGGCTTCCTATACGACGCTCGACCTCGCCGCGTTCATTTCGCTGCTCGACAATCCGAAGCTCAAGCGCGCGTGGCTCGGCGGCGGCGCGGCGGCGATGGGCACCGGAATCTGGTCGATGCATTTCGTCGGCATGCTCGCGTTTTCGTTGCCGGTGCCGCTCGGCTATGCGTGGCAGGAAACGGGCGCCTCGCTCGCGATCGCGGTGCTCGTGTCGTACTTCGCGCTGAACGTCGTCACGCGCGCCCGGCTGGGCTGGCGGCGGCTGTGCGCGGGCGGCGTGCTGATGGGCGGCGGGATCGCCGGCATGCACTACACGGGGATGGCCGCGCTGCACATGCAGCCCGGCATTCGCTACGACGCCGCGCTGTTCACCGCGTCGATCGGCATCGCGGTGGTCGCGTCGACGGCCGCGCTCTGGATCGCGCAGGCGTTGCGCATGCAGCAGGCGCGCCACGCGACCGCGCAGCGCATCGGCGCGGCCGCCATCATGGGCATCGCGATTACCGGCATGCACTACACGGCGATGGCGGCCGCGCATTTCGCCCCGGACGCGCGGTGCGGCGCCGCGAACGGCGTCGACGCGCCGTGGCTCGCGACGACCGTCGCGCTGTTTACGATGGCGACGCTGGTCGTCACGCTGCTTGTGTGCCGTTTCGATGCGCGCACCACTTTCCTGCGCGGCATGACCGATACGCTCGAACGGCTCGTGCGGGTGCGAACCAGCGAACTCGAACGCGCGCTGCACAGCTACGAGCAGACGACGCAGATGCTGCAACGCACGCGTGAGAACATGGCGACCGAGATCGACGAGCGCAAGGCCGCGCACGCGCTGCTCGAACAGGAGAAGGACGAGCAGCGACGCCTGCTGCATGCGCTCGAGGAAACGCACGAGCAGTTGCTGCAGTCGGAAAAACTCGCGTCGATCGGCCAGCTCGCGGCCGGCGTCGCGCACGAGATCAACAATCCGATCGGCTTCGTCAGCGCGAACCTCAACACGTTGAAGACGTGGGTGCGCAGCCTGCTCGACGTGGTCGGGGCGCATGAAGCCGCGCTGCCGCAGCTCGATCCGGCCACCCGCGACGCGCTGACGGCCGCGCACCGCGCGGCGGATCTCGACTACGTCCGCGACGAGATCGCGACGCTGATCGACGAATCGATCGACGGCGCGCTGCGCGTGCGGCGCATCGTGCAGGACCTGCGCGATTTCTCGCGCCCGGCCAGCGACGAATGGAGCGTGGTCGATCTCCATGCGGGCCTCGAGAGCACGCTCAACGTCGTTCACAACGAGCTCAAGTACAAGGCCGACATCGTGCGCGATTACGGCGACGTCCCGCACGTCGAATGCCTGCCGTCGCAGTTGAACCAGGTGTTCATGAACCTGCTGGTCAACGCCGCGCAGGCGATTCCCGAGCGCGGCGTGATCACGATCCGCACGTCGAGCGACGGCGAACAGGTGTCGATCGCGATCAGCGATACCGGCGCCGGCATGACACCCGACGTCGTGCGGCGGATCTTCGATCCGTTCTTCACCACGAAGCCGGTCGGGCAGGGCACGGGGCTCGGGCTGTCGGTCTCGCACGGCATCGTCGAGCGTCATCGCGGCGCGATCGACGTGACCAGCGAGCCGGGGCGCGGCACGACCTTCCGGATACGGTTGCCGGTTCGGCGTGCCGGCGACCGCGCGGACGCCGCAGCGCTGGAGCAGCCGGTTTGACGTCATGACGGCGGCCGTTCGCGAGCGGCCGCTGCGAGCGTCGTGCGTCACGCCGATCGCTTGCGGCGCTGACGACGAAAGAAATGCCAGAACATCGCGGTCGCGTCCGGCCCCTTGGCGGAATGGAACGGCTCGCTCGGGTCCCCGCCGCTCCACGCATGCGGCAGCCGGCGGACGATGCACACCCTGACGACCAGCCGCCCCCCCTTCAGATAATCGACGTAGTCCGCATCGTCCTGCGCGTAGCTGCGTTGCTCGCCGACGCGGATCGCACCGTGTTCGTCGACGAGCCGGTTGAGCCGCGCGAACGCGATGCCGAGCTGCGTCGCGTTCCGGTCGGTCACGACCGTATCGAGCGCGCCGTGGATGACGAGGGCCGGCATGCCGGGATAGGACGCGACGTCGGCGCACGCGTCGAGCGCGGCGATCGGATCGTCGCGGAGCCCGCGACGCATCAGGCTCATCGCGGCCATCGTCGACGACGGCGGCGCGATGGCCGGGCCGGAGTGCAGGCCGACGGCCGCGAAACGGTCGGGATACCGGAGCGCCAGCACCGCGGCGA
The DNA here is from genome assembly GCF_015712215.1 of Burkholderia sp. 9779_493. Taxonomy (NCBI): domain Bacteria; kingdom Pseudomonadati; phylum Pseudomonadota; class Betaproteobacteria; order Burkholderiales; family Burkholderiaceae; genus Burkholderia; species Burkholderia sp. 9779_493. The sequence goes on from NZ_JACCQA010000001.1 coordinate 356,197, forward strand.
GCCCGGCGCCGGCGGACAGGCCGGCCACGTAGATCCGGTCGCGATCGAAGCCGTGGCGCCGCACGATGGCGTCGACCAGCGACGCGACGGCCGCGGCTTCGGACACGGTCGCGTCGCCATGCCAGTGCCAGCAGCGGTGCGCATGGGTCGTCTTGGCCTGTTCGGGAAACAGCACGGCGAACCCCGCTCGCTCGGCCAGACGGCAGATGCGCGTGCCCGCGGCGAACGATTCGGCGGTCTGCTTGCAGCCGTGCAGCATGACGATGGCTGGCATGCCTGCTGTCTTGGCAGGCGCGGCGGGAAGATACAGCGCATACGCAAGATGGTTCACGAGCCGGCCGGCGCTCGGGCCGGCGGAATGAAACGAGCGCAGCCAGGTGCCGGGCAGCTCGACCGACGGCGCGCGTGCGGCGGGCGCGGTGCCCGTCCGTTTGGCGGCAGGGGCGGCGACGGCCGGCTTGATGGTGCGTTGAACGACCTTTTTGGCGGCTTTTTGGGTGGCTGGTCGCGGCTTGCCGGCCCGCTTCTTCGGCCGCGCACCGGTCGCGATGGAAAACAGTTCGAGATGCCGTAACCAGAGGCTGGATTTTTTCCTGGGCATGTGCGGTTTCGTGCGGGCGGCCGGCCGTGGCGGGAAGAGGCGGCCGACTCCACCGTCGGATGGAAGTCGAACGGGCGCGGAGCAAGGTTCGTGCTGCCGGTGCCGCGGCAACCGAAAGGCGGCGTCCGGCTGAACGGGGGTGACGCGCATCGATTATCGGCGATGCTAGCCGCCCGACGTGACGAGCGTGCGAATCGAAGCCTCCTTCGGCCCTGAAAAGGACCATCGCGCATCGGGAATCGTTCGGTTCGCCGGGCCCTGGCCGCCGGGCATTCACCGCCCACGCGGCCGGAAATGACGACGGCGGTGATCGAATCGTCGGATAACGCCGTTGTTCAGTGATATCGTGCGGTTCGACAGAAGCGTTCACCGTTCATTCCGTTGTGAGGGGCGACATGCGTCTTGCTGATTTCATCGTACGGAACATGGAACCGATCCTGGTGCAGTGGGAAGCGTTTGCCGCCACGTTGTTACCGGCCGCGAGGCACATGAACTCGCAGGGGCTACGCGACCACGCGCGCGAGATCCTGACCGCCGTCGCCAAGGACATCGCGACGCCGCAAACGAGGGAGGAGCAGCACGAGAAATCGCTGGGGCGCGCGCCCGAGCCGGCGAACGCCAGCGAGACGGCCGCCCAGACGCATGCCGTTCTGCGCGCCCGCCGGGGTTTCAACATCAACCAGCTGGCAGCCGAGTATCGGGCGCTGCGTGCCAGTGTGCTGCGGCTGTGGATCGATGCGTGTCACCCGGCGCCGCCTGATATGGGCGACATGATTCGCTTCAACGAAGCGATCGACCAAGCGCTGGCGGAATCCGTGGCTTTCTTTACCGACCAGGTCGAGCAGGCGCGCAACTTGCTGCTTGGCATGCTGAGCCACGACATGCGCACGCCGCTGCAGACCATCCAGCTCACGGCGTCGTATCTTGCCGCCCTCAATGCGGGCGAGGCCGTATCGGAGGCCGCCGCTCGGCTGATCCGAAGCGGCGGCCGCATGCAGGGCCTTCTCGACGATCTCTGCGATTTCAATCGAACCCAGCTCGGGCTGGGCATCAACGTCGTTCCCCGCAATATCGATCTCGCGCACGTGCTCGTCAATGTGGTGGACGAGTTGCGGGCCGGTCATCCGGATCGCGAAATTACCGTCGATATGCGCGGTGATCTCCGGGGTGAGTGGGACGAGCAGAGAATGCAGCAGTTGCTGAGCAACCTGGTGGGCAATGCCATCAAGTATGGCGCGCGCGATACACCGGTGCGGGTGGTGGCCACGACGACCGGCGATGAAGTGTTCGTCGAGGTCGGCAACAGCGGGCCGGCGATCGATCCGCGCATGCTCGACCGCATTTTCGATCCGCTCGAGCGCGGGGAAGAGCGTCAGGGACGGACGGGTGACGATGCCGGCCTGGGGCTCGGCTTGTTCATCGCGAGGGAAATCGCCAAGGCGCATCGCGGCCGGATCGACGCGCGGTCCGATCAGACGGAAACCGTGTTTGCGGTGCGGCTGCCGAGACGTGGGTGAAGCGGGGAGGG
>NZ_JACCQA010000020.1:0-133341 GCF_015712215.1 Burkholderia sp. 9779_493
GGACGCCGGGCGACCTGGACCTGATGGAAATCAACGAGGCGTTCGCGGCGCAGGCGCTGGCGGTGCACAAGCAGATGGGCTGGGACACGTCGAAGGTGAACGTGAACGGCGGGGCGATCGCGATCGGTCACCCGATCGGTGCGTCGGGCTGCCGGATCCTGGTGACGCTGCTGCACGAGATGGTCAAGCGCGATGCGAAGCGCGGGCTGGCGTCGCTGTGCATCGGCGGCGGGATGGGCGTCGCGCTCGCGGTCGAGCGTCCGTAACCGGCCGTTCGCCACCGGCGTACCGAATCCGTGCGCCGGCCGATTGCGGCTTCGGCCGGCGTCACGTGAAGTCAGAGGGGGCCTCAGGCAGCTCTCGAAACCAAAAAATGGAGTGAGATTTATGTCTCAGCGAATTGCGTACGTAACGGGCGGGATGGGCGGCATCGGCACCAGCATCTGCCAGCGTCTGTCGAAAGACGGCTTCAAGGTGGTCGCAGGTTGTGGCCCGAACTCGCCGCGCCGGGTGAAATGGCTCGAGGACCAGAAGGCGCTCGGGTACGACTTCATCGCGTCGGAAGGCAACGTCGGCGACTGGGACTCGACCAAGGAAGCGTTCGACAAGGTCAAGGCCGAAGTCGGCGAGATCGACGTGCTGGTCAACAACGCGGGCATCACGCGCGACGTCGTGTTCCGCAAGATGACGCATGAAGACTGGACCGCCGTGATCGACACCAACCTGACGAGCCTGTTCAACGTCACGAAGCAGGTGATCGACGGGATGGTCGAACGTGGCTGGGGCCGCATCATCAACATTTCGTCGGTGAACGGCCAGAAGGGGCAATTCGGCCAGACGAACTACTCGACCGCGAAGGCCGGCATTCACGGCTTCACGATGTCGCTCGCGCAGGAAGTCGCGACGAAGGGCGTGACGGTCAACACCGTGTCGCCGGGCTACATCGGCACCGACATGGTGAAGGCGATCCGCCCCGATGTGCTCGAGAAGATCGTTGCGACGATCCCGGTGCGGCGTCTCGGCGGCCCCGAGGAAATCGGCTCGATCGTCGCGTGGCTCGCGTCGAACGATTCCGGCTTCGCGACGGGCGCCGACTTCTCGCTGAACGGCGGCCTGCACATGGGCTGAGCGTCCTGGCTGCGCGGGCCGGGTGGCCGCGCAGCCGGGCGTTTTCCGAAGGCCCCCGCCTCCCGGATTCGGGCGGCGGGGATTCGTCACTTGCGCTACGCTGCACTCAAAGGCGTTACATGACTACTACAAAGAAGACGGCCGAACGGCTCATCAAGAAGTACCCGAACCGCCGGCTCTACGATACCGAGACAAGCACGTACATTACGCTGACCGACGTGAAGCAGCTCGTGCTCGAGCAGGAGGATTTCAAGGTCGTCGATGCGAAATCCAACGAAGACCTGACGCGCAGCATTCTCCTGCAGATCATCCTCGAAGAGGAAAGCGGTGGCGTGCCGATGTTCTCGTCGTCGATGCTGTCGCAGATCATCCGTTTCTACGGTCATGCGATGCAGGGCATGATGGGCACGTACCTGGAAAAGAACATCCAGGCATTCATCGACATCCAGAACAAGCTCGCGGATCAATCGAAGAACCTCTACGAAGGTAACGCGATGAATCCGGAAGTCTGGTCGCAGTTCATGAACATGCAGGCGCCGATGATGCAAGGGATGATGACGAGCTACATCGAGCAGTCGAAGAACATGTTCGTGCAGATGCAGGAGCAGATGCAGAACCAGGCGAAGTCGATGTTCAGCACGTTCCCGTTCAAGCAGCCGGGCGCATCGGAGCCCGAAAAGAAGTAACGGTTTCGCGGCAGGCCGGCCGCGGCGGCGCGAGCCGTCGGACGTCGGCGCCGCGAAGCAGGGCGGCCGGTCGCGGTCGTGCATTCGGGCACGACGATGCGCGGCTGCCGTCTGCGGAAAAAATCGCCGACGGTCGTCCAGGATCGTCGGCACCGAATGCCCGTGCTTGGTCTGCGCGGGCATCGCCGTTGTCCAGTCGATCGAGATCCAGTCCATACGAACGAAAGCCGGGACGCGCCGCGCCTGATGGTGTGGGCTCGTGCTCGCCTGTCGTACCATAAGCGGCGCTGCACGGCGAGGCGCGAAACGCGCGAGCGGTTCCCGCGCACGGCGAGCGGTACGATGCCGCGCCGATGCGGGGCGGGCGACACTCGCGCCGTTGTCCGCGAGGTCGGCGCTTCGTCCGATGACGAGCGACGGCGTGCCGCTCAATGGCTTTCTGCCCGGCGTCGCAGGCGTGTATGCGGTGGTTGCGCACCCCGGCGTGATTCTGACGCCGTGGCTCGGTCGCTTGGCGGCGAAGGCGACCATGGAAGCGTGATCCGGCCGGCGATCGAGCCGAGCGACGCCGCTCTGTCGATGTGGCGCAAGCAGCGGCAGGGTACGCGGATCGCCGCTATACTCGCCATCCTTGCATTCATGAAAGGATGCTTCGTATGCGCCCTCGCGTCAGTGTGTTTCTCGCGCTCAGTCTCGATGGATTCATCGCCGGCGACAATGGCGATCTGTCATGGCTGGAGCCGTTTTCATCGGATTCGCCGGATGACACCGGTTACACGGCGCTCATGAACGACATCGACGTGATCGTGATGGGGCGCAATACGTACGACACGGTGATCAACTTCGACCCGTGGCCGTATGCCGGCAAGCGGATGGTCGTCATGACGCGCCGCGAACTGGCGTCGCGCCACGGCGAAGAACCGTTCGACGGCACGCTTGCGGCGCTGTTCGAGCGGCTGGCGAAGCAAGGCCATCGTCACGTTTATCTGGACGGCGGCTTGACCGTGCGAGAAGGCCTCAAGGCCGGCGTCGTTGATCGCATCACGCTGAGCTGGGTGCCGATCGTGCTCGGCACGGGGATTCCGCTGTTCGGTGCTGACCTGCCGCAAACGGTGCTGCGGCTCGACGATACGAAGCGGTTGCCGAGCGGGCTGATGCAGGCCATGTATGTGCCCGTCACGCAGGAGTGACGCGTATGGCGGTGACGCATGCAGCGCCGCGGCCGGCGTTGCATGCGCGTTGGCTTTGACTGGCGTGACGCGTTTCGTCGTGACTCAGTGCGCCGGGCCGAAATCCTGATCGTCGTCCGACGGCGGCAGGTCGAGCACGAGCTTGACGGCGCTGTAGTTGGCCTTCAGCGAGAACACGCGGCCGATCACCAGAAACGTCTGCCGGGAGTTTTCGAGTTCGACGAAGTCGCCCGGTTGCGGGACATGGGCGCCCTGATCGTAGGAAAAGCTGGTGCTGGTCTGTTCGCCGATGGCTTCTGCGGCGTGTTCGGTGAATTCGATCGTGAGGTGGGTAGTCATGCGAGCCCCGTTGGGTCGATTGAAGAGAGCGGATGCCGCGATTTTCGCATAGCGGCTTCGCGAGTCCATGCCGATTCTCGTGCGATGGGCTTGACCGACCGCGTGGCATGTCTTCCCAGACCGCCGGCCGCCGGCGACAGAGCGTTACTTCCCGATGCCACTCGCGTTTTTCCTGCATAAGCGCCGAGTCACCCATCCTTTTATTTGGGCCCAGTATTCCTTTCCCAGCAGCGCGACGGCGGCCACGAACACGATCTCGCCGATCACGACCAGCGCCGGGATCACGAACGCCTTGTTCGGGATGGACGTAAACGGAAGGATCGGCACCGCGATCCAGTACAACAGCACGACGCCCAGTAGGGCCAGGCCGGTTTTCTTTCTGATGTTCGATTTCGATTGGGGCATCGCATGTCCTTCTGACGGGGATCGAGCAGGGTTTGTTTGCGCGGGCGTTGCGCGACCGGAAGTCCCGCCGGGCGGTCATCTCGCTGCTGGCAGATGCTTCGGTTCGCTGCGCGAAAATTAATAAACGGAGTAGTTCGTCGCATTATGTGGCGCGATGCCGCGCGGCGTCAATCTCGATCGCCGGACGAGCGGAAACATGCGCGTCCGACGCACAGGAGTCGGGACGGGAAGCGGCAGGCTTGGCCAGGAAGGCGGCGCGGCGGCATACCGTTGTCGCGGGCTGCCGGCGTACATCGGGTGTGGCTCGATATGGACCGTTCTCGGGCGGCGCAACGAAAAACCGCACCTTGGCCCTGTTTTTTTGCAGCGCAGCTTCGAAACCGCATGGCGATACTCGTTGCCGAGCAGAAGGCGCCCGCATGTGTCGATCGCACCGCCCGGCACCGCCGATGTGGCGCTTCAGCCAATCCGGCACGCGACGATCCTTCCCGGTCGCTCATTTTGCCTCGCCACCCCTAAATCCCTGTAAACTCACGCTTTTGCTGCCACGCCCCCACACTCCAGATGTCCCAATCCCCCAAAGTAGGGTTCGTATCCCTCGGCTGCCCGTACGATATGGAATATATATCGTCGCCGTTGTACACAGGACACATTGACTAGTTGCGTGCGCCCCGAACGCTGACGCTTGCTCATCCAATTTTCCGTTACACTTCCCTTGCAAGCGTCCGGCTGAGACTGGATAGACGTTCAATTAAAAGCGATACCAATGACCACGCGGGGGTAGTATGTCGGGCGGTAGACAAGTCAGCTTTGCAAATTTCATTTGTAAGTTTGGTGAGAAGAATCTCCTCGATGTAGCAGAGGACATCATTCTTCCTGCCTTCCTCGATTGTGATGAATTCGAGCCGAGGAGGTACAGTGATACTCGATACTTCTTCTACCAGACTCAGTTGTTGAACTTGGGAAGTGACAGGCTTCCGGTATTGGCGATTGCTGGCAGGTTCATCAAGGATACTACTCTGCGAAGCGAGCAAATTTTCGAAAGCGGCCATGGCCTGGTGAGGAAGGTTGGATCTCTCGATTCTGCTCCATCAGCAATCTTTGTATTGTTGCTGAATACCCACAAGATTATATATTGTCCGGAAACTGCGCACAGCCCTTCAATCTCCAGTTTTCGAAGTACTGCATATAATTATATCCGCCAGAGTCAAAATAAATTTATTAAAGAGGAGTATGATCGACGGGTTGAAGCCCGTAATCTGGCGATTGAAAATGGTGATGATTCGATTGAGCGTGTTACTAAGAAAAAGCTCTGGGAAGAATTCCCTCTTTCAACGCTAGACGTTGTGCCACTTCCAAGCGCATTGAGTCTTTCTCAATTTATTGAGCGCTATAAGCAGTTGTCGTCGATTTCTTTGCGTGTTCTGCAAACGAACAGTGAGTTGGATAATTCCAAGCTCTTGGAGGCTATTCGCACAACCGGTGGTCAGCTCGGTGCAAAAAATTCGCAGATCACCCATTCTGCTGGTGATAATCGTAGCTTGGATACAAACGAGGCTGTTCTTCAGCTTGGCGCTGTTGCAATGGACGGTAACGTGGATGTCAGGCTATCAGGAAAGGATTCGTCAGGGAACAAATTGATTGGTAACAATGAGGAGTTCAGGTTGCGAGTGGAAATGGACGGGGTGTCAAGAGACGTGTCGCAAGCTGCTCTGCAACTCAATAATGTTTTGAATCAAGAGATTCGGAGAAACAATATACAGATCGCGCAGGACGCTGACCCCCTACAGACTCGGGTTGCGGTGAGGCGGATCGCGAGAAAATTTGATGTCTAATCAAAAATTCGTATTCACAAGAGAGGATCTGCTAAAGGAGCATTCTCTCTTGGACGTTTACAGGATCGCTCGACTAACTCCACCAAACGGATTTAATGTCGCGGTAACGGTGGTGGTTTTCTTTGTGTCTGTGGTCTATTGCGTTAGATCAGGGGCGGATCAATCAACTGTCCTGAGTCTATTGCGGCAGACTACGACGGATGCAATCGCATTTTCGGCAAGCATACTTGGGTTTTTGGTGGCTGGCTTTACGATATGCGTATCTACTAGATCCGAAATATTTTTCGTAATGGCGAAGCATGAAAGAGGTGATACAGGAGTCAGTTATCTAAAATATAATCTCTCGATATTCCTTCTCGTGTTCATTCACTACTTGGCGTTCACGATACTCTGTGTTTCGATTAGGATATTCTTTGCGAGTGGTGGTCCAGGTGCTATTTTTTTGCATGACCTCCCCATAGACGGGGAGGCGCAGAGGCTTGTTAAGGTGAGTGGCATTGCGGTGGTTTTTATTGGGTTTGTGTCTTGGTTCTTTTATATTTTGATGTTGCTTAAGTCTTTTATATTCAATGTCTATCACATAGTGATGACGGGAATTGCTATGACCATTGACGACTGATGGCGTTTCTTTGTGTGCGGGTGATAGGTAGAAATCCATGCGCGGTCATCTAGGATCGAGATCGGAGTGAAGGAAACGGCGCCGAAGCGCCGTTTTTTATGCCGATATGGGTTTCGATAAAACGCGCAGATGCCCGCTACCAATCAAGAAATTTCTATACGATCGGATTGCGATTTCCCACACTGCACGCGTCACGTCCGGTCCTGCCTCCACGATTTTTCCGTTCTGGTCGACGACGGCGAGCGTTGCGGGGTTGCCATCTGGCGTCACGATGCTGAGCCCCTGAAAGCTGACGGCGCTTATCGTGCTCGAAATCGCTGCCGCAATCTGTGTGTCGGCAGTCGGGCTTTCGTGTTTCGATTGTTTCTTTGTCATTCCGACATACCTCCCATTCGTTTGAATTCGACAACCCAGACCCACGGGTTGGTGTCCCAGCAATGCCCGCGGGCGGCGTTCAGGCTGTCCCATAGGTCATGAAAGGCGCGGATGCTCGGCGGCCGGAAGGCTCCGGTGCTGTGGCTGCGCATGTGGTGGTCCGCGATCGTCACGCCTTCGTCGCGCGCGTCCGACTCGCTGATGCTCTGCAGGCGCTCGGCGCGCACGCCGGTGATCTCGAGCGTGATGCGAGAGGCCCAGCGCGGCATGTGGATCGCCGGCACGGTCGCGCCTTCCCGGCCGCGGTAGGCGTTCAGGTCGAGCCATCGCTCCGCAGCGAGGAGCGAATCTTCGATCTTGCGGAACGCGTCATCGGCCACATAGCGCACGCCGTCGAGCCCGCTGTCGAGTTCATACGCACGGCATGTCTCGCGCACCCACAGCCGGTCGCCGACCGCTCCGTGCGGGCACGGTAGCTGGTGACACGATTCGTTGCCTCGGAGAGCCCACCAGAACCCGGTGTCGGGGTCTTCGAAACCCCAACATACCGGGTCGTTCCAGTCCGGGCCGCCCTTCGGGCCGCCACCGATGAAGTCGATGGAACTGCGCTTCGGGATCGCGACGCGCCGCGTCTGCGTCTTCCGGCCTTCGAGGATGGCGCGCACCATGTGGCCGCTGAAAAGGATCGGGCGTTCCGTCACAGGTCGAGCTCCTTCGTTTCTGCGAACGTCGTCGTCGCGAGGCGCACCATCTCGCGGATGTTTGTCGACAACTTCCACGACGGGTAGGTGGTCGCGAGCTGCTCCTGCAGCTTCTTCCACTCGCCGAGCGTCATCGTCATGGTGAGCGTCATCGGCACGTCGTCGGGCCGCTGGATTTTGAATTCGGATTTCATCGTGCCTCCGGGAATTCGTCGTGCGTGCGGCCGTCGAGGTGGCGGCCGGCGGCACGCTTGCCGACCTTGGTGAAGTGGTGGTTCGCCGCGGAGCGAAAGGCAGGTTCACGAACAGGCGTCACCCCGCACCCGTTGATGGCCGCCCCATTCGGCTCGACAGGTAGCCACTCGCCCCATTGCTTGAACAGGAACGGCACGCCGTAAGCCGCACACTGGTCGCGAAGATCGCGAGCCCATTCGGGGTGCATCGGCCGCGCGCCGGTGCCGCTTTCGCCGCCGACGATCACCCAGTCGATCTTGGGCGAGCTGTAGCCCGTCCCGTCCTCCGCGTACTCGGTGGTGGGTCCGTGGATCCACGGCGCATCGGCGGGGCAGTCTTCGCAGGACTGCATTTCCCGCATGCAGCACACACCAGTCGGATCGAACCAGGCTCGAAGATCGACGGGCCCCAGAAGCGGCTCCATGGATAGGAACCGGCGGCGCGCCGGCGTCATGAGCAGTTTTTCGATGTCGCGGTCGGCCTCGGCCTGGTTGACGATCGTTGCGCCGAGCCAGACGTTGGGCCACGGCCAGTCGCGGTCAGCGTCCATCAGGCACTCGACTGATGCTTGGATCATTTCCTGCGCGTTGCCGATCCGTTTCGTCAGCAGCAGCCAGTCGAGATTGGGCGTGCGCTTGATGAGCTCGAACAGGTCGGCGCGCCACATCGGGTGCACTGCGTTGTCGAACACGTCCGCGAGCGACGCGCAGAACACGCGCTGGCGCCGGCCGTGCGCGGCGAAGAACTCGGCGTGCCGCTCATTCCAGCGGATCGGCTCGCGCCACGTCGCGGCCGACGTGCGGACGCGCTCTCCGTGCACCCCCCAGACGACCTTGTGCAGGCGCGTGTCCATCAGGTGCTCGGCGTAGCAGTTGTCGCATCCGGGCGATACCTTCGTGCATCCGATAAACGGATTGAAGGTATGGTCCGTCCATTCGATTTTGCTGTTCTCGCTCATGGTCTGTTGTCCGCGCCGCAGTGTGGGCAGTCGAGTGAATATCGGTCAGCGTCTCGCAGGAACCGGCCGCAGCCGACGCAGTTCACGAGATCGTCGCGCTGCTTCCGAGGCTTGGTCAGCGTGATTCCGGTGCCAGCGAGCGCCTGATCGCGCTTGATATGCTGGAAATCGACGGCCGGCCGCCACTTCGAGTCGATGTAATCCTTCGGCCACGGGATGTCAGTCGCGCGCTCGTTGTGGCGTGCCTGTGCCTCTTCCTGCGTGTACACGTGCGCTTTGCGCAGATCGGTCGTGTATCCGCTGCCGCCCTGAGCCCACCACATCACGTCGTTGCCGACGAACGAGCGGCTGTCCTGAAGATAGAAAAGAGCGCTCATATCTGGATGTCCACGTATTTGGTGATGAGCCGCGCGTCCTCGCTGTGGTGCCGGCGATAGACGATGCGGATGCCGCCACCGAGGTCGAGCGGCCGGCCGCGGCCGTTGTCGTCGTTCAGCTCGGCCTGGTGGTCGCAGCAGACCGAGCGCAGTGTGTCGGCGAGGCCGAGGGGGTCGGCTAGCAGTCGAAGCAGGAAGTCGTGGTTGATCTCGATGACGGTTCGCGTGCTCATGCCGCAAGCTCCTCGCCGTCGACCTCCATGGGCTGCTGAAAAACGCGGCCGCGCTCGCCGGTGGGGACCGTCACTAGGCCGGCCGCTGCGAGGAACGGATTGCGCTTCATGGCGCTACGCGCCGCGCGAGCAGCTTCGGTTTTGATGGCTGCCGGGCACGGCACGTCAGGCCCGGTGCCGACCGTCCAGACCGCCCGCCACTGGGCGCGACCCACGGGAGGAATCCAGTCGACGATGCGCACCTCGGTGCGATGAATCGTCAGCAGCTCGCTGATACGCTGCTGCGAGACACCGCAGCGTGTCACCAGCTCGCGAACCGACAGGCGCTCCGTTTCGAGAATGGCACGCATGCGGTCCCATGCCGGCGTTGCGCATACCTTGCGGTCGCGCTCAGGTCGCCTGACCTTCAGCACTCGAAGGGCAAAGGTCTGGACTGACTTACGCGAATGACGCGGAAACGCTGCGTACAGAGCCTTGGCCGGGATGGGGGACGGATAGAGGCGGGCGAGCAGGCGCGCCTCGGCGGTCGTCCACAGGTTGTGTGTCGACGTCGACATGCTACGATTCCTTTCCACAAATTCGCGAACAGACCATGTCAAAAATCCATCCGATGAAGGCGGTTTCGATCGCAGACATTGAAACCGCAATTGCACGCGGGATAGAGACGGCTACGGGGGCTGCCGTCTCCGTTTCGATCTCGTCTCTGAGCATCGACGACGCTTCAGCATTCGCATCGTTGACCGGGCAAATGCCAAGTGCGACGCTCAATGTGAGCGTCACGCCCGTGGCTCCGAAGCACGAAGAAGGTCTGTTTTAGGCTCGCGCGGCTCCGGCTGGCCCGGACTGGCGGCGAGGAGGGCGCGTATCGCTTCGATCTGCGTCTGCGACTTCGCCATGGATCGACGATCGTGCGCGCTGATGTCGGGGTGATATGTGTCCGCGAGCGATCGAAGGGCGACCTGCGGCAATTCTCCCTTTTCGTTTAGTTCGAGCAGTTCGCGGCAGCGCTGCAGCAAGTCGTCCGTCAGCCCCTCCCGAGCGTCTGCCTGCGCGGAGGCTGCGGGGCGGCGTAGAGCGGCACGACCTTTCCATCGCCATGGGCATCAGACAGCCTCTGCGCTGCGTCCTTGTCGCGCACGATCGGGGCAAAGTCGTTGCTGGCCGAGCACACATATGCCACCGGCTCCGCCGCATGCGCGGACGCACGCGAGGCGAGGGCCGCGAGTTCCTCGATTACCGCAGTCGCGGCCGTGAAGTCGTTCATGCGGCCGGTATGGTCGCGCGCCCACTTTGGCACGCCATTCGACCATTCGCCGTGCGTGCGCAGGTGCAGCCATTCGGTATAGCGCGGAAACGTCGCCCGTTCGTCCGCCCGCGCGGGCGCAACGGCGCGTTCCCGCCTGCAAGAGCCGTCCGTTCGTTTCTCGCACGGACCCAAGCCGGTGCACGTGCATGGCACTGGCACGCCGGCGAGCCGCGCGCGCAGCCACGTCGCGACGTCTTCGCCCTGCGGGCAGCCGAACTCCGCGCAGATTCCGTGCAACAGGTCGAGGTTCACGCGCACCGCGTTGTAGACCCAGCGGGCGATCGGGCGCAGCAGATCGCCGTCTTTCTGTGGCTCGATGGCGTCGAGCAGGTCGCGCACGATCTTGGCGCTCGCAGAGCTGTCGTTCGTGAGTTCGTCGATGTTGTCGCCGCCATGCTCCGCGTCGTAGTGGTGGCGGATGAACTCGCGCAGGTGGTCGGGGGTATAGCCGCCGTAGGTGTTGGTGGTCATGGTGTGAGCCTCGGTGGTCATGCGAATAGGTCGCCCTGCTTTTTGCCGCTCGACTCCGCGAGGTGCGTAGGGCAGAAGTGGATATCGGCGCCGACCAGATGTGCATGCACCGCGCAAAGGTGCCGGTCGCACGTCTTGCCCGGCTTCGTCTGGAAATCGCACTGGTAGCCGCTTGGCGCGTTACAGCCGTCTACCGAGCAGCGGCGCTCGCGCGTGCGACTTCGCGTGCAGATGATTCCGGCCATGCCTCCGGGGAGGCGAAACGGGGTGCAGGGCATCAGGTGCCTCCGTTCTAGAACTTCTGCGGCGCGACGGTCAGCGCGATAGCGATCGGGCGTACCCAGACAGGCGTCGACGAAAGCTGGAACGTCTCGCCGGATTCGGCGAGCAGCAGCGTGGTGCCCATCGCCTCGGCGATTGCCTGCGCGGCGTCCGGCGGCACAGCGTTGCCGATGCGCTCGCGCCACGCCTGGTCGGACAGTCCGTCGAGCTCGAGATACTCCTCCGGCTCGACGAGCGATTGCAGGACGGCCAGCTCGAGCGTGGTGAACGGGCGGTGCCAGGTCCCATCGAGCGCCCGGATCACGGCGACGGTCTTTTCGTTCGCCGCGGGCATGCGCGGATCAGCGACGGACCAGCGCCCGTTGTCGTGGCCGGCGGCGGCCGACACCGCGCCGCTGTGCTGATCCCAGCCGACCACGCCGTAGTGGCCGCCGGTCAGGTACGCGTCGCCGCGCTCGCGGCGCATGCCCGGGCGCGGGTCGGCGACCGCATATGCGCCCTGATCGTCGCCGCCGATGACCGTGCCGGCGTGGCCGGCCCATTCGGTCACCTTGTACTTGCTGAACAGCGGGCCGGCTGGCGGCCGCGGATCCTGCACGCATTGGCCGGTGCCGTGCGCGCTGGTGACGGCGCCTGCGGCGTCGCGCCACGGAACGATACGGAATTCGTTGTTGTGCTTTGCCGGCCCCTGGTGGCGCGGGTCCGCGACGCTGAAGGTGCCTTGCCCGGGCGACTTCTGGCCGGTGATCGTGCCCGCGTGGTCGTTCCAGTCGAGTACGCCGTACTGCTGGTATTGCGCGGCATCGGCCGGCCCGCGCGGGTCGGCCACGCTGAAGGCTCCATTCGTCGGAAGCGACTCGCCGGCGACGGTACCGGCCGGTTCGTTCCAGTCGACGACACCAAGGTGGCCGCCGCGGCGCTCGGGCACGATCAGATAGTCGCGCAGCTGCCCATTCTCGACCGCGAGCTTGTTCAGGCTGCGCCAGTCGCTGCCCGCTTCGACGAACGCGAGGCGCACCCACGTTTTCCACTGCAACGACGGCACGCGGTGCATCGGGCCGGCGGCCTCGACGTCGCCCGGCAGCGGCATGCGGCCCAGCAGCGTGCCGACGCCCTGCAGGCGCTTAACCGGCGGCTCGTACAGGCACGCCGGCACCTTTTCCATGTGCCGCGCGACGAGCAGGAAGCGCTTGCGGCTCTGGGCCAGCCCGCCGATCACACCGCAGTCGTGCGTCGTTTCGTTCACCGCGTAGCCGTAGTGCCGAAGAATTTGGCCGATTTGGTCGAGCAGATGGCGGCCGCGCGTCGCGAGCCGGGGCACGTTCTCGAACACGATCAGCTCGACCGGGTCGTCCTTCCATGCCTCGCACATCAGCCATATGCAGCGCAGCGTCAGCTCGTTGAGCGCCTGGTACTTCGGCGTGCGGCTGAGCGTTTCCGACAGCAACCCGGACGCGCCCTTGCACGGCGACGAGATGAACACGCAGTGCGGATGCTGGTATCCGGCGGCGCGGCGCACGTCTTCGGGTGTGGCCTCGCGCCAGACGGCCGGCGGCTCAACGCCGTGGAACGCGGTGTACTGCTCGCGCGTGAACAGATCCATGACCGTGCACGGCGTGCCGACCAGCATCTCGAAATCGCGCGCGGCCGCCGGATCGTTGTCGATGCCACCGATGCAGCGCCACGTCGCGGTCATGTTGCCGATGTGAGAGGTGGCCTTGGTGAATCCCTTCGCACCGCCGCCGAGGCCGCAGCAGAAACCGAAGCTGTTGTACACGCGCTGAACGTTCATAGATGTCGGAATAATCAGAAAAACAGGCGCTGTGCTGGCCGCCCATAAAAGAAGCCGCGCGTCCGAGGTACCGGAATATGCACGGCTTGGGGGTAAGGTCTCCGTGCTAGGATTTGCACCAACAATCACGAAGAGACGGGGTGCGCGATGGACGGATGGGAATTTACGTCCAAGATCGTTGAGGCAGCAGCTTGGCCGACGACAGTCTTGGTCCTCGCCTTCAAATTCAAGAGCCGCTTCGACGGCCTGCTCGATAAGCTCACGGAATTCACCCTCCCTGGGGGCTTCTCCGGTAAATTTCGAACTCCGTTAGATAACGCGGAGCACCTTGCACGCGAGTTGAACTTGCCGGTTCCAGACGTTGATCAAATGGAGGTTCGTCAGGATCCGGTGGCACTAAGTGCGAACCCGACCGGCGTGATCATGGAGTCTTGGAAAGAACTCGAATCCATGGGCGCGGAGTTACTCGTCGCAACGTCGTTTCCGGGGCGCGACAGTGACATTGCCCGGGGCGTTGTAGGGAAAGACATCCTCAAAGATCTGGTTTCGCGTGGACTTGTTCCGGACAAAGAGATCGAACTGTTACGAGAACTTCGACAAATCCGAAACCGAGCTGCACACTCAACGACTCAACGGCCAACTCCAGAGGAAGCCGAGCGCTTTACAACCCTCGTGGCATCACTCAAGGTAGCTTGGTTGGTTCGTATTGCTGCTGGGGAACCGCGGCGAGGCTGAACCCAGGTCAAGAATGCGCCGTTGCTTGCATTGACGGTCAATGCAAGCCGATGGCGCCCATCCATCAATTCGATCGCACAACGGAGAGCCGGTGGAAAAAGAAGGGCACTGAAAAAACCCGGTGCCCCCGAATGCCGCACGGACCGAGGTAAGCCGCGCGGGGATGCTCTGTCTTCTCAGCGAGGCATTCGCTGCGGCTCGGCGCGGCCGTGAGCGGCACGCTTCCACCATTGGTCGTCTGCGCCGGGCTTGTGTGCCGTGTACACGCGGCCCAACTGGCCCTTGTCGCGCAGAAACCCCCATTCCTTCGTGCGCCGCGCGCGGTGCGCGAAGATCGTCCAGCACTCGTGCACGCCGTGGTCGCGCGGCAGGATCACGCGATGGAACGAGTCGCCGATCAGTGCGTTGAACCAGCGCACGATGTTCGTGCCAGCACGCGTCTGTTCGTAGTACCAGCCGGCGATGATCAGCGAGATAGCCCACGGCCACGGGTGATCGTGCAGGCCGCGATCGGGATCGCTGTCGACGAAGCGGTGCAGGTACACGCGCACGCCGAAGAGTGTGACCAGGTAGTAGCGCTCGAGGTAGGGCCGGCCGGCGTCGCTGATGATTCGGCACGGCAGGCGGCCGCTGACGAAGAACAGGAAGGTGCGCAACATGTCAGGTCTCCAGCGCTTTCGGCAGCGTCGCGTCGAGGCGTCGAATCAGCTTCACGATGTCCTCGGGGATGCGCATTGCATGGCTGCCGTGCATCGCGGCGAACGCCGGCCGCAGAAGGTTGCGTTCATCGTCGCTCAGCGCGGCGTGTTCGAGGCGTGCGAGCGCGCGCAAAAGCGGGTCTTGCGTATCGGTCATCGGGGATACTCCTGTTGAATGACGGCCACGACGCGATCGCATGTCGCGACATCGAACCAGCCGATGTGACATTCCTCATGGTTCGCGATGCCGAGCTGTCGAGCCAGCCAGATATATGCGTCGGTGCGCGTCATGCGGCCGGACTGCCAGATCGGGTTGAAGGCTGCTTTCGCGCGTTTCCGCGCTTCGCGGGTCGGCCCGTCGGCTAGCGTGCCGAGGGGGATGGCGGTGAATGGGTGCAGGCCGACGTATGCACGGCACCTGTGGCAGAGGAACGCCCACGGCCACTCGCCGTACTCGCGGCCGTAGATCTCCGAGTTGTTCACGATATCGACGGGGCCGCCGTCGTACGGGCATGTCGTCGGAGCCGGGAGCGGGTTCTTGACGCGTGAGGTCGCGCGCCGTGATGGATTCCACGGTGTCTTCGTCGTTTGCATGATCAGATTGAAAAAGCGGGCGCTGGGCGAGCCGCCCGAATGCGCCGCGCAATCCGAGGCACGGAAGGCGCGCGGCGGTGCTGCTATCGGGGCATCCACTGCGTGCCGCGCACGATCCGGCCAACCGGTTCGAGCACGAGCACCTCGGATTCCTTCTCGCTGCTTACGAGCGCGCTGCCGCGCCGCTGGGCTTTCTCGAGCGACGTGTGACGCCTCGGCTTGCAATACCGGCCAACTGTCACGAACAAAGGCGCACGCGCGCCGACCGGCCCGAGCGTCAGCTCATCGATGCGGGCTTCGAGTGCCGCGGTATTCACGCGCCAGGTGTCGGCTCGTTGCTGCGCGGCGTCGCGCTCGGCGGTGAGCCGCTCGACCTCGGCTCGCAGCTCCGCGATGACGCGTGAGGTGGTGTCGGCCGCTACGGCCGACGGCGGCAGGCTCGCAATGGCCTCGGCCAGCGACAGAGCGACGACCGGCGGCGCGGCGTTGGCCGGTGGTATCGGCGCGACGCCGCGCGCGAGCCAGTACACGTACTCATTGCCGCCGCCCGCGCGCTTCTCACGCTCGACGAGCGCCTCGCCGAGCATCCGGTTCAGCTCCTTCGTCACGTCGAGATGCGGGAGCCCGGTTCCGGTCGCCACGGCCTTCGCGGTGGCTTCCGATGTCTCGGCGAGATACTTCTCGATGTCCTCTCTCACGCTGCCTCCCGTATTGCGTGCTGCGCGGCCGGCGCGACCTGACCGTCCTCGACCCAGAACGCTTCGATGGCTTCGGGCAGGCCGCCGGGCGGCGTCTTCAGGCTCATGAACACGAGCGCCGTGTCGATCTGGTCGGTGTACGCGAGATCGTCGAGCCAGTAGAGCAGCCGGTCTCGCTCGGGGCCGACCAGGACGTCGGCGCGATCGAGTACGAGCAGCTTCAGGCCCGAGAAGTGGCTGATCGCCGCGGCGATGTGCGCGTCGACACGCCAGCGCTCCGATTCGGACAGCAGGGCGTAGGCGCGCCCGTCGGCGAAGATCTCCATCTCCGGCGTGATCGTCACGTGGGCCCATTCGGACATCTCGGCGAGCGCGACGAGGCGCTCGTTCATCGGCGTCAGGGCTTCGCTGAGCAGGTCGGCCGGGATGCCATTCGGCGCGAGCGCGTCGGCGATCGCTTCATACGCGGCGACGTCTTCGTGCAGCGCGGCAGCTTGCTTCGCCAGATCGGCGGCGCCGGCGGCGCGCCGTTCGATTTCGCGGAGCGTCGCGATGTCGGTGTCGAGTTGCTTGCGGCGGCGCTGAAGGTCGGCCAATTCCGAGCGCGCTGCGTCGCCGCTCTCGCGTGCAGCGGCCGCGCCGCTGTCCTCTGCGTCGTCTTCGAGCGCCCGCAGCTGGGTCGCGGCCGTGTCCGCCGCTTCGACGTCGCGTTTGCGATTCGCGGCCGCGTTCTGCAGCGTCTTCAAACCCTGCTCGTACTCGGGCAGCTTCGCGGCGGCTTCATCGTCGCGCGCGCCGGCTGCGGCCGCCGCCGACAGGACGCCGTTGAGGTAGCGCAGGAGGGCGCCGCACTCGGGGCACGAGCATTCGGTGCCGGCCGGCGCCGCCCCGGCGCGCACCCGAAGCGCTTCGACCTTGGGCAGGAATTCGGCGACCTGCTCGTCGGCGAGCTGCGCCAGTTCAACCGCCTTCGCGTAACCGGCGGCGCGCGTGCGTAGGTCCGCGATTTTCGACGCACGCGCACGAGCCGCGGTGTCCGCCGCGTCGGCTGCGCCGATCTGCTGCTGCAGGTCGCCAATCCGGTCGTCGAGCGCCGCGCGATCGCCCGTGAGCTTCCGCAATGCTGCCTCGTTGAATTCGACCAGTGCCGGGCGCCAGGTCGCTCCCTTCTGGCTGCCGTACGTCTCGCCGGTTGCGTTGCGCCACGACTGCTTCGCGCCGCGCGCGCGGTCGGCCGCTTCCTTCTGCGCCGCTTCAAAGCCGGCGCGCAACATCGGCGTGATCGCCGCGAGCCGCGCGGCGGCCGGTGCCGGCACCGCATCAGCGCGAAGCCCGAGTTTGTCGAGCAGCCGGGCGCGCATTTCGTCGACACCGATCTTCACGCCCATCAGGTCGTACAGGAACGCCCGGCGCTCGGCCGCGCCGAGGTGCGCGAACCGCTGCGCGTCGAGCACCAGCGGAAGGCGCGGATCCTCGGCGAGCTCGCGCTTCAGCTTGCCGGACGGCAGCATGACGCTGTTCGCCTGCTCGCCGCACGCGACCACGATCTGGCCGCCGTCGGCTCCCTCGGTGACGAGCGAGCCGTATTCCTTCTTCAGCGCGACGCGCACGGTGTCGCCGGTGAGCGCCATGCGCACGGCTTCCTGCAGGCTGCTCTTGCCGGCGCCGTTCGGACCGGTGAAGAGGGCGACAGGCTTCGCGAGCCGGATATCCGCCGTGCGGATACCGAGCACGTTCGCCACGTAGATGTCGGTGATTTTCACGATCCCTCCTCCGTTCCGCGCGGCCGCAGTACCGTACGGCCGCCGTCCGAGTCCATCTCACTGACGATGCCCTTCGCTTCGAGCAGCTCGACCAGGCGCGCGGCGCGGTTGTAGCCGATCTTGAACTGGCGTTGCACGCTCGAGATCGTGACCTTCTGCTGCTCGATCACGAACGCTTCGACTTGGGCGTACAGCGGATCCGCGTTGCCGGAGCCGGCTTGTTCCTCGTGCCACTCCTTCCAGCCCTTCACCCAGGCGATGCACAGCTCGCCGGCCATCACGGGGCATTCGCTCTCCGGTTTGCCGTCGGCGGCCGCTTGCCGGCCGGCCTGATGCTGTTCGTCGATCTGCGCTTGCGTCGGGCCGTCGCCGAGCTTCGGCACCTCGCGGAACTCGGCGTCGACGACGTCGCCGTCGGGTTTGTCGCCGTCCATGCCGTCGCCGTCGTGGTCGGTGTACTCCCGACCGAGGTCGAAACCGCGCTGATCCGATTCGCCGCGGATCTCGTCCATGCCGCCCGTGTGCTCGCTCGGGTTTGCGACGACGACCAGAACGGTTTTCCCGCTGGCTTCGTAGAGCTCGTGCAGGTTCGGCTGCGAGCCGCCGAATTTCACGACCGCCTTGACGCCGTCTTTGATCGTGATCTGGTCGAGGTCACCCTGGACGACGATGCGGCCATCGCTCGCGATCAGGTGCGTCGCCATCTTCACGTTGTGCTCGACACGCGCCCGCAGGCGGTCGATGACGTCGTTCTGCTTTTTCTCGGACAGCTTCACCCAGATGTCGGGCATCAGCTTCATTTCGGTCACCAGCGCCGAAAGCAGGTCTTTGCCGATGCTGTCGGCGGTCATCTGGAGGACGTTCTTGTCGGTCATGTCGAAATCCTTGGCGGCGGTAGGCGCGCGTTAGTCGGCGTTGATCGGGTTGCGCGGGCGGCGGCTGGCCGGCGCGGTCGTCTGGGAAGATGCCTTGCCGGCGGCCGCCTGTTCGGCTGCCGACGTGATGGCGCGCATGCGCGCCGAGGCGAGCGCGTTCAGTTCGGCCTTGGCGGTTTCATCGGGCACGCCGCTGATCGCGCTGCGGGCGAGATCGAGGTCTTCGGGCGTCTTCGCGGACTCGATGTCCTCGCGGATGCCGCGCACGAGGCCGGCGATGTCGAAGTCGAAACCGCCTTGACCATGGTTGCCGTCTTCCGTCGGGCCGCCGTGGTCGTCGACCGGATCGGCTTGGGCGGCAGCCGGCGACGTGCCGTGCGTGTGCGATTCCGTCGTGGGCTCCGTTTGAGCCTGCGCTGCGCCGCGCGGGACTTCCTCGGCGGGCTCAGCACGGCCCCCGCGCAGCTCGTCGAGGGTCGTGCTGTAGACCGTATAGGAACCGTCCGGGGAGACGTCGACGACGTCTGCTTCTTCCTCGGAAGTGCGGCCCATGCCCATCACGATGTCGGGGGCGTGGATGTTGCCGAAGAAGCTCCCGGCGCGGTACTGGAACATCAGCGTGCGCAGGCCGGTTTGCCACTTAGAGCCCGCCTTCCCGTACCAGCCTTCTTCGACGACCATTCGCATGCTGACCGGCGCCGATTCGATCACGGGCATGCCGATGTCCCGGTACAGGTCGAGCATGCGGCCCGCGTACTGGCGAACTTGCTCGGGCGAGAGGCGCGGCTCCGGTGTGCCCCGCGGGAGCGCCCAAGCGATGCACTCGATGTCGTCGACCTCGACCTCGCGCTCTTCGAAGATCGGCTTTCGAGCCTGCTGATTCCAGCCGGTCTTTTCCTTGTACTTCGCGGTGATCTTGCCGCGGCTGATCATCTGGAAGCGCAGCGGCGTGAAGCGGCCCGATGCGTTGATGGCCGCGATCACGAACTTGCCCGACCACCGCAGCTTGCCCTCGATCATGTCGGCGTTCTGCATCACGGCGGTAATCGACATGCGCACGGCGCGCGCGACCTCGATCGCGACAAGGCAGTTGCCGATCGCAGAAGGGTTCTCGACCCAGATTTCCTCGCCGTTCGCCTTCTTCAGATTGTGCGATCGAAACTGTGCCGGAACCGCGTCGCTGCTTGCGTATGCCTTGGCGATGCGGTTCGCCAGGACAAAGCCGCGCTCGGTGAACATGTCGACGGCCTGGTCGGGTGTCAGGGAAGGAACGCCGCCGGCGGCCTTGACGTCTTGCAGTTGAACGGGGGTGCTCATCTTGATGTGCTCTCGCTATTCGTGGAATTGACAGATGCCGTAGCGCGGGCAGTATTTCTTGTCGCACAACAGCGATTTCGGGTTGGGGTAGAAGCGACCAGAGCGGAACATGTCGGCGGCGAACTGGATCAGCCCAGGCGTTTCCTCGGTGCCGAGCATCACGCGCTTGGCGTTCTTGACCGGGGCAGTCGCGACCTCCGGCGTGCCCTTCGTCTTGAGCCCGATGATCTCGGCCGTGTCGGCGATCAGCTCGCCGGTCGTGTGCTCGTAGAGCATCTCGTAGGTGCCGATCTGTGGCCCATGGCCCTTCGTGACAGCGACGCCCTGCGCGACAGCCTTCGATCCGCTCTTCAGGTCGGCGATGCCCGGGCCGAGCGCCGTGCGGCGGACACGTGCGCGGTCCATCGTGCCGGTGAGGCGGATCACGATCCCACCGCCACAGTCGATGTCGAGCGGCTTCGTTTCCATCTCGACCGCGACGAAGTCGTACCGCGGCGTGATCTCGAGGCAGTACTTCGTCGTGAGCGAGATGCCGATGCGCTCGGCTTCTTTCAGATTGAGATCGTCGCTCGCCGGGTTGTACTCGTTCGACGGGTCGTGCAGCTTATCGACGAATGCTCCGGCCGCGTCGTCGACGGTCAGGCCGGAGCCGTCGAGCACGCTTTGGTCGTACGCGGCCGTGCCGGCGTGGATCGCGGTACCGAGCGCGGCGCGCAGCCCGACGACGTTGCGCATCTTCAGGAGGTGGATTGCCTCCCACCGGTAGGCGCATTCAAACAGTGCGCCCCAGCTCGACGCGCGCACGGTATAGACCGAGGGAGTCACGCCGCACCTGCGGTTTCGGCGTCGATGTCCGCCGCCGGCGCCGGCATCTTCTCGATGCACATGTACGGGAAGCGCTCGGGGAACGGCTTGATATGCTTGTAGAAATGCGAGCCGAGCGAGTCGGCGGTCTTGAGCGCGTCGAAGTTCGCCTGCGTGAAGCCGGTGTAGTGGTACAGCGACGTCGGCGCATTCGTCTTGCGATCCTTGAAGCGGACCGCGAGCGTTTCGGATTCGGCGTCGTAGCCGATGCTATGGATCTGCGACGACTCGACGGGTTGGGTGTCGATGGTTTTCATGGCGTGGAACTCCAGATAGAACGACGAGAGATGCGCATCGGACGGCGCGGCAGGTGGCGGACAACGTGGCGTCGATTGGTGCGACGGCGGCGCTTAGAGGATTCCGAAGCGCTTGCAGAAGTAGTCGATCGCGATCGCGACAACTGCAACCGCAATGAAGGTCGCGAGAACGAGGGCTCGGGCAGCACGCGGGTGCCGGCGCTCGAAGAGGTCAGCGTGATCGGTGAAGCGGCTCATGTGGGCCTCGTGGAAACGGTGACGGGCACGTCGTCCGGCGCGCTGATCAGCGTCGGCACGACGAGCCAGACGAAGACGAACAGGATCGTCGCGACGACGACCCACAGGCCGACCAGCTCGCCGACCTTGCGCAGCAGCGACTTCATCCGAGGCTCCGGAGATAGGGGCCGGCCAAATCGGCGCCGAACCAGAGCGCGCCGATCGCGACGCCGTACGCGATTGCCCATGCCGAGCCTTCGATCACGTAGCGCAGTCGCGATACAGGCGATTGCCTGTACTGACGAAATACAGGCTGAAAGTTGTTGAGAGGTGAGCGCATGTCAGTCCTTCCCGCGGAAGTAGTCTTCGTTGCTGAACAGATGCGCGTCGGCAAATTCCGTCGGCTCGTCGCCGCGTTCGCGCGCCTCTTGGCGATCCCAGTACGCGCGGCACTGGCCCGTGCGCTGTTCCTGCTTGATGGCCTTGCACGACTTTGAGCAGAACAGGCCCCAACCGCGCTTCACATCAGCAGCGCGCGCGAAGAACGGCGTCTTGCAGCGCTTGCATTTGCGCTCGACCATCTTTGGCGCCGGCGTGCGTTTGATTGCGCTCACGGCGCACCTCCCGCGACCGTGATGCGGCGAACGGGATCCGACACCGGCATCGGGGCGCGGAAGCCGGCCTTCGCCAGCGCGTCGTCGACGACGGCGCGGATGCCGGACGTGAGGACGGTCTTCGACGCGACCAGGTGCAGTGCGTCGATCAGATGCGCCATCGGTTGAAGGTGCGCGTCGAGCAATCGATCGGCCGCGAGCGAGCGCGCGTAAGCGTCGGCCGACTCGGTTTCGCCCGCGTCGGACGGCAATTCGCCGTATGCGAAGCTCGAATCGGCCCGCTCCTGTGCGAGCTCCTTCGCGCGCCGCAGCCATGCTTGACCGAGCGTGTACTTGATCTCGTTCATGTGGTCTCTCGGTGTGGTTTGAGCGCCAGTCGTAGCGAGCGCGGGTGATCAGTCGTCGAGCGCGCGACGAACGGTATGGTCGGTGCAGCGGGAGAAACCGGCGTTGCCCGGGCCGAAGCGTCGGCCACATTGCGAGCAATCGACGTTTTCGAATCTCGGCGCAGCCGCGCCGAGATCGGCTTCGGCGATGCGCCGCTTGATCTCGGCGGCGAGCACGTCCTTGCAGACGTTCCAGACCTCGTACACGTCCTCGATGTAACCGCGGCGCAGCGCCGCATCGAGCACCGCGATCTGTTCGGCCGAGAACGGCAGCACATCGAACGTCACGCGCTCGGCGATCGCTTCGTTGCGCTCGTCGCGCGCCAGCACGGCGTCGTCCGCCGCAGCCTGCAGGTGGTCGGCGTGTCGGTCGACCCGCACGGGCAGAGCATGGACGTTGCTGTGATGAGGTTGAGGCGTGTGCATCGCGCCCTCCATTGAAAGTAGGATTACTAACTGAATTGCAGTCTTGAACTGCAACGCTGCTTGCGCAGCTCTGACTGGTGACGCCTCGAGAGTACGAACCGCCACCAGTCAGAGCTGTTTCGGGACAGTCTCATGGAGCCGGGCCGGTGCTGATCTCCGGCTTCGGGACTCCAGCGCTCAGCTGGTCGCGCATCAGCCTGCGCATTCCGGCTCCATGAGACTGCATCACTCGCGCGCCCGGCTACACCCGGCCGTGCCGGCTCCGGGCCGCGCGAGGTTTGTGCCGATTACGACGCCATCGGTCACGTGTTGCTGGCTGTCTTGTGTCAGGTCCACTCGGGTTTTGCATGCCGCTGCGGTCTTCCGCAGCGTCCGTCCTGACTCACGACGCTGATCGCGCCGGCCGGTTGCTCCGCATGTGCGGTCCCGGCTTACCTTCGATTGTTAGAGAGCGATCCGCCTGGGGCGGTGGCGCGGCGTCGATGTCGCGTTGATGGGAATTATAACTAAGGTTATCGACGTGTCAACAACCAAAGTTATCGATTGGGCGGGAAATTTGTAACAGGGCGGCCGGCGGCCCGTTTGTTAAGCGTCTGCTGACGGCAGTTGAAAGTCTTCGGGAAGTGGGGCTAAACTACTGTACATGCATACAGTGGTGTGGCGAACCGAAGACGAGGGCGGCCAGTGGAAGAAGAAACGAAGACGCGCCTGCGCTGCAGGCCGGGGGACTTGGCGATGGTGGTGACGAGCAGAAGCCCAGCGCTGACCGGCACGATCGTGACGATTCAACGGCTGCGTTCTGACGGTCGGTGGGATGTGCTGCTCGAGACGCCCGCGTTCGGTTTCACGGGGCGGATGAAGCGGCCGATCGTGACGCGCGAGTTTGCATTCTGGGATGCGTCGCTAGAGCCGCTTCCGCAAGAGGCACGGCGGATCAGTCGCCGAACGGCCTGTCCTCGTCCTGAGCAGATGGGTGATGCGGAGCTGACTGAGCTAGCAGCCCACTGATATACGCCTCGACTTTGGCCCGGCCGATCTCGTCGAGCTGATCGTAGCCAGGCGGTACGGGTTGAGCCTCGTCGCCGAATTCGAGCCACTCCAGTGTGGTTTGGAGCGCGCGCGCGAGTGCAAACCCGTTCGTGGTCGTGGTGCTGCCACCTCTTTCGACCTTGGCGATCGCCGGCTGCGATACGCCAACAAGTTCAGCGACGTGCTTCTGGGATAGGCCCAGTGCCTCGCGACGTTCCTTTGCCCGGCGCCCGAATTCAGGATTTTCCATAGCGGGCATCCTATAACCTTGGTTGTAAGCCGGCAAATAACCAAAGTTCTTGCGGATGAATAACTTTGGTTATAGTATTGCCGCATGAAACCGACCAATTGCTCCGTGCCGGCTCTTGAGGCAGCGATCCAAAAAGCCGGGTCGCAGTCCGCACTTGCCCGCCTGATCGGCAAAAAGCAGCCACACATCCATAAGTGGCTGCATTCCCCCAATCCAATGAGACCCGAGAACTGCGTCCTCGTCGGGAATGCCGTCGGCATCCCGTACAGGGACTTTCGTCCGACCGATTGGCACCTGATCTGGCCTCATCCGGCGGAAGCCGCCGCGCCGGAGCGCATGGGCGCGTGCACGTCAGATGGGGGGCAGCACGACGCGCTTCGTGCAGGTGTCGACTGATGGCATTGGATTGCATTCGTTGATAGCTGGCCAGGTGTTGTCCTGGCCTTTATTTCGCCCCGGCGCCAACTGGGTAAGCAAGTGGGTAATCAACTGGGTAACGATTGATTTTTCGTATGAACCAGACCGAATTCAGGATGTTCGCGCCGTGGGTGCAGGCCGCGACGCTGCCGGATGGGGAGATCGAAGCGATGAGCTTCGAGGACTGCCTCGCGCACGCGCTCGAGCTCGGGCTGCGGCGCTTCGATCGCAAGACGCTCGCGCGCAACTGCGACATTCACTATCCGCACTTCGGTGACCTGGTGGCCGGCCGCCGGCCGTTTCCGGCGACGAAGCTGCACCTGTTCTGCATGTTCACGGGCTGCGACTACCCGCGGCAGTGGCTCGCCATCCAAGAGCGGAAGGCGATCGAGGAATACCGCCGGCTCAGCCAGCAGGCGATCGGCGAGTTCGTCCAGCAGGCGTTCGGCCAGCGGCAGGTGGCCGCATGACGCTGACTCTCAGCCAGCGCGACGTTGGCAAGCACTTCGCCCGGAAGCTCGGGCGCCCCATGACCTATCTCGGCATCGTCGAGGAAAAGCACCTTTTCATCTTCCGCGATCCGCCGCAGGACTACCTCGCGTTTCGGGCCGACCAGCTCTGGATGCTCGAGCGCGTGCGGCCCGAGGCGGCGCCGATCGACAACACGAAGGGGGCGGCTCATGGTGACTGAATTGTCCGAGCGTGCGGCGTGTGCCGGCGCCCAGATCTACCGTGGAACGCCATCGGCAGGCGGCACGATGAGCGTCGCATCGAAACTATCCGCGCACGATGTTCTTGCACGTCGGGCAGACGTAATGGGCCGCGTATCTTCCGTTGATCGGATTGAACTTAAGGACGGTCTTTCGGTGACCTGGGCCGTCGTAGCACGGCTGGCAGATGAGGTGTTCGGGCTCGTCAGGACCGACGTATCTGTACGCATACCCGTACTCGGAGAGCTTTGTGAGCTCGTAGTTATTGGACTGAGAACGCTCGGTTTCAAGAGCTTCGATTGTCTTCTTTGCTTCTCGAAGCTCGTCTTTGAGGCGGTCGATTTCATCGCGTGCGCTCGATTGCTTCTCCTGCAACGCGAGAGCGGCATTCTGGACGTCGATGATGCGATCGTTGATCGATTGCTGCATCTCGGCGAGCTTCAATTCGTCCCGCGCGGCGACTGCTGCTTTGGCAAGGTCAATTGTATTTTTCAGCCCGGCAATGGCTGCCGTTACGGTCATGATCGGCATGTGGTTCCCCGTCTTGAAATGGACCGCGCACGCCCGCGGCCAAACCATCATAGCGCACTCGCGGTGGCCGCTTGCGCGCGCGGGGAATTCGCATGAACTGGGCGCACGATGACCTCGCGAAGGATCTCGCCGCGCATCTTCGCGGCGCATCCGATCGCCTCGTATGGACCGACATGCAGCTCGGGCCGGCTGGCTCGCCGCGGCCCGATGTCTACACGGTGCCGTGCTCGTTCGCACGGTTCCAGCCCGTCGCCTACGAATGCAAGATCAGCGTCGCCGACTTCCGCCGCGACGTGACGGCGGGGAAGTGGACGTCGTACCTGCGCTTCGCCGCCGGCGTTATCTTCGCCGCGCCGGCTGGCCTGCTGAAGAAGGAAGACATCCCGACCGGCTGTGGCCTGATCGTGCGCGGGCCGGACGGCTGGCGCTCACTAAAGGGCCCGACGCTGAAGAACGTCGACAACCTGCCGCGCGACGCGTGGATCAAGCTGATCATCGACGGCATGGGGCGGCTCGCGGACCAAAACTACGAGCAGCTGCGCGCTGGGCTGTGCAACGAATGGACGCTCGCAAAGAAGCTTCGCGCGCGCCTCGGCGACGTAGTCGCGGATGCCGTGCGGGATCAACTGGACGCGGAGCGCCGACTGAAGGCCGCCACCGAGCGGCTCGAAAACCTTGCCGAAGAGGCGGAAAACGAACGGCGGCTGATCCTCGATCGGGCGAAGCAGCATGCAGAGCGCGACGCAGCGCAGATCGACAGCGCGCGCATCGAACTCGCGCGTGCGCTCGGGTTGCCGGAGAGCGCGGGGGCCTGGGAGATCGCCAGCGCCTGCAAGCAAGCCGCGCGTCGCGTCTGCCTTGATTTCGAGGTCAAGCGGCTCCGTCAGCAGCTCGAGCGCATTCAGGCTGCGATCGAATCGGCTGCCGAGCCGCTGCCGCACATCGCACGGGAGGGAGCATGAGCGCCCAGCAACTCGACTTCCTCGCTGCTGGCGCGCAGCGCCTGCAGATGACCGAGTCGATCGAACTGACTATCCAATCGATGCAGGCCTATGGGCCTGAGCACGATCATTGGGGCATCGCCTGGTCTGGCGGCAAAGATAGCACCGCGACGCTGACGATCGTGTGCTGGTTGATCGACACCGGCAGAATCGCCGCGCCGAAGACCTTGACGGTCTTCTATGCGGACACCCGACAAGAGCTTCCGCCGCTTGCAATCTCCGCGCTGAAGATCATGGACGAGCTTCGCGACCGTCGCATCCAGGTCGAAGTCGTGCGCGCGCCGCTCGACAAGCGATTCATGCTGTACATCCTCGGCCGCGGCGTGCCGCCGCCCAACAACAACACGCTCCGCTGGTGCACGCGGCAGATCAAGATCGATCCGATGGAAGAAGCGTTGCGCCGGCGCCTCGATGGTGTCGATGGCGGGATCCTGATGATCACCGGTGTACGCCAGGGCGAAAGCGCGATTCGCGATCGCCGCATTGAGATGAGCTGCGGCAAGGATGGTGCCGAGTGCGGCCAAGGCTGGTATCAGCAGGTGCTGCCGAACGCGCGCGGCCTGCGCGGCCGCATTGCGACGCTCGCACCACTGTTGCACTGGCGAGTCTGCCACGTCTGGGAGTGGCTGAAGCATTGGGCGCCGGAGGCCGATTTCGGCGACTGGTCGACCCGCGCGATAGCGGATGCCTACGGTGGCGACGAAGCTGAAGAGCTGAACGCGCGCACGGGCTGCATCGGCTGCCCATTGGCGCAGGAAGAGAAGGCGCTGGAGACGGTACTCCGAAGTTCCCAGTGGTCCTATCTCGCTCCGTTGCGCGGCATCAAGCCGTTATGGCGTGAGCTGCGCGAACCGCACCATCGCCTGCGGAAGCCGGGGCTCGAGAAGCTGAAGGGCGGCGGTGTTGCGAAGAACCCGCAGCGCCTGGGCCCGCTCACGTTCGAGGCTCGGCTGATGGCGCTCGACCGAATCCTTTCAATCCAAAACGAATGCAACCGCGTTGCGCACGCTACGGGCCGTCCGATGATCGACCTGATCGACGCGGAGGAAGAGGCTCGTATCCGCGAGCTGATCGCAGCACGGACCTGGCCGCAAGGATGGGAGGGTGACGAGCCGACAGGTGACGTCATCCTCGACGTCGTGTATGCGAACGGCGCCGTGCAGCCGCGGTTGTTTTCGGAAGAGGAATACGTGTGAACGACCTCCCGAATCCTCTCACCCCAGCGGACTGCAACCTCCGCGATTTCCCGTTCATGCCGCTCGAGGTGAAGCGCCTGCTCACGTCCGAAACGTGGATCCTCGGCACCGGCGACGAGCGCGCGGCCGCAATCACGTTGTGGCTCGAGAGCTGGCATCAGATCCCGGCCGCGAGCTTGCCGGCCGACGACCGCACGCTCGGACATCTGTCCCAGTCGAAGAACTGGAAGCGCGTGAAGGAACATGCGCTGCGCGGCTGGGTGAAGTGTGCCGATGGCCGTCTCTATCACCCCGAGGTCGCGGCGCATGCGCGCCGCGTGTGGCCGATCAAGCTTCGTCTGATGGCGCGGAAGATCCGCCGCCTGGAGATGGAGTCCGGCGAGTGGGCGCGCATCCGCGCCGTCGTCTTCGCGCGCGACGACTACACCTGCCGGTATTGCGGCGCTCGCGGCGTCTACCTTGAGGCCGACCACGTCGTGCCTCTCTCGCGCGGCGGCCCGACCACCGAACAGAACCTCGTAACCTCCTGTCGGCCGTGTAATCGGTCGAAGGGCGCGAAGCTCATGGAGGAATGGCGCCCATGAACTACTACCCCCATCACATCGGCGATTTCCGCTCCGGCACGGTCAATATGACCCGTGTCGAGCGCTGGATTTATCGCGACCTGATCGACGTCTACTACGACACGGAGAAGCCTCTCCCACTCGATCTCGACGCAGTGTGCTATGCCGTCGGCGTCAGCTCCGAGGACGAGCGTCGCGCGGTTGCCAATCTGCTGCGCTTCAAGTTCACCCAGACCGACGCCGGGTATGTGCACGATCGTTGCGAAATCGAGATCGCGGCGTACCGTTCGCGCGCAGAAACGGCCCAAGAGAACGGGAAGAAGGGCGGCCGGCCGAAGAAGCGAACAGGCACCGGGTCGGGTACCAAACCTAACCCATCCGGAACCCAAGAAAAACCCAGTGGGTTTTCTCCGGGTTCCAATCCGGATACCAGCGGCCCCCCAGACATAACCGGTTCTAAAACTAACCAAGAACCAACAACCAATAACCAAGATGTAAACCCAAGCGGCGGCGGCACAGCACAGGCAGTAGGCGACGATGCGCCGATCGCCGCCGCCGCTTTCGTCGAAATCCTTCGCTCGTCGGGCGTCGGCTTCGCCGCCGATGACACGCGAGTGGCGGCCTGGTCCGGGCGCGGCGTGACTCCCGACGACCTCCGCGCGGCCATCGCCACGGGACGCAAGCGCCGGGAGCGCGAGCGCTCCGAGCAGCCGCTCAACGCCGGGCTGCTCGACCTGATCCTCGGCGACCTGCTCGCCTCGCGCGCCGCGAAGCCCGCAACGGGGACGCGCACCGTCGGCGACTGGTGGCGGTCATGGACCGGCATCGTCGAGCACGGGCTCGCGCTCGGCGTCGAGCAGGGCCGCGACGAACCTCCATTCGATTTCAAGCTGCGCGTGTTCGACGCGGCCGGCGATGGCCCGTGGTGGGACGACCACAACCGCGCATTTCGCAACACGGCCGGCCCGGTCGCGGCCGGCGCTTTGATGGGGGAAGGGCGATGAACTGCAAAGTCGGCGACATGGCCGTGATCACGCGCGGCAAAGCCCGCGACCGCATCGTCGAGGTGAAAGCACCCTACGGCGACTACCTCGGCTTCGGCTTTTGCTGGTACGTCGAGGCACCGACACCGATCCCGGGGACGGACGTTCTCACGTTTCGGCCGTGCGAGCTGAAGACCGGATGGATTCCGGACGCGTGGCTGCGCCCGATCAGCGGCGTGCCGGTGACCGACGACGTGAGCGACGAGGTGACGGCATGACGCAGCAGTCCCTCATCGCCGCTTCGCCGATCGCGAAGCGTGTCGAGTTCGTCGTTCCCGGTACGCCGGTCGCGAAGGGGCGCCCCAAGTTCGCGCGCCGCGGCGCGCACGTCACGACCTACACGCCCGAGAAAACCGAGCGGTACGAGAACCTCGTGAAGATGGCCGCGCGCGCCGCGATGCGCAGCGCCTCGCCATACGCCGGCCCGATCCGCCTGATCGTGCACATCGGCCTGCCGATTCCGGCGAGCTGGTCGATGAAGCGCCAGGGCGAAGCGGCCGCCGGCGCCATCGGCGCGACGAAGAAGCCGGACGCCGACAACGTTGTGAAGGCGTTGAAGGACGGCATGAACGGGGTGGTGTACGTCGATGACGGCCAGGTCGTCGACCTCTGGGTGTCGAAGCGCTACGCGCGCACGCCGGGTGTGCGCATCGAGGCGATCGAGTTGAATTTGAAGTCAGCATAAGGAGCGGGGCCTTGAAAGCAAAAAGCAAACTCACCATCAACGAGGTGATCGGGAAGATGAAGCCCGGCGTCCGGTATTCGGCGCACGACCTCGCGCGCCGTCTGAAGCATCCCGTCTCGTCGGTGCGCCAGCTGCTGTCGCTCGACGTCGCGCTCGCGCGGCTCGACTGCCATTCGGAGAGCCGCGGCCGGATGTACTCGCTCGCGGGCACGAGCCGCTCGCCGGGCACGCACGTCGACACGCGCATCCGGCCGGACTTCACGAGCAACCTGACGGGCTACATGGCCGAGCTCAACACGCGCCAGGCACTGGCGATGACGACGCGGGGTGGCCGGTGATCGCCATCTTCGAGAACACGCAGCAGGCGCTGCACGTCAGCTTTCTCGTGACTTCGCTGCCGCCGCGGCAGAAGCAGCAGTTCCGACTGGCGCTGATCCAGATCCTCGAATCGGTCGGCCATCTCACCGCGCGCCAGGCTGAATTTCTCGACTACCTGTACGGCACCTCGTCAGGCACGATCAACTTCGACGGGCTGAGCGGTGACGAAATCCGGGCCCAGTGCGCGATGGTCGTCGGAGCGGTGCGCGATCACCTGCTGAAGCCGGAACGCAATGCGGTGTGGCTCCGCTATGCCTGCGGCATGCCGGCGCGGCCCGCCAGCGCGACGCGCGCGGCGGACCCGGGAATCCCGCCGTCGGCCGAGTGGAAGCGCGCGCTCGTCGAAATGCGGACGTACCTGCGGCCGTCGCTCACCGTCACGAATGGCAAGGCGATCATGGCGCTGATCGCAGGCCACTCGCAGGTGCGGCTGCGCCAGGATGGGCTGTCGTATCGGGAGATCTCCGACGAGACGCACGTCACGGTCCGCACGCTCGAGCGCAACGCGCAGATCATCCGGAAGCGCCTCGCCGAGCTGGAGCGCGAAGCCGTGAAGCGGCTGACGCCGCTCTTCGAGCGAAACAACGTGACGATCGCGGAGGCCGTTGAGGCATAAGGGGTACGGCGAAAATTCCCCTTGCAAATGTGGCGGATAGGGTGTAGATTTTCGCCAAATTGCAGAGTTGCGACCAAAGCCCGCTGAGCCGACAAGCCAGCGGGCTTTTTCGTTGCGGCGTGTCCGCGCTATACTCAACCCGGCCTTAACTGCGCCGGCGGGAAAGACGCAGCAAGGTGATCAGCCAGCGCGCCGAAAGGTGCAGACGGATTTCCGCCGCCCTGCTGGCACCAGATTCGTTGAGCCCGCTGAGCGAAAGTCAGCGGGCTTTTTACTGGGTCGGCTGGATCTAAACCGACTTTTAATAGTCCCGATTCCTACAGCGCGTCTATTTCCTTGGCGATCTTGGCCACGGTTGCGCCGATAAATTGTCCGAGTTGCTCTCCATTTTTGGCAGGGTCAGTGAACCACCGGTCACCGGTGGCTGGTGCTACCAAACCGGATGCGAGTGCTGTTTTGACGAGTTCGACGGCCTGTTCGGTTGCTCGTGCGGTAGTCATTAATGCTCTCCTGTTTGCGCTTATTAGACGATTTTCCGCGACCGCGTTCTAAGCACGCGGCCATGAGGATATTGCGTTAATCGAGTGATTTAAGTCAACGCCGTTTAATTATCTTAATAATTTCGCTATTTGAATAAAATTGGCGGAATTGACTTGAGCGTTTCATTATTCGAATCAAACTGCAGATGTCACAAGATGAGCAGATCTGCTGCGATAGCGAATGTGTTACCAGTGTCTCGTCCGGTGCCGCCGGACATCCTCTTCGACGACTCGAACTGGATTCGGCGCATCGTGCCGGCCGACGGCATAGCCGAGTGGGTAAACGAGACGCTCCTCCGCGAGGGCGCGCCGCTGCACAACCCCGATCACGCGCACCTGATCGACGCCGACGTCGCCTACCTCTGGGCGGCCGTCGAGAACGTGCGCCAGATGCGGCGCGTCGTCGGTCAGTGCGAAGAGGTGGCGATCCGCGCCGGCGGCTGGCAGCGCGCCCGGCAGGAACAGCAGTTCCTCGAATGGTTCGGTCGCGTGCCGGCGTTCCTGATCACGCTCGACGCGCACTACGCGCGCGAGTGCAATGACCTGCAGTGGTGTGCGCTCGTCGAGCACGAATTGATGCACATCGCTCAGAAGACGGATGAGTTCGGCGCCCCCGCTTTTACGAAGGATGGCTTTCCGAAGCTGGGGCTTCGAGCGCATGACGTCAGCGAGTTCGTTGGGATCGTGGCGCGTTACGGAACCGGTGGTCCGGATAGCGACATTTCCAGAATGGTCAGAGCTGCAAATGCTGGACCAACAATCTCTCACGCATCGATAGCACAAGCATGCGGAACGTGCATATTGAAGGCTGCGTAGACGCCGAGCGATGGAAGCCCGTGCTGGACTTTCCGGACTACGCTATCAGCGACTATGGTCGTGTGAAGCGTCTGACGACGCGAACGCGTGCGAAGGCAGGCTCCATCTTGAAGCCATGCAATCGCAGTAAGGATCGGCCGTACCCATCAGTGGATCTGAGCAGAAACGGGAAGCGTCGCACCCAGATGATTCATATTCTGGTTGCGCGCGCATTTCTGGGGCCTGCGCCGTTCGTTGGAGCCGAGGTGAACCACATCGACGGCGACAAGACGAATCCTCACTTCAGGAATCTGGAATGGGTTACGTCATCGGGGAATTCGCTGCATGCATATGAGGCTGGCCTTGCTGACGCCAGGGGTGAGGCGAACGGGCAAGCGAAACTTACCGAAGCCATGGTGCGCGAGATTCGCGATTTGGCTGTAGGCCGCCGAGGCGAGAAAACAAGGATTGCACGACAGTTCGGCGTGTCAGAGACAGCGATCCGCGACATATTGAATGGCCGAACCTGGTCGCACATCTGACCCGCCGCATAGCCTTCTCTGAACTTCTCCCTCCATGGCAGCACTTCCCGACCCGATCAAGGTGTTCATCGTGCAGTCGCTGGCGTGCTTCGACACGATCGCGCGCACCGTGAAGGACGTGCGCGAGGTGTTCGGCGTCGAGGTGTCGTCGCAGCAGTGCGAGCGCTACGACCCGACGAAGCGGGCCGGCGCGACGCTCAGCAAGAAGTACCGCGAGATCTTCGAGCGCACGCGCGAGGAGTTCCTCAACGACACGTCGCGCATCGGCGTGTCGCACCGCGCCGTGCGCCTGCGCGCGCTCGACCGAGCCGTCGCGGAAGCGGAGCGGCGCAACAACCTGCCGCTGATGGCGCAGCTGCTCGAACAGGCTGCGAAAGAATCCGGCGACGCCTACACGAACCGGCGGCGCCTCGAACACACTGGGGAGAACGGCGGCCCGATCGAGAACAGGACGGTCGTCGTCGATGAAAGCCAGGTCGCAGCCGCCGTCGCCAAACTCGAAGACGAGTATTGACCCCGCCATCGAGCGGGCCGTCCTGAAGGCGAAGTGCGAGCGGGATCACCTGTTTTTCAGCCGGTACTTCTTCAAGCACCGGCAGGCGATCAAGTTCCGCGTCAACTGGCACCACGTGCTGATCGCCGACACGGTGCAGCGCGTGATCGATGGCACGCTGAAGAACGTCGTCATCAACGTGCCGCCGGGCTCGTCGAAGACCGAGCTGGTCGCGATCAACCTGATCGCGCGCGGCCTCGCGCTGAACCCGCGCGCGCGGTTCCTGCACATCAGCTACTCGGACGATCTCGCACTGTTGAACAGCGAGACGGCGCGCGACATCGTCGCATCCGACGAGTACCAGGCTCTCTGGCCGCTGAAGGTGGCTGACGACGCGAAGTCGAAGAAGCGCTGGAACGTGCTCGTCGACGGGAAGAAAGCCGGCGGCGTGTACGCGGTTTCGCTCGGCGGTCAGATCACCGGCTTCCGGGCCGGGCACATGGCCGAGGGCTGGCAGGGCGCGATCATCATCGACGACCCGCTGAAGGTCGAGGACGCGTACAGCAAGACGAATCGGGACAAGGCGAACCGCAAGCTGCAGTCGACCGTGAAAAGCCGGAAGGCGAGTCCGGACACGCCGATCATCGTGATCATGCAGCGGCTCGCGGAGGAAGATCCGACGGGCTTCATCAAGGCGCGCAAGCTGCCGGGCGAGTGGGAGTTCATCGAGATCCCGGCGCTGATCACGGACGAGTACGTCGCGAAGCTGCCGGCGCACATCCGCGATCGCGTCGAGTGCGACGAGCGAGATGCTGACGGCCGGTACAGCTACTGGCCGTACAAGGAACCGCTGCAGGAGCTGCTCGCGTCCGAGAAGGCCGACGCGTACGTCTTCAACGGCCAGTACATGCAGCGGCCGTCGCCGCTGGGCGGCGGGATCATCCAGAGCGGCAAGTTCCTGCGCTACGGCGCGCTGCCGCAGCTCCAGTACCGGAAGATCTTCGCGGATACCGCTCAGAAGACCGCCGAGCGGAACGACTACAGCGTGTTCGAGTGCTGGGGTCTCGGGTACGACAACCGTCTGTACCTGATCGACCTGGTGCGCGGGAAGTGGAAGGCCCCCGAGCTGAAGCGCCGCGCGATCGACTTCTGGAACAAGCACGCGGCCATCGGCGCCGACGATCCCGGCGCGCCGGTGCTGCGCCAGATGAAGGTCGAGGACAAGTCCAGCGGCACCGGGCTGATTCAAGACATTCAGGCCGAGGGCGGCATCCCGATCGAGGGCATCGAACGCGTGAAGGACAAGCTGACGCGCGTCATGGACGTCGTCAGCCACATCGATGCCGGCAACGTCGGCATCCCGCTGGATGCCCCGTGGGTCAGCGACTTCTTGACCGAGTGCGACTCGTTCACGGCTGACGACACGCACATGCACGACGACCAGATCGATCCGATGGTCGACGCAATCAACGACATGCTGGGAGGCGCGAAGGACCTGTCGGTCTGGGAGCGGCTTGCCGGTTGAGCACGACAGGATTTCCCGGAATGTCGAAACGGAAGCAACAGACCCGGCCGCCGCGCGCGCCGGCGGCGACGTACGCCCATCGCACGGTCGACTCGTTCGCCAACTTCGAAGCGCGGCTCGGATGGGGCACCGACAACCAGGCATCGGCGGCACAGTACACGCTGTCGTACCAGAGCCGTAACCGCGTCTGGCTGGAGGCGGCCTATCGCGGATCGTGGATCGTGCGTGCCGCGGTGGACGCGATCCCGGAGGACATGACCCGCAAGGGCATCGAGATGTCCGGGCTCGATCCGACCGACGTGTCCAAGATGGAGACGGCGCTGACGCGCAAGGCGATCTGGGACCAGCTCTGCGACACCGGCAAGTGGGCGCAGCTGTACGGCGGCGCGATCGCCGTGATGCTGATCGACGGCCAGGACATGTCGCAGCCGTTGCGACGCGAGACGATCGGGAAGGGCCAGTTCAAGGGCCTGCTCGTGCTCGACCGCTGGATGGTTGCGCCACTGGTCGGCGAGGTCGTTACCGAGTTCGGTCCTGATCTCGGCATGCCGAAGTACTACGACGTGCTGCCGACAGCGATCGGCTTGCCGCAGGGGCGCATTCACCACTCGCGCGTGCTGCGAATGGACGGTGAGGCACTGCCGTACTACCAGCGCATCAGCGAGAACGGCTGGGGTCTGTCGATCCTCGAGCCGATGTGGGACCGGTTGATCGCGTTCGACAGCGCGACGGTCGGCGCCGGGCAGCTCGTCTACAAGGCGCACCTGCGCACGCTGAGCGTCGAGAAGCTGCGCGAGATCATCGCGGCCGGCGGCCCGGCGCTCAACGGCCTGCTGAAGCAGGTCGAGATGATCCGGCTCGGTCAGTCGAACGAGGGCATCACCCTCATCGACTCGACCGACAAGTTCGAGACGCATCAGTACGCGTTCAGTGGGCTGTCCGACGTCTTGCTCCAGTTCGCGATGCAGCTCAGCGGCGCGACGGGCATTCCGCTCGATCGCCTGTTCGGCCAGCAGCCGGCGGGCCTGAGCGACACCGGCGAAGGGTCGCGCCTGCTGTATCACGAGAAGGTGCACACGCGGCAGGAGCGTCGGCTGCGCAACCCGCTGCACGGACTGCTTGACGTGATGTGCCGGTCGGAGATCGGGCAGCCGTTGCCCGAGGATTTCTCGTACGAGTTCAACCCGCTGCAGGAGATGTCGGCCGCCGAGAAGGCGGAGATCGGCAACAAGACGGTCGACTCTGTGACGAAGGCCGTCGACGCCGACCTGATTCCGCGCAGCCAGGGCATGCGCGAGCTGAAGGCGTCGTCGCCGGACACCGGCATGTTCGGCGACATCCCCGACGAAGCGATCGAGCAGGCCGAGCGCGATGAAGAGGGCGAAGACCCGCCGGGAATTGATCCGGCGCTTCCGCTCGGACCGGCGCCGGGCGCGGCCGCGCGCACGAACGATTCTCTGCTTCGCAGGCTTTTCCGACGTCGATGATCCTCACCCTCGATCGAAAGCGCGACCGGCGCAAGAACCCGGTCCGGCTGAGCGGTGCCGAGCGGCAGTACGGCAGCCAGTTGCGAAAGATCGCCCATCAGGTCGGCGTGCTCGTGAACGGCTTTCCGGCCGATGACGCGTCGTATGCGCCGACGATCGAGGAACTGTTACGGCGGTACGCCGAGGCGCTCGCGCCGTGGGCGGAAGCGACCGCGGCGCGGATGATCGCCGACCTGAACCGGCGCGACGAGCAGATGTGGATGAAGCAGGCCGCCGACATGTCGCGCGCGCTGCGCGAGGAGATCCGCGGCGCGGCCACCGGCGAGACGATGCGCGCTCTCCTGGCCGAGCAGGTGCGGCTGATCAAGTCGATCCCGCTCGACGCAGCCGAGCGCGTGCACCGGCTCACGCTGGAAGGAATCGTTGACGGCGCGCGCGCCGCGCATATCTCGAAGGCGATTCAGGAGTCTGGGCAGGTCGCGAAAAGCCGGGCGGACACGATCGCGCGAACCGAGGTGAGTCGCACGGCCGCGACGCTCACCGAGGCGCGCGCTCTCGACGTCGGCAGCCCCGGCTACTTCTGGCGGACGTCGGGTGACTCGGACGTCCGCGAGGACCATCGCGAGCTGGAAGGCAAGTTTTTCACGTGGGACAAGCCGCCGGTCGCGGATAAGCGGTCGGGGGCGCGGGCGCACCCGGGCTGCATTTACAACTGCCGATGCTGGGCCGAAGTCGTGCTTCCGAAGGACTGATATGCGCATTTTCACCACTGACCACGCGTGCACCTGCGGCTCGCATGCGCCGCGCGCCCGCGCACACACCCGCGACGGGATCACCGCATCGGGCATGTACGCGGCCGAGCAGCTCGGCGAGCGGCAGTCGATCACACCGGAAGGCTTCTTGCTCTGCGAGGCCGTGCCGATCGCGCGCGTCGGCGCGCAGGACTACGCCTACTTCGAACTGCCGGAGATCGAAGCGAAGGATGGCGTCATCGTCGCCGAGCGCACGGCCGACGTGCTGTTCAGCCCTGAGACGCTCGCCAGCTTCGAGGGCAAGCCGATCACGATCGACCATCCGCCGGACTTCGTGACGCCGGCGAACTACATGTCGGTGGCGCGCGGCACGGTCCGTAACGTGCGGCAAGGCGAAGGCGACCAGGCCGAGCTAATGCTCGCCGACTTGCTGATCACCGACGCGGAAGCGATCCGCCGCGTCCAGAGCAAGGGCGCGGACGCGCTCACGCAGGTCAGCAACGGCTACGACGCCGACTACGAACAGATTGCGCCTGGGCGGGCGCGACAGGTGGTGATCGTGGGCAACCACGTCGCCCTCGTGAAAAGCGCCCGCTGTGGCCCCGTGTGTTCGATCGGGGATAGCAGTTCCAACCTACTCCCGACAGGAGATGCAAGCATGGCAACCAAGAAAAGCTCCAAGTTCGTCGACGCGTTGCGCAAGGCGTTCATGACGCGCGATTCCGAAGCGTTCGAGAAGGTCGCGAGCGAGATGACTGGCGACGAAGGTGGCGAGGGTGGCGACGGCCAACCCCAGATTCACATCCACATGCCCGGCACCGGCACCGATCCGAAGGCGGGTGTCTCCGCGACTGGCGACGAAGGCGCGGGCGGCGGCGAAGGCGATCCGCTCAAGCAGGTGCTCGACGCGATCCAAGCCACCAACGGCAAGATCGATGCGCTGGCCGATCGCGTGACGAAGCTCGAAGGCGGCGGCACGCCGACCGGCGACGGCGATGACGACGATCTGGACGGCACCACCACGACGGACAACGACGGTGCCGGCGAAGGCGGCGACGACAAGACCGGCACGCGCACGGGCGACAGCACCGCGCTGCGCGACCAGTTTCAGGATGCGCTCTCGCGCGCCGAGATCCTCGCGCCGGGCGTGCGGCTGCCGACGTTCGATGCGAAGGCGGTCCGCAAGAAGACGGTCGACGCCATCTGCGTGCTGCGCCGCCGCGCGCTGCGCGCCGCGATGGACAACGAAAACGCCGAACTGGTGAAGTCGGTGGTCGGCGGCGCGAACGTCGCCAGCATGACCTGCGATTCCGTCGCGGCGTTCTTCAATGCCGCGTCGGAGCTCGTGCGCAGCAAGAATTCCGGTATGACGCAGCGCCGGACGAACGATTCCACTCAAACCGAGCGGAAAGACATCAACGAAATCCACGCGGAATTCTGGAAGGTCCGCAAGTAAAGGAGCCGACATGCCCTCGTATCAAGCCTATCAGTACCGCATGCCGGCGGGCTTCCCCGGCGACCTTCAGCGCGCCGAAGTCGCGACGATCGAGACGCAGCTGATTGACCCGACGGCACCGCCGACCGCGTTCGGCGTTCCCGTGAAAATGGTGAACGGCAAGATTCAGCCGATCAACAACGCCGCCGATACCGCGGCGTCGGTGTACGGCGTGAACCTCCGCGCGTACCCGATTCAGGGCAACGGCACGGATCCGCTCGGCACGTCTACGCCGCCGACGAGCGGCCCGACCGACATCCTGAAGCGCGGCTACTTCGACGCTGCGCTGGGCGGCACCGCGCCTGCCACGAAGAACGGTACGGTGTACGTGCGCGTCGCGGCAGCGGCCGCCGGCAAGCCGCTCGGTGGTTTCGAGGCGGCAGCCGACGGGACGAATACCGTCGCGATGCCGGCGAACTGGTACTTCACCGGCCCGGCCGACGCATACGGCATCGTCGAAATCGCCGTCAACATCTGATCCGGCGCTGAACAGCGCTTCACCCGAGGCCCCGCAATTGCGGGGCTTTTGCATTTTTGGAGCCATTACATGGACATGTCCGAACAGAAGCACCTGCGCCGGGCCGGGGCGTCGCTCGCGGCGGCCCCGATGTCGGCGGCCGTGGCGGACGCGACGCGCCGGCTGATTCGCGCGCGCACCGCCGACGGCATGATGACCTACGACAAGCAGACGATCGACTCGACCGGCGCATTCCTCGTCGGCCAACTCGAACGCCTCGACCAGACGCTCAACGAGCCGCTCGTCGAGTACACCTGGTCGCGCGACATCTACATCCGCAGCGACGTGTCCGCGGCCGACGAAGTCGCGTCGTTCACGAACTCGGCGTTCGGGATGAGCGGCGGTATCAACCCGAACGGTCTGAACTGGATCTCGAACGAGGGCAACGCGCTCGCGGGCCCGTCGGTCGACATCGGCAAGACCGCGCAACCGATGCTGCTCTGGGGTGCCGAGGTCAAGTACACGGTGCCCGAGCTCGTGAAGTCGCAGCAGCTCGGCATGCCCATCGACTCGCAGAAGGTCGAGGCGATGAACATGAAACGCAACATGGACCTGGACCAGATCGTCTACTACGGCGATCCGCAGATGAGCTTCACCGGCCTGGTGAACTCGATCAGCGCGGTTGGGAGCGTTTCGAACGTCGCGAACGGCGCGGCCGGTACGCCGCAGTGGAACACGAAGACGCCGGACGAAATCCTCAAGGACGTCAACGAGATTCTGACGTCGGCGTGGCAGGCGTCTGGCTGGAAGGTGAAGCCGAACCGCCTGATGCTGCCGCCGGCAACGCTCGGTGGCATCGCGTCGCGCCTGATCAGCACGGCCGGCAGCAAGTCGATCCTGACGTACCTGCTCGAGAACAATATCTGCACGCAGCAGGGCACGCCGCTCGAAATCCTCGAGCTGAAGTGGCTGATCGGCGCCGGCGCGGGCGGCACGCAGGGGCAGCTCAACACCGTCGACCGGATGGTCGCGTACAACAGCGACAAGAAGTATGTCCAGTTCCCGATGACGGACCTGCAACGCACGCCGCTCGAGTACCGCTCGCTGTTCCAGATCACGACCTACTGGTCGCGTATCGGCCGCGTCGAGTGGCGCTACGGCACGACGGCCGCTTACCGGGACGGGATCTGACATGGCGAAGATGGCGAAGATCAATGTTCTGACGGCGTTCACGATCCGGCTGCTCCACGAGGGCGAGGAGGTCGTCCGCCGCGTCGAGGCCGGTGTGCAGGAGGTCGAAGACTTCATCGCCGAGCACTGGTACGCGAAGGCGCACACGGGCCCGCTGCCGGAGAAATCCGGCGATGTGGGTGACCCGCAAGGCGGCCCGACCGATCAGGCTGCGGCGCTCGCCGCGTCGAAGTCCGATCTCCAGGCCGAGTCGGACCGCCTCGAAAAGCTGCGCACCGAGCTCGATACGTTCGGCAAGGGGCTGGACGACCGCGCGGCCGCGCTCGACACGCGCGAAGCTGCGGTCGCGGCGAGCGAGCAGGATCTCGCCGCGCGGGTCGCGGCCTTCGAAGCAGCCCAGAAGGACGCCGCGGCGGCTGCGAAGGATGGCGCAGCCGACGGCGCGGCGCAGAAATCCAGCAGTGGGAAGAAGGCATAATGGCCTCCCGGCGCCGCGCCGTGAAGGCGCGCGCCGGGCATCCGCTCATTGGCAAGGTGACACGTGGATATCGCCCAGTTCCGACAATCGTTCCCCGAGTTCGACGCAGCCACCTATCCGGATCCCCTCGTCCAGTTCTGGATGACCGTGGCGGTGTCGCTCGTCAATGCTGACCGGTGGCGCGAGCTGACCGATCTGGGTATCGCGCTGGTCACGGCGCACCATCTCGCGCTCGCGCTGAAGGACCAGAAGACGGCCGCAGTCGGCGGCGTGCCCGGGCAGGTGACCGGCCCGCAGTCGTCGAAGGCTGTTGACAAGGTCAGCGCCAGCTACAACACCGACGCCGTTGCCATCAAGGACGGTGGCTTCTGGAACGCCACGATGTACGGCGTTCGCTATCTCAGCCTCGCGCTGATGATGGGCTCGGGCGGCATTCAGCTGTAGCGCCGCCGCTGCCCGTCGGGAGAAATCCAATGGGCAGTATGAAAATCGATCGCCTCGACGAGGTGCTGAAGTCGATCAGCGGGCTGGTACAGAAGGAGGTGCTGGTCGGTGTGCCGGACAGCACCGCCGGCCGCAAGGACGAGGGCGAGCCGCTCAGCAACGCCGAGATCGGCTACATCATGGAAAACGGCTCGCCGGCGAACAACATCCCGGCGCGGCCGCACTTGGTGCCGGGTGTGCAGGACGCGCGGCCGAAGTTCGAGCCGCAACTCCAGAAGGGCGTCGAAGCGGCGCTCGACGGCGATCTCGAACAGGTCGAACGCCGGCTGAACATGGCCGGCATCGCGGCGAAAAACTCTGTGCGCGCGAAGGTCAACAGCAATATCGCTCCTGAACTGGCCGAATCGACGCTGGCCGCGCGCCGGCGCCGCGGCGTCACGCGCGAGAACACGCTTGTCGACACCGGCCAGTATCGCAACGCGATCACGTACGTGGTTCGCAAGAAGTAGTTTCCAGTCTCCCAGCTCCGAGGGCCGCCATGCGCGGCCCTTTTTCGTTGGTGCGCTCGCTATGGCCTTCCTCGACGTAACTGAGGTCTTGCTCGATCCGGATTTCATGGACACGGGCCTGATCTGCAACCGCATGACGCAGACGATCGACGGCCACGGCCGGGCGCAGAACACCGCCGCATCGACGCCATTCGCCGCTGTCGTGACGAGCGACAAGGGCGACATCCTGCATCGCAACGCGGACGGTAGCCGAATCATCGGCTCGATCACGCTGCACACGATGTTCCGCCTGATGGACGGCAGCGCCGGCCACGACGCCGACGAAGTCGTGTGGGCCGGCCGTACCTACACGGTCGTGAACGTGAACGACTACTCGCACTTCGGCCGCGGCTTCGTCTGCGCGACGTGCGATCTGAAGCCTCTCTCGGGATGACCCCATGAACGACAGCTCGACCGGTGGATACCTGGCGCCAGCCGTCGATGCGCCGCCGGCCGAAGACGATGCCCTCGACGATCTGGTCCACGACCTGGTCGCGGGCGTCACGGCTCTGCCTCCGGACCTTGTACGGCCGCGCTGGCAGCCGACCGTGCCGAAGCAGCCTGAACCGTCCATCGACTGGTGCGCGTTCGGCGTCCAGGAGCAGGAGCCGGACGCGGGCCCCGCGATCCAGCACGACGGTACCGGAGAGGGGCACGACACGTACATCCGGCACCAGGACATCGACGTCATGTGCACGTTTTACGGGCCGCGCGCGAAGGGATACGCGCAGCGGCTCGCCGACGGGCTCGCGATCCCACAGAACCGCGAGCAGCTCCAACTCCAGGACATGGCGTTCGTCGGCGTCGGCGCGATTCGCGCGGCACCCGACCTGGTCAACCAGCAGTGGGTGCGGCGCTACGAC
Source organism: Burkholderia sp. 9779_493 (assembly GCF_015712215.1). NCBI lineage: Bacteria > Pseudomonadati > Pseudomonadota > Betaproteobacteria > Burkholderiales > Burkholderiaceae > Burkholderia > Burkholderia sp. 9779_493. Next base: position 42,403 of record NZ_JACCQA010000020.1, read on the forward strand.
ATGACCGTGACGCTGCGCCGCAAGATTACCCGGACCTACGCGGTCCTCAACCTCAAATCGGCCACCGTGGCGACGACGACCGACTCGTCGACGCCAGTGGCCGGCGTTTCGAACATCCACTCCTAGGGGACCAGCATGTCCAACGGATTGCCGGTATCGCGTCTGATCAACGTGTCGATCAACCTGGCAGCGCTCGCGGCGCAGGGCGCCGATGTGAATACACAGCTCATCATCGGAGCCTCGTCGTTTATCGACACGAACGAGCGGCTTCGGTCATACGGGAGCATCGCCGAGGTCGCAGCAGACGCTGGTGTTAACTCGCCGGAGTACGCCGCGGCGGCTTTTGCGTTCAACCAGGTTCCGCAACCGCAACGAGTCTGCATCGGCCGATGGGCGAAGACGGCGACGGCCGGCTCGCTGCGCGGCGGGGTGCTGTCGGCAGCGCAGCAGGACATCACCCTGTGGGATGCAGTCACGGCCGGCGCATTCAGCATCACGATTGATGGCGCAGCGAAGTCCGTCAGCGGCCTCGACTTCTCTGCACAGACGAACCTCAACGGCGTCGCCAGCGTGATCAACGCGAAGCTGACGGGTGCGACAATCGCCTGGACCGGTTCGCAGTTCATCGTGACGTCGAACACGACCGGCACGAACTCGAAGGTCGGCTATGCCACGGCTCCGGGCAGCGGCACCGACATCTCGGCGATGCTCGGCCTGACGAGCAGCCTTGCTGGCGTGCCGGCGGACGGCATTGCCCCGGAGCAGCCGGTCGACGCGGCCGCGCTGTTCCTCGATCGCTTCGCGAATCAGTTCCTCGGCCTCGACTTCGCTGACGCGTCGATCACCGACGCGCAGCACATCGCGGTCGCGAACCTCATCGAAGCCGACCAGCGGCACATCTATGGCATCACGACGCAGAACCCGCAGGTGCTGGACTCGACCGTGTCGACCGACATCGCGAGCAAGCTGCAGGCACTGAAGCTGAAGTACACCATCGTGCAGTACTCGAGCGCGACGCCGTATGCGGTGTCGTCGCTGCTCGGCCGACTGCTGACGGTGAACTTCAACGGCAACAACACGACGATCACGCTCATGTTCAAGCAGGAGCCGAGCGTCGCCGCCGAACAGCTGACCAGCACCCAAGCGAACACGCTGCAGGCGAAGAACTGCAATGTCTTCGTCAACTACAGCAACGACACGTCGATCATCCAATACGGCGTGACGCCGAGCGGCCTGTTCGCCGACTCGGTCTACAACGCGATCTGGTTCCGCAACCGCATCGAGACGGACGTCTACAACCTGCTGTACCAGAGCCCGACGAAGATTCCGCAGACCGACGGCGGCAACGCGCAGATCGCGGCGACGATCTCCGCGGCCTGCGAGGCGGCGGTGAACAACGGGTATCTGGCGCCGGGGGTCTGGAATTCGGCCGGCTTCGGCGCACTGAATCAGGGCGACACGTTGGCCCAGGGCTACTACATCTATGCGCCGCCGATCGCGACGCAGTCGCAGGCCGATCGCGAGGCGCGCAAGTCGGTCACGTTCCAGGTCGCGGCGAAGGAAGCCGGCGCGATCCACAGCGTCGACATCCTCGTCAACGTCAACCGCTAACAGGGGCATCTCAACATGACGACTTACAGCTTTCAGGACGTCGCGTCGACGATCGTCGGCCCGGGCGGCGCGTTCTCGCTCGGCTACGGCGAAGCGACTGCGGAAGAAGGCATCACGATCGTGCGCGCGGGCGACAAGAACACGATGACGATCGGCTCGGACGGCGAAGGCATGCACAGCTTGCATGCCGACAAGTCCGGGCAGGTCACGCTGCGCTACCTGAAGACCGCGCCGATCAACGCGAAGCTGATGGCGCTCTACGACGCGCAGTCGCTCGACAGCCGCCTGTGGGGCAAGAACCTGATCGAGGTTCGGCAGACGGCCGCCGGTGACGTGCTGACCGCGCGCAGCTGCGCGTTCAAGAAGGCTCCGGATCTGAAGTACGCGAAGGACGGCGACATTGTGGAATGGCAGTTTGATTGCATCAAAATCGACAATATCTTGGGCACCTATTAATGGATACATTGACTCAAGATCGACTCCATCAGGTGCTTTCATACGATCCAGTCACCGGCGCTTTTGTTTGGCTGCAATCTACATCGAATCGAGCGCCTACCGGGGCAATAGCAGGAACAATGCAACCGAATGGGTATTTGCGCATCACCATTGATGGCATTCGCATGTATGCGCACCGTCTCGCATGGTTCTATGTGTACGGGGAATGGCCATCCGGCGACATCGATCATATTGATGGTGTTCGCACGAATAATGCGATCAACAATCTGCGCGACGTGCCGCGCGGCGTCAACATGCAAAACCAACGGCGCGCACGATCGAACAATCGGACGTCTGGATTGCTCGGCGTCACGTGGCACGCGCGCCGGTATCGATGGTGTGCGCAAATTCAAGTCGATGGAAAGCGCAAGGGCATCGGGTATTTCGACGACGCCGAAACTGCTCATCAGGCATATCTCGACGCAAAGCGCAAGCTGCATGCAGGATGCTCAATCTGAGAAATCAAATGACGACCGAAATCCAACTCAACGGCGTGCGGTACGCGATCGGCAAGCTGAGCGCGATGCAGCAGTTCCACGTATCTCGACGCATCGCACCGATCATCCCGCCGATGATCCCGGTGCTGATGAAGTTCTATGCCGAGCTCGAGCAGGCCGACGTTGCGCGCGAGCAGGCGCGCGCGAATGCAGCGCTCGCAGCGCTCGCCGAAGGCGCAGGCGAAACGGCGACGCCGGGCGCGGAAGCGCCGGCACCTGCGGCCGACCGCTCGCGGGATCTGCTGTCGATGGTCGACGCGATCGCGCCGGTGCTGCAGCCGTTTGCTGATGCGCTGGCCGGTCTGAAGGACGAGGACGCGGAATACGTCTTCGGCACGTGCCTGTCCGTTGTCGAGCGCTGGCAGGGGGCGGGTTGGGCGAAGGTCTGGAACTTCACCCACAAAACGTCGATGTTCGACGACATCGGCATAGACGTGATGCTGCCGCTCGTCGTGCGCGTCGTGGTGGCGAACCTCGGCCCTTTTATCAGCGGGCTGCTTACCAGCCAAGCGAGCAGCCCGGCGGCGACGTAGGCTGGATCCGCACGCTGCCCGGCGGAGAGGATTGGCTGCTCGCGCCCGTGCACGCGCAGATGTGCCGGTACGAGTCGCTTCTCGACGGAACGCTCAGCCTGGCCGACGTCGCGCTCATGAACGATTCACTCGCCGTCCGGGCGGACAACGAAGCGGCGTACCGCCGCAAGATGGAAAGAGAAAATGGCTGATTCGGTCGTCATCCGCGAGTTCCTGGTCGCGCTCGGCTTCAAGGTCGACGAGAAGGGCCTGAAGAACTTCAAGGAAGGCGTCGAAGGCACGACGAAGGGCGTCAAGCAGCTGATCGCCACGGTGTCCGGCGCGGCGCTCACGGTGAGCGCGGGCGTCGCTGCATTCGCGTCGAAGCTCGAGCGCCTGTATTTCGTGTCGCAGCGCACCGGCGCGTCGGCGACCAACTTGCGCGGCTTCGAGTTCGCCGCGCGCAACATGGGCGTCTCGGCGGAGGCGGCCACTGGCACGATCGAGAACCTTGCGCGCTTCCTGCGCAACAACCCGGCGGGCGAGGGCTATCTCGCGACGCTCGGCGTGCAGACGCGGAACGCAAACGGCGAGCTGCGCGACACGGTCGACATCATGTCTGACCTCGGGAAGTCGCTCGCGAACAAGCCGACCTGGCTTGCCAGTCAGTACGGCAACATTCTCGGCATCGACGAGAACCTGATGCTCGCGATGCGCAACGGGGACTTCGAGAAGCTCCTCGCGCAGTACCGCGAGATGTCGAAGTCGACTGGCCTGGACAAGGCGGCCGACGACTCGCACCGCTTCATGACGCAGCTGCGCGGACTCGGCACGTCGTTCGAGAACCTCGGCATCCGCGTCGAGGGCGCGATGCTGCAGAAGATCGGGCCGCAGCTCGAACGGTTCCAGCGTTGGATGGATGAGCACGGCGACGAGATCGCGAACCGGATCACGGACATCGCCAACGCGGTCGTGAAGGCGGCCGCGGCGATGGGGCCGCCGCTGGCGTGGCTTGCGGAAAAGTTCGTCGAGCTCGATCGGGGCACGGACGGCTGGTCCACGAAAATCTTGCTGCTTGGTGTAGCACTGAATGCCCTCGGCGTGTTTCGCATCGCTGGCGGCATCTGGAAGATGGTCGCGGCACTGCGCGCGGCCGGCGCGGCCACGACTGCCGCATCCGCAGCGGGTGGCGGATTGCTTTCCGTGCTCGGCAGCCTCGCGACGGCTGTGGCCGCCGTCGGAGCTGCGTTTGCGGGTTGGAGGATCGGCGACGCGCTGCGCGACAAGGTCGACGGCTTGATCACGCAATTGTCTGGCGGAAAGTACCGCTCGCTCTGGGACGTGCTGACCGGTAAGGATCGGCGCGGTTTGGAAGCGACCGGCGGCTACACGCAGGAGGAAATCGACAGTGTGAAGGATGGGGGCGGCGCGAAGCTGACGCCTGAGCGGGCCGAACAGTCGCGGCCTCCCGCGCTGCCCTCAACGGTTGCCCCGGAGCCCAACCCGGTGCGGTATGACGAAAAGGTGCCGGTACCGGCGCCGCTGGCTTCAAATGCGCAGAACCCGGCGCCGCGGATCGAGCGCGTTGCTGCTCGGGACGACAGCAGCCTCGCCGGCCGTCTCGGCCAGCTTGCGGATACGGCGTTCGGAAAGCTGATCGCGCGCGGAGAAGGCGATTACAACAGCGTGAACCGCGGCGCGCGCGGCGGCTACCGTGCCGGCACTGAGAACCTCGAAGGCATGACGCTGGCGCAGGTCATGGCCGCGCAGCGCGCGGGACAGTTCAACGCGGCGGGCCGATACCAGATCATCGGCAGCACACTGGCCGAGGCTGCGCGCGGGTTGAAGCTGAACGGGTCCGAGATGTTCGACCGGAAGCTGCAGGACCGGATCTTCGAGCAGTACCTCGTGCGCAACAAGCGCCGTGCGATCGCCGAGTACGTCGAAGGGCGTAGCGACGACCTGCGCGGCGCTCTGCGCGCGGCGTCGCGCGAGTGGGCGAGCGTCGCAGACCCGGATACCGGTCGCAGCTACTACGCTGGCAAGGGCAACAACCGTGCGAGCATCACAGCCGCTGAGATGGCGGCCGCGCTGCGAAATACTCGCGCAACTTACCAGCCGCCGGCCGCGCTGGTCGCGCAACCGGCAGCGCGCGCCGGCGCGGCGAAGGTCGAGCTGCACCAGTCCACGCAGATCCATGTGACCGGCGCTAGCGATCCGTCGGCGGCCGGTCGCGCGGTCGAGCGCGAGCAGCGCGCGGTGAATGCAGATATGGTGCGCAATCTACAGGGGGTGATCTCGTGATCCTCGACATGATCATGATCTCGCCGAAGAAGATCGGCAGCATCACGGTGCAGGTCGCGATCGAAGAGGTCTACAACGACGAGCTGACGATCACCGAGCACCCGGTCGAGAAGGGCGCGGAGATCACCGATCACGCGTTTAAGCGGCAGCCGGACCTTGCGATGCGCTGCGGCTGGAGCAACGCCGACTACGAAGCGCTGCTCGGCGCGGCGGAGGCGACGTTCGACGGCGGCGGCCTGCCGTCGGCGCAGTACATCAACGCTATCTACTCGCAGTTGCTGGCGCTGCAGCAGGCGCGCACGCCGTTCGACGTCACCACGAGCCGCCGCACCTACCAGAACATGCTTATGCAGGGGCTGCGGCTCACGGTGGACGCGAAGACGTCGAGCGCGCTGATCCTGACGGCGACGCTCAAGCAGATCCGCATCGTGTCGACGCAGGTGACGAAGCTGCCGCCGCGCGAGAATCAGGCCGACCCGGCATCGACGGCCGAGACCGGCAACGGTGGTACGAAGGCCGCCATGCCGGCGACGCCAGCGCCGGGCGGCGCGGTACCGCCGGGGAGTATGTGATGCCGAGCTTCTTCGAGATTCCGTTTTCGCCGCGCCCCGAGCGCTTCACGGTCACGCTTAGCGGGACCGACTACCGTCTGACCGTCCAGTACCGCAAGGCCGGCGGCGCGGGGTGGGTGCTCGACGTCGCGGACGCGCAGGACAACCCGCTGGTGTCCGGCCTCCCGTTGGTGACCGGCATCGACCTGCTTGGCCAGTACAAGCACCTGGGGTTCCAAGGGCGGCTATGGGTGCAGGGCGCCGCTGATCCGGACGACGTTCCGACGTACGAGGATCTCGGCATTGGATCGCACGTTTTCTGGGTGACGGATCAATGAGCATTCAGCAGTTCGGCCGGAAGGTATCGCTGGTCATCGGCTTCGATAGCGGCGATTCGCTCGATCTGTCCGAGCTGCGTATCGTGTTCCGCGTGCAGCGGGGCGACCTGCAGACGCCGAACTCGGCGCGGATCCGGGTCTACAACGTGTCCGCGACGACGGCGCGGCGCGCGCAGAAGGAATTCACGCGCGTCGTCCTGCAGGCCGGCTACGAGGGCAACTACGGGATCATCTTCGACGGGCAGATCAAGCAGGTGCGGCGCGGGCGCGAGAGCCAGACCGATACGTTCCTCGACATCACCGCGGCGGACGGCGACTCGGCGTACAACTTCGCCGTGGTCAACACGACGCTATCGGCCGGCTCGGTGGCGAGCGACCACGTGTCCGTCGCGACGGCGGCCATGGGCTCGTATGGCGTGTCGCTTGGCTACATGCCGGAGGTGACATCGAACCCCCTGCCGCGCGGCAAGGTGATGTTCGGGATGGCGCGCGATTTTCTGCGCGGTATCGCGAAGACTACCCAGACAGTCTGGAGCATCCAGGATGGGAAAGTCGTGCTGGTGCCGGAGACCGCGTACATGCCGGGCGAGATCCCCGTGATCACTTCAGCGACTGGCATGGTCGGCCTGCCGCAGCAGACAGCGAACGGCATCGAGGTGAAGATGCTGCTGAACCCGAGCGTGAAGATCGGGCGGCTGATTTGGCTCGACAACGCGAGCATCCAGCAATACGAGTACAGCCTGAATGTCGGCCAGCAGGCCGAAAACGAGCGGATCGAGATGCAGGCGAAGCTGCAGGACGATGGCTTCTATTACGTGATGCTCGCGGAGGTGAGCGGCGATACGCGCGGCGAAGAGTGGTACACGAGCGTGATCTGTCTCGCGGCCGACGTCACCGTGCTGCCCGACTCATTTAAGGACAAGGCGGCGGTGCCGTCCGCCGACGTGATCAAGCGGTTCGGTTAGTGGCCGTACGTCGGCAGTGCCTTGATGGTCATCGTCGTGCTTTCGCCGTTGCGCTTCACGTCGGCGCGCGCAAGCACGTTGAGCGGCATCGACTTCGTCGGCATCTTCGGCACGATGATCACGGCGTCGCCGTCGATCGTCTCGCCCCAGCAGCCGATGTCCCACACGCCGCGGTATGACTCGTATCGCCGCATGTTCTTCGCGTTCGCGAGCGGCAGGTCGCACTTCTTCGTCGTGTACAGGATGGTCGGGAATTCGTTCTCGACCGTCGCGCCGACTTTCATGCCGGCGAACGGGTACACATAGGCATCGTCAGCGACGGCGGTGAGCGGCGCGAGCAGCGCGGCGATCAACAGCAGCTTCTTCATTTTCATCCCATGGATCGACGTGAAAGGGTAGGCGACCCGGAGGTCGCCTTGCGTGAAGCGTTCGACGGCGTGCGAGCGGGCATCTGGACAGCATTGCCCGGCATCATCCAGTCGTTCGAAAGCGCCGCCGACCGGCCGCCGACGTGCAGCGTGCAGCCGGCGATCAAGGCGCAGGTGCGCGGCATCGACGGCACGATCCAGAGCGTCGCGCTGCCGCTGCTGGTCGACTGCCCAGTCCAATTCCCAGCTGGCGGAAATTGTACGTTGACGTTCCCGGTGGCGCCGGGCGACGAGTGCCTCGTCGTGTTCGCCTCGCGCTGCATCGACGCCTGGTGGCAGTCGGGCGGCGTGCAGGAGCAAGCCGAGCTGCGTATGCACGACCTGTCGGACGGGTTCGTGCTGCTCGGCTTTCGATCGCGGCCGCGCGCGCTCTCCGGTGTCAGCGGCACGTCGACGCAGCTGCGCAGCGACGACGGCGCGACGTACATCGACCTGAACCCGACGCTGCAGAAGGTCAAGATCGTCGCGCCGGGCGGTTTCGACGTCGTCGCGCCGCTGTCGACGTTCTCGGCGGCCGTGACGATCACCGGGCTGCTGACGTTCGTCGGTGGGATGGTCGGCAGCGCGGCGAGCGGTGCCGCCGCGGTGTTCAACGGCATCCTCAACGTGGTCGGCCAGATCACGGCGAACGGCAAACGCGTCGACGACACGCATACGCACCCGGATGCGCAGGGCGGCAACACAGGCCCAGTCAACTGAGATTCCCATGCGATACCGAATACTTGACGCTGACGGCGACTACGTCTTCGGCGGGGGCGCGGCCGACTTCCTCGTGAACACGCCGGAGACGGTCGCGCAGGCCGTGCTGACGCGCCTGCGCCTGTTGCGCGGCGAATGGTTTCTGGATACGACGGCCGGCATGGCGTGGGCGACCGACGTACTCGGCAAGTACACGAGCGGCAAGTACGACGCCGCGATTCGGACGTGCATCCTCGGCACGCAGGGCGTGACTGAGCTCACAAGCTACTCGAGCACGGCCGATCCCGAGACGCGCGTACTGACCGTCACCGCGACGATCAACACCATCTACGGCACCACCACCGTACAGGCGACATTGTGACTATCACGACCCTTGCACCCACTATCGACGCGAACGGCATCACCGCGCCGACGTACGCGGACGTGTTCGCGTTTCTGCAGGATCAGTTCCGCTCGATCTATGGCGCCGACACGTACCTGGAGCCGGACAGCCAGGACGGCCAACTGCTCGGCGTGTTCGCGAAGGCGATCAGCGATGTCAATTCGGTGGCGATCGCGATCTACCGATCCTTCAGCCCCGCGACGGCACAGGGCGACGCGCTGTCGAGCAACGTCAAGATCAACGGCATCGCGCGGAAGGTCGCATCGTACTCGAGCGCCGACCTGGTACTGGTCGGGCAGGCTGGCAAGACGATCACGAACGGCGCGGCGAAGGACGCGAACGGTGTGCAGTGGATGCTGCCGGCCACGGTGACGATCCCGCCTAGCGGCACGATTACCGTCACGGCGACGTGCGCGACCATCGGTGACATATCTGCGCGCGCGGGCACGATCAACCAGATCGCGACGCCGGCGCTCGGCTGGCAGTCGGTGACGAATCCGGCGGATGCGGCCGAGGGGGCGCCAGTCGAATCCGACGCAGCGCTGCGTCAACGGCAGACGGTGTCGACGGCGCTGCCGTCGCTCACCGTGCTCGACGGCATCATCGGCGCAGTGGCGAACGTGCCAGGCGTCACGCGGTACGTCGCCTACGAAAACGATACGAGCGCGACCGACGCCAACGGCATCCCGTCGCACTCAATTTCGCTCGTCGTCGAGGGTGGCGACGCGACGGCGATCGCGAATGCGATCGCAGCGAAGAAGACGCCAGGCGCTGGAACGTTCGGCACGACGTCGATCGTCGTCACGGACATCTACGGCCGACCGATCACGATCAACTTCTTCCGGCCGGTTGGTGCGCCGACTGGCGCCACCGTCACGATCAAAGCGCTCACCGGCTACACCAGCCAGGCGGGCCAGCAGATTCAGCGGGCTGTGTCGGACTACATCAACGGCGTGCAGATCGGCGGCGGCCTATCTGGCAGCGTCGAATGGGGGGACGCCCTGACCGCAGCGAACAGCGTCGGCGGTGGGGTGACGTTCAAGCTGTCTGGCCTGACGCTCACTGGGCCGCGTGGCGCCGGCACGCCGGATGTCGCGCTGCTGTTCAATGAGGCGGCGTCGTGCACGCCGGCGAACGTGACGCTGGTGGTGACCTGATGGCTGACCAGACCGAATACACCGCGCTGATCACGTCCGAGCACAGCGACAAACCGCGGTTCATGGCGGTGGTGTCGACACTGGTGCAGCCGCTCGTCGACCAGATGAACCTGATCGATAGCATGCCCGGGAAATTCGACTTGGACGTCGCAGTGGGTGACCAGCTCGACACGATCGGCGTGTGGGTCGGCGTGTCGCGGAAGATCCGCACGCCGCTGACGGGCATCTATTTCTCGTTCGACATCGCGGGCCTTGGCTTCGACCAAGGCACGTGGAAGGGGCCGTTCGATCCGGATACGGGGCTCACGGTGCTCGACGACGACACGTACCGGCTCGTCATCCGCGCGAAGATCGGCGCGAACCACTGGGACGGGACGCTCGAACAGAGCGCGGCGATCCTGAACAGCATCTTCGACACGGACACGCACGTGTTCATCGAGGACCACCAGGACATGTCGATGACGATCGGCATTGCGGGAAAGGTTCCGCCGGCGACGTTCCTTGCACTGCTTTCCGGCGGATACATCCCGCTGAAACCTGAGGGTGTTCGGGTCAATTACACGATCGTCACGACCATCGACGGATCCCCCCTGTTCGGATTCGACATGAGCAATCAGCTCGTGGCCGGGTTCGACGTCGGAGCCTGGAGCAGGCCCGTCTAACCGCCAATCACATTTGTCTGCAAGCCACCTTCGGGTGGCTTTTTTTTATGCTCGGAGCATTGATGGCAACGAACGACTTTCTCGTGTTTGGTGGGGGCAGCTCGCCGAACGTCATCGACCAGGCGACTTACGCAGCGCTCGCGGCGCGCCTGTCGGGATTTCAGTCTGGCACTGCGCTGTCGGCGCAGCTCAACAAGGTGTGGCGTCAGAGCTCGATCATGGCCGCCGTGCTTGCGCAGTTCACTGCGAACTTTTCCGGTCAAAACGCCGTCGACGACGGCACCACGGCGACGCTGTTGGCGAACCTTCAGGCAGCGATCAACGCGGCGGGGATCACGGCCCCGCAGTTCGATAACAGCACCTCAATCGCGACGACGGCGTGGTATTGGAACCAGATTGCGGCAGGAGTCAGTTCGGCAGGAAAGGTCAACGGCGTCAACAATCCTAACCTGCTGTTCAACGGGTCGGGAGAATTCGGTACCGCCGGTTGGGCGATGGCACCCGGGCCGGCGTTTTCGCAGCAGGTAGATCAGACGGGGGGCATCGGGACATTCTTTGCAAACACGGCCGCCATGACTAACGCAGGTGGTTACATCGGCTCGCCACTGGCGCAGGTTGGTCCGAACGTCGCCGTCACGTACTCGGTCGATGTGGCGAATTTCGCAACAGCTGGGAGTTTGGTTCTGACGCTTGCGGCGTACAACGCGAGCGGTGGATTTATCTCCAACGTAGCAAGTCAGACGGTGGCAAACGGAACACCGTTGCAACGCTATGCATTGACTGGAACTACCCCGGCAGGTACGTCGAATGTGCAAGCCTACTGGACGTATGTGGGCATTTCCGCTTCTGCGTTCGGCATCGTGATTCGTCGGATCAAGATCGAGCAAGGTTCACTGCCTTCCTTATACTCGCAAGAGGCGAGCGTCGCAGCGATCGGAACTTCGGCGCTCGCGCCGGCCCGCGTTCGCCTCACGCAGAACACGAACTTTTACGTCAACGCTTCGACGGGGAGCGATAGCAACAACGGCACGACGTCGACGAGCGCATGGGCGACGCTTCAGAAAGCCTGGAACACCATCCAGAGCAATTACGACGTCGCGGGATTCGTCGCGACTGTGAACGTCGCTGCTGGAAGCTACGCGCCAGTGGCAGGGATCGGGGCTGTTGTCGGGAGCATTTCAGCATCCTCGGTGCAGTTCGTTGCCACTGGCGCGGCGACCATTACCAATACGAGCGGTGTAGCCTGCTTCTATGCGACGGGAGGTGCGCAATTCACGTACTCGGGACCGTGGACGCTGATCAACAACAATTCTGGTGCGTCGACCGCTCAGTCGAGCGGCGCTGGCTCTATCTTGATCCAAGGTGCTGGTGTAACGCACGGTGCGTCCGCAGGCTCTCACATGCTTGCTAATGCATACGGCCAAATTCAGGCGACCGGCAATTACACGGTGTCAGGTTCGAGCGGCTCACATCTTAACGCAGCGAACGCGGGGGCTCTCGGTATCAATTCCGGAGTCACCGTCACGCTGTCTGGGACGCCCGCATTTAGTACGGCCTTCGCTCAGGCGAACGGTTTGTCTCAGATCAACGCCGGTTCCGTCACCTTCAGCGGCTCAGCAACTGGTAGCCGCTACATCTCGCAATCGAACAGCATGGTGAACTCGAACAGCGGAGGTGCGAGCTACTTTCCAGGAAATGCTGCAGGCTCCACAAACACGGGCGGCATTTACATCTGATGATTTATACTCCCACGGATCAAACCGGGATAGATTCGGGGGAGAACGAAGATGCAAACGAGGGTAGTGTTTCTTGATGGCGCGTCGCGCTATCTCGAACAGGGCATGGCGGAGGTTCAAGGATGGCTCACGCCATGCTCAGCTTCAATCATCGCACATCTGTCCGCGCATCAACTGCGCATGGGGCTGAGCGGAAATGTCGCCGAGATCGGTGTGCATCATGGGAAGCTATTCATCCTGTTAGCAAATCTGATCGCCCCAGACGAAGCCGCATATGCTGTCGACATCTTCGACGACCAACACAAGAACGTTGATCGGTCGGGGAAGGGTGACCGAGTAATTTTCGAAGAGAATGTCCGCAAGTTCGCGACGCATGCGAAGGTCATCGTCATCCAGGAATCCAGTCTGGATCTCGAAGGGACGGACTTCACGTCGACATCGTTTCGCATGATCTCAGTTGATGGAGGTCATACCGGGCCCATCACTTGCAGCGACCTGCACTTGTCTGAGAAGCGGCTCGTCGATGGCGGAATCGTCGTGCTCGATGATATTCTGAACCCTGATTGGACTGGCGTTATTACCGGCCTCGTGAAGTACTTCAGCGAGGGCGGGAAGCTTGTTCCGTTCGCACTGTCTGCGAACAAACTCTATCTTGCTACGGGCAAGAGAGAAGCGGCCGCATATGCGTCTAACCTACGCGCGTCATTCCCGATGGCGCTGTCGAAACGCTCCGTCGAATTCTTCGGGTTTACTGTCGACGTATTCAATGAACATCCGTACTACGACCGCAGCGGTCAAGCTGGGCTGCGGAAGCGCGTAGACGATATGCATCGTGAGGTCGTCGCAATCCAACGGATGAATTTGCAGGCCGCTGACGAGGTGTCTAAGGCCCATGCTCTCGTTGGCGCAGCCGGCCGAGAGCTCGAATCCATGAGGAGCGAGAATCAACGTCTGAAGGAAGAAATTGCCAGGCTTCAACATCAGGGCATAAACGGTGCATTTCCTGCTTTGACTACGGGATCCCACGATAACGGCGGCGCATTCGGGCCGCAATAGCAGGACTCTATATTTTTGAAAAAGCCGCGCTAGCGGCTTTTTTTTATTGCTGGAAGGTTAAGGGGGAGGCTATGTTTTTCGACGTCACGAATTGGTATTGGACTGTCGGGGGCGATGACACGCAGGTATGGTCAAGCCGAAACGCACGGTTCCTGGATGCCAACGACTCTGAATTTGTCGATTGGCTCGCGTTGGGCGGTGTTCCGACGAAAATCGATACGATCGACAGTCTCGGCGAGACGCTTTTCGCGCAGTACCCGGAAGGGGCACCACAGACGGCTACAGTTGTGCGGGCGAAACGAAATGCCGCGCTTTCCGCGTGTGACTGGGTCGCCGTCCGGCAAGCCGACGCTGGCACGCTCGGCGATACGCAGTGGGGCGCGTGGAAAACCTATCGTCAGTCGCTCCGTGACATCCCGGCCCAGAAAGGCTTCCCGGCCGACGTCGTTTGGCCGGCAGTTCCGAATTAACTGTTCGAGAGACAAAAACACTTCGCCGCCGCCTTCGGGCGGCTTTTTCATTTCGGGGACTCCATGAAGAACGATCTCGCGGTGAGCGCTGCCAAGGCGGCGCCGGCGGTGGGAAGCAACTTCTGGCTGTGGCTGACCGGCCACGACATCAACTGGTGGGTAGCCGTCGCGACGATCGCGTACATCGGGCTGCAGGCGTACTACCTGGTCAAGAACAAAGGGAAGAGGGCATTGCTCGATGGCTAACGTACCGAAGAAGACACTGGCGGGCGTTGTGGGGGCTGCTACGGCAGCCCTTCTTTTTTCCATCGTTCCGAAGTTCGAGGGACTCGAGCTCGTCGCTCGGCCGGACCCGATCGGGATCATCACGGCCTGCTACGGTGACACGAAGAACGTGCGCGCCGGCCAGCGCTTCACCCCCGCCGAGTGCCGCGCGCGCCTCGAGCAACTGCTGATCGAGCACGCCGAGCCGGTGCTGAAGTGCACGCCCGGTCTGAAGGGGCACAAGTTCCAGCTCGCCGCCGCGATCAGCTTCGCCTACAACGTCGGCGCGGGCGCCTACTGCGGCAGCACGACGGCGAAGCGGTTCAACGCCGGCGAATGGAAGGGCGCGTGCCGCGCGATGAATGAATCGGACAGCGGCAAGCAGCAGTGGGTGACGGCCGGCGGCCGCGTGCTGCCCGGCCTGGTGGAGCGGCGCGCCGAAGAGCGTGCACTTTGCGAGCGCGACCTATGACGACCACGAAAACCCACGAAACGCGGCGCACGCTCGCCGAGGACGTCTTCTACCCCGATCACGAGCCGCGCACCGAATCGCCGACGTTCCGCGCGAGCAAGCGCGTGATGAAGGCGGCCGGCGGCTACGTCTGCGCCGTCTGCGGCGACGACCAGGCCGTCGAGTCTCATCACCGGTTCTTCGAGTGGGCGTTCTCACATGCGATCGACTGGAAGTGGATCCGCGGCGTCGCGCTGAATCAGGTCGACACGATGTTCAGCCACAAGCTGCGGCGCATCGTGCCGATCCCGCTTCAGCATCCGATCTGGGACGTGATCAAGCTGACGCAGGGATTTGACTGGGAGGCGTTCGATCCAGCCCGGCCGGAGGCGTTCGTCGACTCAACCTACAACCAACTGCTGCTGTGCGCGCTCCATCACCGGGGCAAGGATCACGGCCGGCACGAAGAAAGCGATCCGGTCTGGAGCGTGCAGGCGTTCCTGCTGCCGGGCTTCGTCTACTCGCCGGACGAGCTGAAGCAGCTGCATGCGAAGGAGCGGAAATGACCTGGTTCGATCCTCGTGTCTGGCTCGCCGTCATCGTGGCGGCCATCGTCGGCCTGGCCGGCGGTTACTTCAAGGGGCACGCAGACGGCGTGCGTACGACGACCGCCGCGGCGCAGAAGGCGCAGCTCGACGCCGTCGCGGCCGCGCGCACGGAAGAACAACGCCGCACCGCGGCGCAATCGGAGATCGCAAACGATGCGAACCAACAACGCACTGCCGCGCTTGCGGATGCTTTTGCTGCTCGTGCTGCCGCTGGCAGCTTGCAGCAGCGCGTCGACCAACTCGTCGCCGCCGCCCGCCATCCCGCCGCTACCGCCGGAGGCCCGGCAACCGGCGACGCCCTCGATCTGCTTGCCGACGTGCTCGGCCGCGCTGACCAGCGCGCGGGCGAGCTGGCAGAGTACGCTGACCGTGCCCGCATCGCCGGCCAGCAGTGCGAGCGCGACTACGACGCGCTGACGCCGATACGTTGATCTACTAGACTTCCGTCGTCTGGGTGACGGAGGCTGTCATGGGCAAACCTGAGATCGACTGGAAAGTGGCCCCGAAGACCGCTCGCTGGTGGGCCATGGATGCCGACGGACGTGCGCACTGGTATTGCATGCCGGACATCAAGCCGTTCACGAACTTCTGGGGTGTCGATATGGTTGAGGCCCCGATGTTCGAATTCGGCGGGGACTGGCGGATGAGCTTAGTCGAGCGGCCAACGTGACCGCCGGCGGTGCCGGGAGCGGTAGGGGCTAGTTGATCGGCTCGAGGTAGAACCCGCGCGCGGTCAGGTCCATCGTGACGTCGCTGAACGAGTCGAAAATGTCGTATCCGCATTCGACGTACGTGGTCTTGGAATCGAATTTGAGTTCCTCGACGTTGCGCTTCCATGTGAGCGGCAAGTCAGTCGAGTGCCCCGGATCGAAGTGGGTGACGATCAGGTACGGAGGGCGGACGCCGCGAGGCGGATGCTGCGTGCGTAGCACGAGTTCGACGTTCACGACGACATGGTGTTCCGGGATGCGGTCTGCGTAGCGCAGCAGGTACGCCCGCAGCGAATGGCCGTCCTTCCGGTCTTGCGCCGAGGCGAAGCCGAACCAGTCGTCGTCGGAATCGCTGAATTCTTCCGCAATTGTGTGCATGTCGATCTCCACGTCCGACGAACGCCCAGAATGCCACAGGTGCGTCGGTAGGTCCCGAGCGGGGCTTTTCACGTCTGACGAAACGAGCGATGATGCATCGATGCCATTCCGAAAGGAGGGTCTTATGCCAGTCACCTCGTTTCGCATCCCGTTTCTCGAGGTCTATGACTTCGTCAACGAGGTCAACGGATGGTCGGCGTCGGTGCATATCGATGCCAGCCCCACGATCGCTGATCGTGAGATCTCGGAGACAGACTCATCCGTTTTGCCGTTTTTCGCGTTCGTCGACGACCGTTTCTTCGAGCAGCATCCGCGATGGCGCAAGTTCCGGCGGCCGTGATCGCCCACTAGGCATTACCGCATCCCGGCCCGCCTCATCTCCTCGCGCAGCAGATGCATCAGCCGATACAACTGACCCTGCGCGCCAGCGAGGTCGCCTTTGTTCGCGACGTTCTTGTCGGTGTAGAGGTACCAATCCTCGATGCGCTCGAGCGACTTCCGTAGCGCACGGATTTCGAGGATCAGCCACCGCACCTGAAGGTCGGTGTACTCCCGCCATAGCGCGCGCAGCTCGGCGTCGGTTGGCGCGTCAAATTCAGGCACCTCCGGCCGCAGTTTGAACCGTGGATCCGTCAGAGGAACGCGGTTGCGATCGATCCTGGTCGCCTCGATCGGTGCGGATGTACCGAGGAACACCGACCGCGGGTCCTTGTCGATCCAGAACTCAAATTCGCGTTTCGTGAGCTCGATCGGGGTCCTCAGGCGCGTCTTCTCGCCTTGGAATCCGTACTCCCAGATGTAGGCCCACTGTGGCTTGATCACGGCAGAAACACTGTATAAAAACACAGTGTATCCCGGAGTAAGATAGGGCCGTCAAGATCGAAAATTGGGGACGGCGATGTGCACGAACTACGTCGCGCCTGGCGAGGATCCGGGCCTGAGCGAGCTCAAGATCGACAGCTTCCGCGACCTGTACCGCTGGACGCCGTGGAAGCCCGAAATCTATCAAGACTATGACGCACCAATCGTCGGCTATGTAGACGGGCAGTTCAAGCCGCTGATCGCCAACTTCGGCTTCTGGCCGCGCGCACTCCAGAAGGCCAACGTCGAGAAGGCGAAGGAGCAGGGCAAGAAGCCGCCGATCATCCGCAGCACGATGAACGTGCGCGACGACAACCTCGGGAAGTCGCCACTGTACGGGCCGGCGTGGCGCGCCGGGCGCCGCTGCCTGATTCCGGCGAAATGGATCTACGAGCCGAACTGGGAGACGGGGAAGCACATCCGATACCGGATTGGGCTGGCCGGCTGGCGGCCGTTGTGTGTCGCCGGCATCTGGCGCACGCTGCAGCGGCCGGACGGCACCGAGCAGCACACCATGGCGATGATCACGGTGAACGGAGATGACCACCCCATTATGAAGCACATGCACCGGCCCGGTGACGAGAAGCGGTCGGTCGTCATCCTTCGGCCCGACGACTGGGAGGAATGGTTGACGACGTCGAACGTCGAGGCGGCCCGTGCCATGTTGCAGCTCTATCCGGCTAACGAAATGGTAGTCGCGCCTATGCCTTTACGAAAAATAATCAATGAATGAGTAAAATCCTTTGAGTCGTTCGATCCAAACGGGCGATCCGGATTCGAGCATTAGGTTAAGTTCACTTTCAGTTACATCGATTTGTGTCTCGTCGCTCAGCGGATAGAGCTCGTCCTCAGCTTCGTAATACTCTTGGGCAATAATTGGATTGACGCGCCATTTCGATATTGAGGAAGTTCTTTGTGTTTGAGCTGTTCGCAAATTTCTTGTGGCCTCGTTTATAGCGATTTCTATATTTGATAGCCTAGATCTTAGGTCTTTGGAAAGATTTTTTGTGATATTTTTGGATTTTATGACATTTTGAATTGCTTGCTGCTCTTCCATGAGCGACCTGTAGTGCTCATGAAGGTTGATGGTGTTGATGTGATGGTTTCCGTTGTCAATTAATTTCGGGGTGTGCGATTCTTTCGTTAACTCTCGAACAAATGCAGCTTCATCTAATATTTCGTCGGCAACTCTAAGTTGAAAGTGCTCGCTACCGTATTTAATAAACTGCTCGGTCCGATACATATGGAAGCGCTGTTTGGCTATCAAATAGAATTCCTGACGAAGCTCCGGTAGTGGCCCGATTGTTCTTCCATTGATGCGTAACCACCAATCATCTTTGACGTCATCTGTCACAAACACTATAGGTCGAGAAGTCTCCTTGGCAAGATCGAGAATCTCGCGCCAAATTAGGCCGTCGCCCAAATTTTTGTCGCCAGTTTTATTTTTATCGGCAGTGCCTGGTGGAATGCCTTTGTTAAATCTTTCTTCTGCCCACTTCTCATTGGTTTTCTGGTCTGCCTCACTCGCAGGCGCGCGCAACTTATCGGAAAGAATCGAAGTTAGTTTGTCCAGGACGCTGTCAAACTGCGTAAGGTCTGGGTGTTTTTCTTCGAGAGTTTTTATTTCGCCTTGTAGTGAGGAAAAAGCTGAATCGACTTTTCGTTGGACCTCATCTTTATCTAAAGTGGGGTGTCTTCTCAGCTTTTGAACTGATTTTCTTAGTTGTTCTTCGGCGGCACTTATCTCTTTGTGGAGATCTTTGTATGCGCTAACTTGCTCAAATATAACATTAAATCTGTTTGCAAAAAATTCTTTTGCAACTTGGTGTGGAATTGAGACATTTTCATTTAATTTATGGATCAAATTTAAGAAATTGTCCCGCGTCGAGTCTGAGTACCGGTAAAGATTTAGTAGTGTATTTGTATCAAATACAAAAATTGCAGTGCCCCAAAGGTCTTGCAGCTCTTCGCTCGTTGGGTCGTAGTACCCATGAAATAGTTCTTTCATTATTTCTAATGGTCTCTGGCGGAATGGTCTCGATGCCTGAGTTTAGCGTATTCCTAAGACAGAGTGTGATCGTGCTCTTCCGCTGAGCGCCATTCACCGGTCTTCCGATCGATATGCAACATCCTTGTTGAGCCACGCTTAGCAATAAGCAGTAATCCGATGCTTCCGTCATTTTCGTCCGGGCGAAAGCCTGACTGGTAGATGACTATTCTTGAGAATGTATCGGCAACCAGTTGGCGGGCCAACATCCGAGCGTCGTAGTCGAGCTGCTCAACACCGTTCACCAGTTCGCGCCATGCTTCGGCAGCCGCCGGCACAGCGTTGGATGCGGACGCGGTGAGTTGATGCTCAAACGAATCGACGTCGCGGCGCTCGTTCGCGAGCTGACTCTCGAGCTCGCGAACGCGGCGCAACACGGCGGCCGGTGCCTCGCCGTCGTCAAGCAGTAGCGCGTCAGTGACGCGCTGGACTTGTGCCTCGAGCTCGGCAACGCGTTGCCGCGCGCTCGCCAGTCGCGCGGCCATCGACGCGGTTCCAGTATCGCCCTCTAATAGTCGCGTCAGATTTATCTGGTCTGAGCAATACAGCATCAGGGCGCGTTCGACCGGTACGACGCTGCAACTTCCGCTGACCTTGCACCCGGCGCTCTGGCTGTACGTGACGCAGTGCAGCCGGCGGTGGCCGGGGTATGGGCGTCCGTCGGCGGCCCGCCGGCGGCCCATGATGTTCTGCGCGACGATCGCGGCGCCGCAGTAGCCGCAGTAGGTGATGCCAAGTCCCGTTACGACCCCAGGGATTTCTCCCTTGCCCTTGCGCCGGCCGCGCTGCTCGGCCAGGTATCGCAGGTCCGCGAATTCGGCCGGCGTCAGCAGGGCCGGGTAGTAACCCTCAAGCCGAAACGTTTCCCCATCCAGCTCGACGGACTTCTCGCCGATCAGCATCCGGTTTGCCAGCAGCCGGTAGATATGGCTCGACGCCGCGCGGCCGCTGTCCGTTATCTTGAGCCCGCGGTCGGCGAGCTCCCGCACGATCCTGACTGCGCCGTGACCCTGCTTGAACATTTCGATGACGACGCGAACAGCGGCCGCTCGGTCGTCGGCTAGTTCGAACCCTCCAGCTTCCGTTTCCCGCACCCAATGCGGATCCTTTCCGACGCGGATCGGCGCCCGCCAGGTGCCCGCGATCCAGCCCTGGCACTGCCGGCGGATCGCGGCCTTCACGCGCTTGCTCTTCGTGTCGGATTCCTCGTGTGCCCGGATCATGACCAGCAGGCTGTATACGAGGTCCATCGGCTGCGCCTTGAGGCGCTCGCGGTTGTACTCGCGGCCATCGCTGGCCGTCACAACGGTGATGCCGGCGTTCACGATCTGAGCGAGCTGCGCCTGCGCCTGCAGCGGTTCGGCGCGGCTCAAGCGATCAAGACCCTCAACGATCAGCACCGAGCCGGCCGGCACCTGGCCGTCTTCGACAGCACGTAGGAATACGCCGAGCGCGCCTTGCCGCACGTGGCGCTGGTGGTACGCCGACAGCCCTTCGTCCCGAAGTGATAGGGACGCATCAAGCTCCATCTCGTTGTCGGCCGCCCAGCGGGCGGCGTACTCGAGCTGCCGATCGACGCTGCCTCCGGCCGCTTGTTTTGGGTCGCTGAACCGTAAATAGCTGTAAACTCTCGCTTTTGCTGCCACGCCCCACACTCCAGATGTCTCAACAGAAATCACCGGCTCATTCCCCGGCGCCGCGTATAGGTATGGTATCCCTCGGGTGCCCGAAAGCGCTCGTCGATTCCGAACAAATCATCACGCAACTGCGCGCCGAAGGTTATGAAATCTCCGGCACCTACGACGGCGCCGACCTCGTCGTCGTGAACACCTGCGGCTTCATCGACGAAGCCGTGCAGGAAAGCCTCGACGCGATCGGCGAGGCGCTGACCGAGAACGGCAAGGTGATCGTCACCGGCTGCCTCGGCGCGAAGTCGAGCGCGAGCGGCTCGAACCTGATCGAGGAAGTCCACCCGAAGGTGCTCGCGGTCACCGGCCCGCACGCGGTGGGCGAAGTGATGCAGGCCGTGCATTCGCACCTGCCGAAGCCGCACGATCCGTTCGTCGACCTCGTCCCTGCGGCCGGCATCAAGCTCACGCCGCGTCACTACGCATACCTGAAGATCTCCGAAGGCTGCAATCACCGTTGCACGTTCTGCATCATCCCGTCGATGCGCGGCGACCTCGTGTCGCGCCCGGTCGCCGAAGTGATGCTGGAAGCCGAGAACCTGTTCAAGTCGGGCGTGAAGGAACTGCTCGTGATCTCGCAGGACACGAGCGCGTACGGCGTCGACGTGAAGTACCGCACGGGCTTCTGGAACGGCAAGCCGATCAAGACGCGCATGACCGACCTGGTCGCCGCGCTCGGCGAACTCGCCGCGCAGTACGGTGCGTGGGTGCGTCTGCACTACGTGTATCCGTATCCGAGCGTCGACGAAGTGATTCCGCTGATGGCGGAAGGTCCGTTCAAGGGCCACGTACTGCCGTATCTCGACGTGCCGTTCCAGCACGCGCACCCCGAAGTGCTGAAGCGCATGAAGCGTCCCGCGAACGCGGAGAAGGTGCTCGAGCGCGTGCAGAAATGGCGCGAGATCTGCCCGGACCTGACGATCCGCAGCACGTTCATCGCGGGTTTCCCCGGCGAGACGGAAGAGCAGTTCGAAACGCTGCTCGACTTCGTCCGCGAAGCGGAACTCGATCGCGTCGGCTGTTTCGCGTATTCGCCGGTCGAAGGCGCGACCGCGAACGACCTGGACGGCGCGCTGCCGGACGAGGTTCGCGAGGAACGCCGTGCACGCTTCATGGAAGTCGCCGAGGAAGTGTCGGCGAACCGCATGCAGCGCAAGGTCGGCAAGACGCTCAAGGTGCTGATCGACGAAGTCGGCGAGGAAGGCGGCATCGGCCGTACGGCAGCCGATGCGCCGGAGATCGACGGTGTCGTCTACGTCGAACCGGCGGCGAAGGCATCGAAGCGCTACAAGGTCGGCGATTTCGTGTCCGTGAAGATCACGGGCGCCGACGGCCACGATCTGTGGGGCGAGGTGTAAGCGATGGCCGCGGTATTTCCGGAGATCCTCGCGCTCGGCGAGGCGATGATCGAATTCAACCAGTCGCAGCCGGGACGCCCTGAATTCCTGCAGGGCTTCGGCGGCGACACGTCGAACTTCTGCATCGCGGCGGCGCGCCAGGGCGCATCGACGGGCTTCGTGTCGGCGATCGGCGACGATCCGTTCGGCCGCCTGCTCGCCGACATGTGGGCGTCGGAGCAGGTCGACACGACGTACGTGCGAATCGACCGCGCGGCGCCGACCGGCGTGTATTTCGTCACGCACGGCGCCGACGGCCATCAGTTCGACTATCTGCGCGCGGGGTCGGCTGCGAGCCGCTATGCGACAGGCGACTTGCCGCTCGACGCGCTGGCGGCCGCGAAGGCCGTGCACCTGTCGGGGATCAGTCTTGCGATCAGCACGGCCGCGTGCGATGCGGCGTTCGCGGCGATCGACCATGCGCGTCGCCACGGCGCGAAGGTCAGCTTCGACACGAACCTGCGCCTGAAGCTGTGGCCGCTGCCGCGCGCTCGCGCGGTGATGCGCGAGGCGCTGCGCCAGACCGACATCTGCCTGCCGAGTTGGGACGACGTCACGGCGCTCACGGGCGCGAACGATCGCGACGCGATCGTCGACGCGATGCTCGAACACGGGCCGCAGGTCGTCGCGCTGAAACTCGGCAAGGAAGGCGCGTATGTCGCGACGCCGAACGAGCGGCGCGTCGTGCCGGGCTTCGCGGTCGAGGCCGTCGACGCGACCGGTGCGGGCGACTGCTTCGGCGGCGCATTCGTCGCGCGGATCGTCGCGGGCGACGATCCGTTCGCGGCCGCGCGTTATGCGAACGCGGCGGCGGCGCTGTCGACGACCGGTTACGGCGCGGTCGCGCCGATTCCGCGTCGCGATGCGGTGGAACGCCTGATGCAGGGCTGACGCGACACGCGCAGGCCGGCGCATTCGCCGCGCAGGCTTGCGCGGTCACGCAGGAACCGGGTCTCGACCCGGTGCCGTCCGCGATGTCGGGCGAATCTGAAGCAAGGAGCAACACAACGTGGGTCGATATTGGGAATGGCAACGGGCGCTCGTCGCCGGCGCGCTGGTCGCAGGTATCGCGATGCCGGGGAGCGTCGCCGCGCAGGCAGTCGCGCCGGGCGTGCAGCAGGATGAACCGGCGCCGGCGCGGCCGCTGAAACCGAATCCCGAGTTCGCCCGCCTGCCGCGCTATGAAGGCACGCTCGGCGACCGGCCGATCGTCGTGCATCTCGGCCCGAAGACGGACGAGGAAGGCGTGCACGGCGAATATCAGTTCGCCGACACGGGCGAGGTCGTGCTGCTCGCGGGCGACCGCGACGGCGATACGCTGGAGATCGAGGAATCGAACGACGGCACCAACATCACCGGCGTGTGGATCGGCCGCTTCGACGCGACGGGCGACCTGAAGGCCGACCGGATGAACTCGGACGAATCGGACCCGCAGCCGGTCGTGCTGCGCCTGGCGCCGGGCAAGCGCGCGGCGCTGCAGGTGCGCGACGGTCGCGTGCACGAAATCGAGACGGTAGGCGGCGTCGTCAACCTGCGTACCGACGACTGAGCACGCGCTGGCTCGGTGTGCGCGGCGCGCATTGTACCGGGCCAAGCGCGCCGATTTTGGCTACTCTAACGACATATTCCGCAACCGAACGGCCTCGTGCCCGGCTCCCCGTCATGACTGCATCCACTCCCAAGCGCGCGCTGCAAACCCGCATCGTTCAACCCGACGACGTCATTCCGGAAGGCTTCCGTTCGTTCGTGCCGCCGGTTGCGCGCGCGTCGACGGTCGTGTTCCCCGATCTCGCGACGATGCGCGCGCTGGTCTGGCACAACGACAACCAGTGGCGCTACGGGCTGCACGCGACGCCGACGTCGCTCGCGCTCGCGCAGCGGCTCGCCGAGATCGAGGGCGGCACGCACGCGCTGCTGCAGCCGTCGGGCCTCGCGGCGATCATGAACGTCTACTTCGGGATCGTGAAAGCGGGCGACGACGTGCTGATTCCGCATAACGTGTACGGCCCGAACGCCGATTTCGGCAACTGGCTCGCGAAGGACTTCGGCATCACCGCGCGCTTCTACGATCCGCTGATCGGCGCCGGCATTGCCGAGCTGATCCAGCCGAACACGCGGCTGATCTGGATCGAGGCGCCCGGCTCGGTGACGATGGAAGTGCCCGACGTGCAGGCGATCACGGCGGCCGCGCAGGCGCGCGGCATCGTCACCGCGATCGACAACACCTTTTCGGCGGGCCTCGCGTTCAAGCCGTTCGAGCACGGCGTGGACATTTCGGTGCAGGCGCTGACCAAGTACCAGTCGGGCGGCAGCGACGTGCTGATGGGGGCGACGATCACCGCGAACGCGGAGCTGCATGCGAAGCTGAAGCTCGCACGGATGCGCTGCGGGATCGGCGTGTCGGTCGACGATTGCTCGCTCGTGCTGCGCAGCCTGCCGAGCATGCAGGTGCGCTTCGACGCGCACAGCAAGAGCGCGCTCGCGCTCGCGCAATGGCTGAAGGCGCGGCCGGAGATTGCGACGGTGCTGCATCCGCAGATCGCCGACTGCCCGGGGCACGCGTCGTTCATGCGCGATTTCACGGGCGCGGGCGGGCTGTTCTCGGTGGTGTTCGACGAACGCTACAGCGCGGAGCAGGTCGACCGTTTCGTCGAGTCGCTCGAGCTGTTCGCGATCGGCTGGAGCTGGGGCGGCGCGTGCAGCCTCGCGATGCCTTACGACGTCGCGTCGATGCGTCCGGACTGGCCGCATCGCGGCACGCTGGTGCGTTTCTACGTCGGTCTGGAAGACGAAGGCGATCTGCGCGCGGACATCGAGCGTGCGATGCAGGCCGCACTGGGTTGATCGCAGGGCGGCCACGTCCGGCACAAAAACGAAACGCCGGCGCGATGCTCTGTCGCGCCGGCGTTTTTCATTGACGGTGCCGCGAAATCAGAACAGTCGCAGCAGCCCGTCGAGGCCGACATGGTCGAACGCGACCGTCGCCGCATCGCGCACGACGGGCTTCGCGTGGAACGCGACCGACAGCCCGGCTTCGGCCATCATCTTCAGGTCGTTCGAGCCGTCGCCCATCGCGATCGCGCGGTGCGGTTCGAGGCCGAGCGACGCGCACGTCTCGCGCAGCAGGCGGGCTTTCACGTCGGCGTTGACGATCTCGCCGAGCACCTTGCCGGTGAGCTTGCCGTCGACGATCTCGAGCGTGTTCGCATGTGCGTAGTCGAGGCCGAGGCGGGCCTTCAGCCGCTCGGTGAAGAACGTGAAGCCGCCCGACACGAGCAGCGTCTTCATGCCGGCGGCCTTCACGCCGGCCAGCATCGTCTCGGCGCCCGGCGACAGTTGCAGCCGTTCTTCGTACACGCGCTCGAGCGCGTGCGCGTCGAGTCCGGCCAGCAGCGCGACGCGGCGCGTGAGGCTTTCGTTGAAGTCGCGGATCTCGCCGCGCATCGACGCTTCGGTGATCTCCGCGACCTGCGTTTTCAGCCCGCAGAAATCGGCGATTTCGTCGATGCATTCGATCGTGATCAGCGTCGAATCCATGTCCATCACGGCGAGCCCGAAATCGCCGAGCGTGCGGCCGGCCTCGACGAAGCCGAAGTCGAGCGCATGCGTGCCGCAGTACGCGTCGATGTCGAGGCGCTGCGCCGGGCTCGCGTTTTCGATGCGCAGCGCGTGATCGTCGGTCTGCACGATGCGGGTGCCGCGCGACAGCGCGAGCAGCGGTTTGTGATGGGCGTCCGACAGCGGCGCAAGACTCTGGATGACGAGATTGTGGGTCATGACGAGTGGTTGGGAGACGAATGAATGACGTGCGCGGCCCACGGGCGGCCGCCTGCGAGCGCGGGCCCGGTGCGGCGGCGGGCCATTGCGTCGCGAACGCGCCATTGTAGCCGGTTGGCCGCGCATGGCGGCCGGGGCCGGCACGAAACCGTGCGCGGCAGCGGGGTCACCCGTTCGCGCGATCCCAGTACGGCGGATCGCCGAAATGCTCGGCCAGGAACGCGATGAACGCGAGCGTTTTCAGCGGCACGTGCGCGCGGCTCGGA
Source organism: Burkholderia sp. 9779_493 (assembly GCF_015712215.1). Lineage (NCBI taxonomy): Bacteria > Pseudomonadati > Pseudomonadota > Betaproteobacteria > Burkholderiales > Burkholderiaceae > Burkholderia > Burkholderia sp. 9779_493. Next base: position 68,713 of record NZ_JACCQA010000020.1, read on the forward strand.
TAGACGGCCCAGATCGCGACGTCTTCCGCGAACGGATAGTCGTCGAGCACGCTGACGAGCGCGCCGCTCGCGAGCAGCGGGCCGACGTCCCAGGTCGACTTGATCGCGATCCCGAAGCCGTCGACGAGCGCTTCACGGATCGCCTCGCCGTTGCTCGCCACCAGCCGGCCGCCGACCCGCACCGTGAGCGGCCCCTGCGGCGTCGCGAACGACCAGTCGCGCTGGTCGCCGAGGATCACGCACTCGTGCTGCGTCAGGTCGGCCGGATGGCGCGGCGTGCCGCGTTCGGCGAGATAGGCGGGCGAGCAGCACAGCACGCGGCGGTTCGTGGCGAGCTTGCGCGCGACGAGCGTCGAATCCTTCAGCGCGCCGAGGCGGATCGCGACGTCGTAGCCGTCGTCGACCAGGTCGACGATCTCGTCGGACAGCCGCAGATCGAGCGACACGGACGGGTAGCGGCGCAGGAACGCCGGAATCACCGGCGCGACGTGCTGGCGGCCGAACGACGACGACATCGACACCTTCAAGCGCCCGTACGGCTCGCTGCGGCCGCGGCCCACCGACGCGCGTGCGGCGTCGGCGGCCGCCAGCAGCGCGTCGGCGCGCGCCATGAAGACTTCGCCGTCCTGCGTGAGGCTGATGCGGCGCGTGGTGCGGTGCAGCAGCCGGGCGCCGAGCTGGCGTTCGAGCTGCGCGATGCGTGCGCTGGCAACGGCGGCCGACACGCCGAATTCGCGCCCGGCCGCGCTGACGTTCGACAGCAGCGCCGCGCGGACGAACAGCGCGACATCGAGCAGGTCGAGCGGCTTGTCGGGCGCTGGAATCGGATCGGACGTCATTATTCTGAAATTCCTGAAAATGTTTCAGGAAATATAGCGGTTTTCTCGAAGGATCGGGTTGCCTACGATGGCACGCATGGAGGTTGCGCCGCAGCCTGCCGGATTCCCTGAAAGGAGTATCGAGATGAAAGCCGTTGGACTCACCCGTTATCTGCCGATCGACGACCCGCAAGCGTTGCTCGACGTCGAACTGCCACAACCCGTGCCGGGCCCGCGCGATCTGCTCGTGAAGGTCGAGGCGATTTCCGTGAACCCGGTCGACACCAAGGTGCGGGCGCCGAAGCCGCAGGTCGAGGAGACGCCGCGCGTGCTCGGCTGGGACGCGGCCGGCACGGTCGTCGCGGTCGGCGCCGACGTCACGCTGTTCCGGCCCGGCGACGAAGTGTTCTACGCGGGCAGCATCACGCGGCCCGGCGCGAACAGCGAATTCCACGCGGTCGACGAACGGATCGCCGCGCTGAAGCCGCGCACGCTCGATTTCGCGGCGGCGGCCGCGCTGCCGCTCACCGCGCTCACCGCGTGGGAAGCGCTGTTCGACCGGTTGCGCGTGTCGCCGCAGGGCGCGGACGCCGGCAAGTCGGTGCTGATCATCGGCGGCGCGGGCGGCGTGGGCTCGATCGCGATCCAGCTCGCGAAGACGCTCGGCAAGCTGCACGTGATCGCGACCGCGTCGCGGCCGGCGTCGGCCGACTGGGTGCGCTCGCTCGGTGCGGATGCGGTGGTCGACCATTTCGGCGACCTGCCGGCGCAGTTGCGCGAGGCCGGCCATCCGAGCGTCGACTACGTGCTGATCTTCAACGATACCGACCATCATTTCCCGGCCGCGGCGGAAGTCATTCGGCCGCAGGGCGGCATCTGCACGATCGTCGAGAACGGGAAGCCCGTGCCGGTCGAATTGCTGAAGGCGAAGAGCGCCGCGTTTCACTGGGAATTCATGTTCACGCGGGCGATGTTCGAGACGCCGGACATGATCGAGCAGCACCGGATCCTCGGCGAAGTCGCGCGGCTCGTCGATGGCGGCACGCTGCGTACGACGCTCGGCGAACAGCTCGGCACGATCAATGCCGAGAACGTGCGGCGCGCGCACCGGATGCTCGAGGCCGGACGCGCGATCGGCAAGCTCGTGCTGAGCGGCTTCTGAGCGGCAGCGCGCGTAAGGTTGCGGCGCCGCGAACGCAAGCGGGGTAACACCCGATGCGTTTGCGGCGCATTGCAACGCGCTTGGCGGTAGACTGGCAACGCATCATGCATCGAAAACCGCGCGGCACGCGCGTGCCGCCGCATTACAAGGAGGTCAGCATGAGCCAACGCAGCTTGTCAGTCGCCGCATCGTGGTCGGTCGTGTTCGCGGCGGCGTGCGTCAGCGCGAGCGTATTCGCGGCGCCGCCGGTCAAGGGCAGCCTGAAGGGCGGCGGTACGGGACAGCTCGAATACACCGTCAAGGTCGACTCGAAGACCTTCGGCAATACGCAGGAGACCCGCAAGATCCGTTCGGGCGAGACGGACGACTTCAACTGGAAGTCGGTGCCGCCGAGCGGCGCGGTCGCGATGCCGGACGGCTGCCCGAACGCCGACAACCTGCCGCGCGACGCGAACGGCGCGATGGTGCGGCAGACCCAGGTGCGGCTCGCGCCGTCGGTCGATGCGAAGGGCGTCGCCAACGTGCAGTTGAGCTTCCAGGCGGCCGCGCCGAAGGGCACGCGCAGCGTGACGGCCGGCGGCAAGTCGCTGCAGTGCCCCGATGTCGTGTCGGTGAGCCAGGTGAAGTGGGTGTCGATCTCGACCAACGGCGGGTCGAAGTCCGTGACGATGAGCGACGGTACCAAGGTGACGGTGTCGATCAAGCATTGAGCGGGCACGCGCGGGCCGGCATTTCTGTCGGTGCGCGCGCAACCGGTTCGATGGCGGAGCGAGCAGGGCCGCACGCGAGCGGGTCGTGCCGTCGTCGCCATGCGTTTGGCCGCCTGCTTCGCGGAACGGTGCCGCGATCGTGCAATGGCGAGGCGTGACGTCATGTGGATGTCACGTTATGCTCGCCCGCATCCTCTCCTTCCGGTCACTATTTCCCGATGAAACTTCGAATGCACGCGCTGCTGTCTGCCATTGCGTTCGTTGTCGCGCACGCTCACGCGGCCGACGAATGCGGTTTCGTGAAGAAGGTCGAGCTGCCGTCGCGGCAGCAGGTGGCGGTGATATCGAGCGGCGCACTCGAACCGTGCTCGACCGGCAGCTACGCGGTGCGCGTGTATTCGACCGCGCATGCCGCCCCGGGCTTCGATACCGACGATTACGTGACGGGCACGCTGCATGCGCGCGACGGCACGATCGTCGATGCGTACACGGCCGACCTCGGCGCCCGCGCGCCGCAGGCGCTCGTCGTGACCACGCGCTCGGCCGGCAGCGGCGGCTATGTCGGCGCGCAGGCGTATGTGACGACGTCGCGCGCGGTGCGACTGATCGCTTCGGTCGACGGGCTCGCGCCCGATGCGGATATCTCGGCCGCACTCCGGCAGGCGATCGGCAAGCGACGCAGCGCGCATTGACCGCGCTGGCCGCGCCTCGCGCGCTGCAGCGACGCGTCAATGCGTGCGCTCTTCGAGTCGCGATGCGAGAAAGCGGTGATCGGCCGAGAACAGCCGGCGATAGGTCATCAGCACCGCGCCGACCGTGCCGAGCGCGGACGCCGCGGCGATCAGGAACATGATCACGATCTGGTAGCGCACGGCCTGCAGCGGCGACTGGCCGGCCAGCACCTGGCCCGTCATCATCCCCGGCAGGCTCACGACGCCGACCACCGCCATCTGGTTCAGCGTCGGCAGCATGCCCGCGCGCACGGCCTGGCGCGCGGCGTCCTGCGCGGCTTCCCAGCGCGTCGCACCGAGCGCGAGCGCGGTTTCGACGCGATCGCGGCGCGCGGTGAGCTCTTCCATCATTCGCTCGACGCCGAGCGATACGCCCGTCAGCGTATTGCCGAGGATCATCCCGAGGATCGGGATCGCGTATTGCGGCGCGAACCACGGATGGATGCGGATCACGACGAACAGCCCGACCGCCGCGACGAACCAGCTGCTGAACCAGATCGATGCGATGCTGTCGAGGCGCTGGCCGCGGTACGTGCGCTTGCCGCGCCCCGCACCGGCGAAACCGGCGATCAGCGTCATCAGCGCGGTGAGCGGCAGCACGACGTACCAGTGCGGATGGCCGAACACCCAGCCGAGCACGTAGCCGATCGCGAGCAACTGCACGACGGTGCGCACGGCCGCGAGCGCGAGCTTGCGACCGAGGCCGAGCGACAGCGCCGCCGAGATCGCGCCGTTGACCGCGACGAGCGCGGCCGCGATGCCGACGTCGACGAGGCTCAGGTCCTGCAGTGCCGGGCTCATTGCGCAGCCTCCGTCGGGTTGGCCGCGTGCAGCACGCCGGCCTGCATCACGAGCTGCATCGTGCCGATCCGCGCGGCCTGCGCGGGATCGTGCGAGATCCACATGTAGGCCCGTGCATCGGGCGCCGCGTCGAACCACGCGCCGACGAGCGCTTCGATCGCGCGTGCCGACTCGGGGTCGAGCGCGGAGGTCGGCTCGTCGAGCAGCAGCACGTCGGGATCGAGCTGCAGCACGCGCAGCAGCGCGGTAATCTGCGCTTCGCCGCCGGACAGGTCGCTCGCGCGTTTGTCGAGAAAGTCGGCGCCGCGACCGGCCTGCGCGGCGAGCGCTTCGACGCGCGCGCGATCGAACGCGACGTCGCGATAGATCGCGAGCGAATACGGATAGCGCAATTGCGACTCGACGGTGCCGTCCATCTGCGCGGGGCGCTGGCGGACATAGGCGACGCTGCGCCGGTAGCGCGGAATCGCACCGCGCCGGATCCGGCGGCCACGCCACAGGAGCTGGCCGCCATCGAGCGGATCGAGCAGCGCGAGCGCGCGCAGCAGCACGCTCTTGCCCGACCCGGACGGTCCCGTGATAGCAATTCGCGATCCCGCGGCGAGACTGAAATCGGTCGGGGCCAGCAAGGTCTTGCCGCTGCTGGCGTCGCGCCGCGTGATGTGCCGCGCATCGATGAGGCCGGTGGGGGAGGTCATGTCACAAATGAAAAAAAGCGTTAATGGCGCCGAAAGGCCGCCACGTCGTGCGTCATAATACCGATTGAAAAGCCGCAGTTGTCGTGCGCCGTTCGTCCACGCAAGCGGCCCGGCATCGTGCGGCAACGCTTCAGAACAACAACGGAACCGCCATGACGCTAACCCGAGCCATCGGCAAATCGGCTGCATGGATCGTCGGTATCGTCGCGGTGCTCATCGCGGCGGCCGGCGTCTTTCTCTTCACGTTCGACTGGAACCGGGCGAAACCGTGGGTCAACGAACAGGTGAGTGCCGCACTCGGCCGCCCGTTCGCGATCAACGGCGACCTCAAGGTCGGCTGGCGTCGCCCCGATGGCGAGACCGGCTGGCGCGCATGGGTGCCCTGGCCGAGCTTCTCGGCCACCCAGCTCGAGATCGGCAATCCCGACTGGGCGAAGGCGCCCAAGTTCGTCACGCTCGATGCCGCACACTTCGATCTCGCGATCCTGCCGCTGCTGGCACATGAAATCGTCATCCCGTCGATCGACGTCGTGAATCCTGCCGTCGATCTCGAGCGGCGCGCGGACGGCACCAATACGTGGACCTTCCAGTTCAAGCAATCGTCGCAGCCTTCGCGGTGGAAGGTGCGGCTCGACAGCTTCGGGTTCGCGAAGGGCACCGTCACGTATCGCGACGCGATCACGAAGGCCGACCTGACCATCGCGATCGATACGCTCGGCCAGCCGATCCCGCTCGGCGACGTGCTGAAGGAGCAGGAGCAGACGTCGCGTGCGGCGTCGGCGCAGCGCGTCGGCAAGCACGGCGCCGCGCAACTGGGTGCGAAGGCCGATGCGCAGGCCGCGTCGAGCGCGTCGGCTCCGAGCGCGGCTGCGTCGTCGGGGGCATCGGGTGCGCGTGCGGTTGCTTCGGCTGCTGCCGGTTCGGCGGGTTCATCGGCTGCGTCGGGTGCGTCGGGTGCGTCCGCCGCGTCCGTGCGTTCCGCATCGACGGCGACTGCCGCGTCCGGCGCGAGCGGGGCCGCGGCGCCCGCGAAACCGTCCGGTCCGACCTATGCATTCGGGCTGAAGGTCGACGGCCGCTACAAGAACGTGCCGATCAACGGTACCGGCAAGGTCGGCGGCGTGCTCGCGATCCAGGATACGTCGCGGCCGTTCCCGCTGCAGGCCGACGTGAAGGCCGGCGATACGCGGCTCGCGATCGTCGGCACGCTGACCGACCCGATGCATCTCGCCGCGCTCGACTTGCGGCTGTGGCTGCAGGGCACGTCGATGTCGCACCTTTACCAGCTCACCGGCATCACGCTGCCCGATACGCCGCCGTACGCGACCGAAGGGCGCTTGATCGGCAACTTCAAGCCGCATGCGAGCACCTTCCGCTACGAGAACTTCAACGGTCGCGTCGGCGGCAGCGATCTCGGCGGCACGCTCACCTGGGCGCAGCGCGAACCGCGTCCGAAGCTGTCGGGCGAACTCGTGTCGAACCTGCTGCAGTTCTCCGATCTCGCACCGGTGATCGGCGCCGATACGGCCGCGAGCAAGGCCAAGCGCGGCGACACGACGCGTCAGCCGCCCGACCGCGTGCTGCCGGTGGCGACGTTCCGTACCGAACGCTGGAGCGCGATCGACGCGGACGTGAAGTTCACCGGCCGCAAGCTGATCAAGAGCCCGCAGTTGCCGATCACCAACCTGTACACGCACATCCTGCTGCAGGACGGCGTGCTGTCGCTCGAGCCGCTGCAGTTCGGCGTCGCGGGCGGCACGCTCGCGACCAACGCGCATCTCGACGGCAGCCGCACGCCGCTCAAGGGCCGCTTCACGCTGGCCGCGCGGCATCTGAAGCTCAAGCAGCTGTTCCCGACGCAGAAGGTGATGCAGACGGCGCTCGGCGAAATCAACGGCGACGCGTCGCTGTCGGCAACGGGCAATTCGCCGGCCGCGCTCGCGGCGACGTCGACCGGCGAAGTGAAGGCGCTCATCACCAACGGCCGGATCAGCCGCTTGCTGATGGAGGCCGCGGGGTTGAACGTTGCGAACGTGGTCTACGAGAAGCTGTTCGGCAACCGCGACGTCAACATCAACTGCGCGGCGATCGATTTCGCGGCGACCGACGGCATGCTCGACCCGAAGGTGTTCGCGCTCGATACCGACGATGCGCTCATCAACGTCGACGGCCCGATCAACCTGCGCGACGAATCGCTCGACCTGAAGATCCATCCGCACACGAAGGGCTTCCGGATCTTCTCGCTGCGCTCGCCGTTGTATGCGAAGGGCACGTTCAAGAACCCGAAGGTCGGCGTCGATGCGGGCGCGCTTGCCCTGCGCGCCGGCGCGATGGTCGGCCTCGGGCTGATCAACCCGTTCGCGGCGCTGATCCCGCTGATCGCGCCGAGCAACAACCGCGACGTGCCGTGCTCCGAACTGTTCGGGCAGATGAAGGCGAAGGCGGCGCAGCAAGCGGCCAAGAAGGCCGGCAAGTGACGCGCAGCCGCGGGAGCGGCATGCGCGATGGTGCGGCATCGGTATCATGGCCGCGGCCGGCCGCGCGACGGCCGTGCTGCGCCCCAGGCACGCTCAGCGGCCGGCGCGTGCCCAGACGATCACCGGCTCGACCTCCCGGCCGTCGATCCGAACCGGTCCGGCCGTGCTGAGCTGCAGCCGGTTGCCGTCCAGGCTGACGACACGCTGCTGGACGTTACCGATCCAGTTCGGATACAGGCTGACGTCCATTTCATGGGTCAACATGCCGTCGTCGTCGACATTAAAGGGGCCTGAATACGCGATGTAGCCGCGCGCCGCGGCCGCGCGCTCCTCGACGCTGCCGCCCTGCAGGTCGCCGTCCGCGTAGGGCGGGCGGCCGGCCGCCATCAGCTGCGCGGACATGTAGCCGTCGGGCGTGTACAGGATCCAGCCGCGCGCGTCGCGGCCGAGCGGATAGGTGACGGTGCTGCCGTCGCGTGGGCGGATTTCGTAGGACACGAGGCGCCATGCGCCGACGAGTTGTTCGCGAAGCTGGCTGGCGAGCATGCGGGATTCCGGTGAGACGGCGGTGCAGCGCGTGCCGTCGTATTGACGGGCCGCCGGCGCCGGGCCTGAGGCCGGGAATACGCCGCCGGGACGGTGCGGTCGGCAGTTTCTCCGACACCTGCTAAAATACACGGTTTTCCGTCGATTTCTCTCTTAACGGGACCTGCCGTGCTTTCTACTGCCAACATCACGATGCAATTCGGGCCGAAGCCCTTGTTCGAGAATATCTCGGTCAAATTCGGCGAGGGCAACCGCTACGGTCTGATCGGCGCGAACGGCTGTGGCAAGTCGACCTTCATGAAGATCCTCGGCGGCGACCTCGAGCCGAGCGCCGGCAACGTCGCGCTGGAGCCGAACGTCCGCCTGGGCAAGCTGCGCCAGGACCAGTTTGCGTACGAAGACGTGCGCGTGCTCGACGTCGTGATGATGGGCCACACCGAGATGTGGGCCGCGATGACCGAGCGTGACGCGATCTACGCGAACCCGGAAGCCACCGACGACGACTACATGCACGCGGCCGAGCTCGAGGGCAAGTTCGCCGAATACGGCGGCTACGACGCCGAAGCGCGCGCGGGCGCGCTGCTGCTCGGCATCGGCATCGAGGAGAAGTTCCACAACGGCACGATGGCCGACGTCGCGCCGGGCTGGAAGCTGCGCGTGCTGCTCGCGCAGGCGCTGTTCTCGAAGCCGGACGTGCTGCTGCTCGACGAACCGACCAACAACCTCGACATCAACTCGATCCGTTGGCTCGAGCACACGCTCAACGAGTACAACTCGACGATGATCATCATCTCGCACGATCGTCACTTCCTGAACTCGGTGTGCACGCACATGGCCGACATGGATTTCGGCACGCTGAAGGTCTGGCCGGGCAACTACGACGACTACATGCTCGCGTCGGCCCAGGCGCGCGAGCGCCAGGCTGCGGCGAACGCGCGTGCGAAGGAGCGCGTGGCCGAACTGCAGGACTTCGTGCGCCGCTTCTCGGCGAACAAGTCGAAGGCGCGCCAGGCCACCAGCCGCGCGAAGCAGATCGACAAGATCAAGATCGAGGAATTCAAGCCGTCGTCGCGCCAGAACCCGTTCATCCGCTTCGAGTTCGAGAAGAAGCTGCACAACGTCGCGGTGGTCGCCGAAGAGATCACGAAGAAGTACGAGCGCACGATCTTCCAGAACTTCAACCTGTCGGTGCAGCCGGGCGAGCGCATCGCGATCATCGGCGAGAACGGCGCGGGCAAGACGACGCTGCTGCGCTCGCTGCTCGGCGCGCTGCCGCTCGATCACGGCACGGTGAAGTGGTCGGAGAACGCGAACGTCGGCTACATGCCGCAGGACACGTACGAGGAGTTCCCGAACGACATCACGCTGATGGACTGGATCGACCAGTACCGCAAGGACGGCGACGACGAAACGATGGTGCGCGGCACGCTGGGCCGCCTGCTGTTCTCGTCGGACGACATCAAGAAGTCGGTGAAGGTGCTGTCGGGCGGCGAGAAGGGCCGCATGATCTGGGGCAAGCTGATGCTCGGCCGCCACAACGTGCTGCTGATGGACGAGCCGACCAACCACATGGACATGGAATCGATCGAGTCGCTGCAGATCGCGCTCGAGCAGTTCGAAGGCACGCTGATTTTCGTGTCGCACGACCGTGAGTTCGTGAGCGGGCTGGCGAACCGGATCATCGAAGTGAAGACGGATGGCACGCTGTTCGACTTCGGCGGGAATTACGAGGAGTTCCTGACGAGTCAGGGGCAGGAGTAAGTGTCCTGAGGTTTTCTCCGGTCGTGGGTGCACGGTAGGCATACCGGACGGAGCGAATCATCAGAACCGCTACAAGCCCGCATCGACAGTAATGTCGATGCGGGCTTTTTCATATCCACTGCGGTAAAACGCGACCGCATCGCGCATCCGAGTTTCCTCCGCGTAATCGACTTCAGGTAAATTACCCACCCAACGCCCCATCATTCCCCATTTCACCCCGGAGCCGCCCTCGATGCAGGACCATCCTCGACCGCTCGACCTGTCCGGCCTTGCGCCCAGCCTGTACGCGCAGGGCACCGAGGAGGCCATCCTGTCGCGCCTGATGGAGCGGATCGTGCCCACCAACCGCTTCTGCGTCGATATCGGCGCGAGCGACGGCCTGCGCAACAGCAACACGGCGCGGTTGCTGCGTGAACACGATTGGGCCGGCGTACTCGTGGAAGGCAGCGCATACCGGTTCGGCAAGCTCACCGCCCACTACGCGGGCGTGGAGCGCGTCCGCCTGCATCACGATCGCGTCCAGCCCGACACGGTCGACCGACTGCTCACCGACGCGAACGTACCGGCCGACTTCGACCTGCTGTCGATCGACATCGACGGCAACGATTACTGGGTGTGGCGTGGGCTGCAAGCGTTTGAGCCGCGCATCGTCGTGATCGAATACAACCCGTACTACACGCCGCCCGAGCGGTGGGTCATGTGCTTCAATCCGGACCACGAATGGGACGGCTCGACCTATTACGGCGCGAGCCTCGAATCGCTCGTGCATCTCGGCCGCGATAAAGGCTATGAACTCGTCTGTTGCGACGACATGGGCAACAACGCATTCTTCGTGCGACACGACCTGTACCCGCTGCTCGGCATCGCGAACAACGATCCGTCGGTGTTGTTCCGGCCGGCGATGTACAAGCTGCGCTACGTCGGACACAACACGTTTCTGACGGGCCATCCGTATCGGCACGGGCCGGCCGAGCACATCTGAATGGATTCGCTCGCCGTCACCTTCGACGAGATTCGCGGCGCGTACGACCTCGGTCGCGGCGGGCCGCCGACGCAAGTGAGCGAACGGGTGTGGCATCTGCCGACCAGCGGCGGCGCGGGCGTGGCAGTGAAACTCTATGCGCTCGAACACCATGCGCGCGCAGTCAAGGAAACCGCCGTGCTCGCGCATCTGGAAACGCATGACGACCTCCGTTTTCATGTGCAGACGCTCGAGCGCACGACGTCCGGCGCATCGCTGTGGTCAGGGCAACATGCGCACGCGATGCTGACGCGCTGGGAAGCCGGGCAATTCAAGACCTACGATACGTTCTCGCCAGCCGAATGGGATGCGCTCGGCGCGAGTCTGGCCGCGTTGCACGTGAGCCTCGAACGACTGCATCTGCCGTCGCTCGATACGATCCGTGCGCGACTGACGTCGATCGACGCGGATGCGGTACGCCGGAACCTGCTGGATGCACTCGATCGAGCCGATGCGAACGCCGCCGACGCGACGAACCTGCGCCGCTACGTCGATCTCGCGCTGCGCATGCTCGACCGCTACTATCCGGGCAGCATCGAAGCGTTTCCGGCCGACGATCCGCAGCACCCGATCCACAACGATTACAACCAGTTCAACTATCTGTTCATGGGCACGCTGCCGCCGCTGATCGTCGACTGGGAAGCGTCGATCGGCGCGCCTCGAGAATACGAGCTGGTGCGCTGCCTGAATCATTTGCCGCTGGAAGCGCCGCACCTCGCGCAAGCATTCGTGCGTGCTTACCAGCGGGTGCGGCCGGTGAACCCCGCGCACATCGCGTGGGCGGTCGATGCCGCGTGCGTGCAGCACGCGCTCAAGCTGTGGATCGTGCAAGGCTGGCTTCACGATCCGTCGTGCTTCGCGTCGCACCTGAACGGCGCGGTGACGATGGCGTCCGCGATGGTGGACGCGCGTGGCCATCTGATCGATTTCTTTTCCCGTTGCGTGGAAGCAGGAAGCTGATGTGAGTGCGAATCCGAACCAGATCCCGAATCCGCCGCGCTCCGGCGAGCGGCAACACGTGTTTCCGCCGCCGCTGGATCGCGATTACCGCGTCGAGGACGGGCGCGTGCAGACGCGCTCGCTGGAAGCGCATATCGTCGATCACTGCAACCTGACCTGCGCGGAATGCTGCTCGCTGTCGCCGCTGTTGCCCGAGTGGTACGCGAGCCCCGCATCGATCGAAGCCGATCTGCGCAAGGCCGCGAAGGTGTTGCGCCCGCGCATGTTCAAGCTGGTCGGCGGCGAGCCGTTGCTGCATCCGGCGCTCGTCGAAATGATCGAGCGCGTACGCGCGACCGGCATCGCGCCCGTGATCTCGGTCACGACCAACGGCCTGAAACTCGGCGAGATGCCCGACGCGTTCTGGCAAGCGGTGGATGCGCTGACGATCTCGCGCTATCCGAAGCCCGCGCTTTCCGCCGACCTGGTCGCGCATGTCGAGCGCCAGGCCGCGCGCTTCGACGTGCGCCTGAACTGGAAGGTGCAGGACGTGTTCACGACGATGAACCGCGCCCAGCCGGGCACGGATCGCGACGAAGCCCGACGCCTTTACCACGATTGCTGGATTCGCGAGCGCTGCCATATGATTCGCGACGGCATGTTCTACACGTGCACGCGCCCCGCGCATTTCCATACGCTGTACCAGGGCGAGAAGGATTTTCAGGCCGATGGCCTGCCGTTGCGCGACGATGCGGGCATGCTCGACGCGATGCTCGCCTATCTGCAACGCGAGGCGCCGCTCGAAGCGTGCCTGCATTGTCAGGGCGGCAGCGCGCCGGTGGCGCCGCATCGCATCCTCAAACGCATTGAAGTGGACACCTTGAAGGCTCGTTATCCATGATCGTCGGCACGCGCGACCCGTTCGGTTTCGATCGTCTGCACTACCATCCGCGCAGCGGCGTGTCGGCGTCGGGTATCCGCGCCGTATTGCGGGCGTCGGGGCAACCGGCCGGCGCGCCGGACGCGGCCGCCATCGCGGGCTACCTGAGCGGCGAGCGCCTCGTCGGCCGCACCGTGCTGCGCGACGTGCTCGCGGTGCCGCCCGGCCATGCACTGATCCGATCGCCGCAGGGGCTGACGGTGCAGCCGGCGCCCGGGCGGCCGCAGCCCGCCGATCTGGGCACCGCGCTGCGCGCGTCGCTGCAGCGCGCGCTCGACAGCGGCAAACGGGTCGCGCTGGCGCTGAGCGGCGGGCTCGATTCGGCGCTGCTGCTCGCGTTGCTGCGCGAGCTCGGCGCATTGCGGCACGTGACGGCCTACATCCTCGTGACCGACATGCCCGATTACTGCGAACGCGACGCGGCGCTCGAATTCGCCACGCAGATGCAGGCGAACGTGAAGATCGTGCGCGCGACCGAGGCCGATTTCATCGCGGCGCTGCCGAGAACGACCCATGCGGTCGAGGAGCCGATGTTCAACCTGCATCCGGTCGCGAAGCTGCTGCTGGCCGAGGCGATGGCGGCGGACGGCGTCGAGGTCGCGATAACCGGCGACGGTGCGGATCAGGTATTGCGCCGCGACCGGTCGGCCAACTATCTGCCGCTGTGTCACGCATTGTTCGACGCCGCGTCGGTGGATCTGCATCCGCCGTTCGTCGATGCCGCCGTCGTCGCGCATCTGACGAGCATCGCGCCCGATCCGAACAAGCAGTGCCTGCGCGATCTCGGGGCGCGCCTGAACCTGCCGGACCGCCTCGTGCACGGTCCCAAGCGCGGGCGGCTCGCGCCGGCGATGGATCTCGCGACGCTGCTCGATCGCGACCGCACGCATGCGCTGGCCGACACGCTCGGCGTGGCCGCGCCCGCTTTGCAGACGGATACCGAACGCGTGCTGTGGACGACGCTGACCCTGATCCTCGATCATCTCGATCGCCTTCATCCCGATGCCGTGCATCGCCCCACCTGAGCCGTTCATGAAACGCATCCTGTTCTGCGTGGTGCCCGAGAAGGGCCACGTCAATCCGTGCATCGGCCCGGCCCAGCATCTGCGCGCCGCCGGTTGCGACGTCGCGTTCTATGCGCCGGCCGACATCAGCGACCAGCTCGACGGCGCCGGCGGTTTCGCGTTCGTCGGGCCGCGCGAGACGCCCGCGCGCCACGACCTGTCGCGCGGCGCAAGCTTCGCCGCGAACATTCGCGACGCCGACTGGCTGCGGCACTGGATCCGCACGCTGCTGATCGACCTCGCGCCCGCGCAGGTGGACGGCATCCGCGCGGTGCTGCGCGAATGGCAGCCTGACGTGGTCGTGATCGATCCGCTGCTCTATGCGGCGGCGATTGCCGCGGAGCTGGAAGGGCTGCCGTGGGTGTCGATGTCGAATTCGCTGAATCCGGTGCTGCCGGACGATCTCGATTCGGAGCTGCTGCGCACGGTGCGATGGCTCGCACCGGAACGCACGCGCCTGTTCGCGCGCTACGGCCTCGACGCACGCTTCCGCGGTTGCGACGTGCTGTCGCCGCACCTGACGCTCGCGTTCGCGACCGACGCGCTGGTCGGTGCGCCGCCCGCGGGTGTCGAACTGGTCGGCCCTGCGATGCCGTCGGGCCCGCGCGGCGACGAGACGGCGTTCCCGTGGGAGCGCCTCGACGCGGATCGGCCGCTCGTCTACATGTCGCTCGGCAGCCAGCTTTACTACCATCCGGACCTGTTCGCGAAGGTGATCGACGCGACGCGCGCGACGTCCGCGCAACTGGTGCTGTCGGTGGGTGAACTGGTCGATTCGGATCTGCTGCCGGCCGGTGACGCACGCGTGATCGCGGTACGTTACGCGCCGCAACTGGCGCTGCTGCGGCGCACGCACGCGTTCGTCAGCCACGGCGGCGCGAATTCGGTGATGGAGTCGCTCGCGTGCGGCGTGCCGATGCTGCTGTCGCCGTTCTGCAACGACCAGTTTCATTCGGCGCACTTCGTCGAGCGGGCCGGTGCGGGCTGCGTGCTCGATCTGCAGCAGGCGGGTGTCGCGGACATTACCGATGCGCTCGAACGCCTGTTACGCGCCGGACCGTTGCGCGAACACGCGGCGCGGATCCGCGACAACTATGCGGCGCGCGACGGCTCCGCGCAAGCCGCGCGCCTGATCAGCGCACTCGCTTCAGGAACCCGCCTGGCGACAGCGTCATGAGCACGCGGTCCTCGATGTCGTGGTCGACTTCGAAGCGATCGTCGCGGGCGAGGAATTCGCGTGTGGCCGTGGCCGGGTTGTTGCCGCGGCCGTACGGCTTGCCGTCGAACATCGACTCGGGCAGATACTCCATGATGGTGTCCATCACGATCGCGTAGCTGCCGCGCGTCACGAATGGCGCATAGCATTCGAGTTCGCGCAGCACGTGCGCGTGCGTATGCGTGAGATCGAGGATCGCCATCACGCGCGCGCCGTCGTCGATTTGCGTACGTACCGATGCAAGCGTGTCGGGCGCGCACGATTCGCCTTCGATCAGCACCATGCGATCGGCGAGGCGGTGCGATTGCAGGCGCTGGCGGACCTCGTCGCGCAGGCGCGGCTCGATTGCGACGACGCGGCCGTGATTGCCCGCGAGTTCCAGCATCGACGCGGTGAACACCACGCCGCCGCCCGCCGCGATGCCGGTCTGAACGATGCAGTCGGGGCGCTCGCGCCAGATCAGTTCCTGCAGCGCGAGCATGTCGCCGGGCAGATGGAAGAAGCGCTCGCCGAGCCAGCGGGTCTGGAACAGGTGGCCGAATTCGGCGGCGCGCGTCAGCCATTCGATGTTGATGTCCCGCATGCGGGCCGAAGGACGCTCTGACATGGTCAATGCAACGAGTAGGAGTGACGTGAAAACGCTGGAACCGTGGCTTCACCGGTACTGGAACATCGGGCCGGCGCGCCTGCAGGCGCTGGCGTCGGGCCATACTAACAAAACGTATCTCGTCGAGGGCGATGCGGGGCGCGCGGTGCTGCGCGTGTCGTGGGCCGGCAAGCCGCTCGGGCAGATGCAGCGCGAGGCGTCGATCCTCGGCCGTCTCGGCGCGGCACGCACGACGGCGCCGCGGCTGCCCGCGCTGCCGCGGCTGCGGCCGACCGTCGACGCGCGAACCGGCGTGCGGCTGCCCGACGGACGCTGGCTGCATCTGTTCGAGCATATCGACGGCCGTCCCGGCCTGCCGGACGACCCGCACGCGGGGGCGACCGATGCGATGCGCACGCTCGCGCATCTGCATACGGCACTGGCCGCGATACCCGCGATACCCGCGAGCGAAGCGGCGCCGCTGGCGTGGCTGTCCGCGCGGCATGCGCGCGTCGCGGCGCGCGCGATGCCGTCGCTGCCGGGCGATTTGAACGATGCCTACGACACGGTGATCCGCCGGATCGGCGCGCATCTCGACGCGGCGGCGGCGTGGCTGACGGGGCCGGCGCATTGGCTGCACGGCGACTATCACGCGGGCAACCTGCTGTACGTCGGCAACGCGGTGAACGGCGTGCTGGATTTTGACGACGTGGGCCAGGGCGCGCCATGGCTCGAGGCGGCCTTTGCGTCGTTCGCGCTGTCGCGCGATGCGGACCGGGACGATGGCTTGGTGTTCGACCGCGGGCGATGGGTGGCCAGTCTCGACGCTTATGCGGCGACGCGCCCGGATGCGGCGCCGGCTTGGCTGCGCGACCACTACGACGCGCTGACGACGCTGTTCTGCGCGGACCAGACGCTGATCCATCTCGAAGCCGCGCAGCGCGGGTTGTGGATGCCCGGGCCCGGCATCGGATTTCTCGGCGGCTGGCGGCAGTTGCTGGATGGGGCGGTGCCCGCGGGCTAACGGGGCGTGGCGGCAGCGCGCTGCCGGTTCAGGAACAGCCGCACCGCTTCGACCGTGTGGGGCCGCGCGTCGCCGTGCCGCGATCCGTCGTGCAGGCAGAACAGCACGTCGCGATGCTGCGCCGCGCAGGCATCGGCATGCGCGCACATCGCGTCGAACAGCGCGTGCGGCGACGGCGCCGGCCGTTGCCAGTCGTCCAGTATCGCGGTCCAGCCCGTGTGTTCGCGTTGCGCGCGCGCGAGCACGGCCGCGCGACCGTCCTGCGGCATCAACCCGTATGGAAGGCGCAGCGGGATCGTGTCCGGCGCGGCAAGGCCGGCGCGACGGTACACGTCGCGAATCAGCGCGTCGGTCGTGTCGATCTCGTCGATCAGCGCGGCGTCGGCGAGCGCGCCCGGTTTCGCGTGCGAATACGTATGGTTACCGAGCCGGTGGCCGTCGCGCGCGATTCTCGTTGCGACGTCGAGCGCGCCCGCGAGATGCTTGCCGAGCACGAAGAAGGTCGCCGTGCACGATGCGTCGTGCAGCACGTCGAGCAGCGCAGGCGTCGAGGGGCCGGGGCCGTCGTCGAAACTGAGGTGAATGGTCGTCATGGCTGGCCCGGGCCGCTTATTGAACCGGCTCGATGGCCAGCGGACACCGGCCGACCGGACGCAGCCGCGAGCCGGTCCATTCGTAGAAGAACCGGGCCGCTTTCGCGTAGCCGTCGTCGCACGCATCGTTGAAGCAGCCGGCGACGATCAGCAGCGTGCTGCCGGCACGGAAGTCGACACGTTCGTCGTCATTGCCCATCACGCCCGAGATGGATTTCACGCCGGGCATCGTGTACGTCGCGCCCGTGTCCTTGTCGACGATCGCGAAATTTCGGCAATCCGTTCCGCAACCCCAGATCGCGACGCGGTAGTGACCGGCAAAATTGGCCGGTTGCGCGAATTCGTCGCGAATGACGGTGCGGTACAGGCGCGCTTCCTTGCTGGTGAGCCGAGGCGTGGCAGCCGGCTTGCGCGGCGCACGGGCGGCGGCCGGTGCCGGATAACGGTCGAACGAAGGCGACGTGCAGGCCGAAGCCGTCGTGGCTACGGGCGCCGCAGCGGCGACATCGGTGGCACCGGCGCCGGCCATGAGTGCGGCCGATGCGCCGGCGATCAGCAAAAATCGATGGGCAAGCGCCACGCGAGGGTCATTCATGTTCGAGGTGGATGTCGGATCGCAGCGGTCAGGCGGCCGACGACGATTCTATGACGCTTCGCGCGGGCCTGCGACACGGAAACGCCCGTCAAGCATTGTCAAATCGCCGCGATATCACGATGCCTGACGTTTCACGCGGCGTCGAAGGCTGTCATGCCACGGTCGATTGAGTATCCTTGGATGCGATTCGCGGTACTCACGCAATCACAACCGGGAGGCTTTACATGAATGCACGTCTTTACCGCGCGACCGTTGCCGGCGCGCTGATCGGATTGCTCGCGCCGTTTTCGGTCGCCCACGCGCAACTGGGCGACGTCCTGAAACAGGTCGGCGGGGGCGGTGATTCCGGCGGCAGCGCGGGCGGGGCGCTCGGCAACCTCGGCGGCCTCGGCGGCGCGCTGACGGGCGGCGGCGGTGCGTCGCTGATGCCGGGCAGCACGGGCAACGTCGCGGGCCTGCTGCAGTTCTGCATCCAGAACAACTATCTCGGCGGCGCGACCGGCGGCGGCGCGGCGTCGGTGAAGGACGCGCTGATCGGCAAGCTCGGCGGCAACGCGTCCGCGTCGTCCGACAGTGGCTATACGAGCGGTGCGAGCGGGATTCTCGACGCAGGCAACGGCAGCAAGCTCGACCTGAGCGGCGGCGGCCTGAAGCAGCAGGTGACCAAGCAGATCTGCGACAAGGTGCTCACGCAGGCCAAGTCGCTGCTGTAAACGCATCGGCACGCGTTGCGCGTGCCGGCGCCGGGGCGGCGCACATGCGCCGTGCCCCGGCAGTCATTCAGGCCGTGACGTTCGTCACGGCGAACAGCGCGTATCCCGTCAGGCGATGCCGCGGCCCGCGCGCGGGCACGGTCCGCGCGGCTCAATCCGCCAGCCGCTTGTCCGCGAGCGCCTTGCAGCAGTCTTCGTACACCCATTGCACGAGTTTGGCCCGATAGTCGAGATCGTCGGTATCGACGATTTCCTCGACCGCGTCGCGCGCCCACGACGCGTCGACGAACCCCGCATGCCGCTTCGCGATGTCCTGCGCGAGCGCCGCGAGCCTGGCGACCGACAGCCAGTCGGCCTGGCGGTGATGGCGGTCGAGCCAGCGGTGCGCGGCCTGCACCTGGAACGCGGCGTCCGGCCATGATTCGTTGAGGTAAAACGCGCCGAGGTTGCCGCAGGTGAGCCAGCAAAGCAGCTCCAGGCGGTCTTGCGAGCCGAGGGTATGGGATGCGTCGGACATGGCAGCGCTCACGAAGTGCGTCGATTCCGGGCGGCGCCGGCCGCAACGGGCCGATGCCGATATTAAAAACATAGCACGATGCGGGCCCGGCCGCGCACCCGGGCGGATGCTGACGTGGCGGCGACCCGACGGATGCCGCGCCGGCCGTGTGCGGCGGGCGGCGGAGCACCGGCGCGACGGGGCGACGGGGCGACGGGGCGCCGGTCCTTTCGAATCGCTGTCATTCGTCACACCCGTCACCGAAACGCTCGCTAGAATGGCGGCTTCCCTGGAGGCGGAACACGATGAAAATCTACGACCAGTTCTACATCGACGGCGCATGGCGCAAACCGGCCGGCACCGGCACGATCGACGTGATCGACTCGGGCACCGAAGCCGTGATCGGCCGGATTCCCGAGGGCGTCGCGTCCGACGCACAGGACGCGATCCGCGCGGCGCGCGCGGCCTTCGACGCGTGGGCGGCCACGCCGGCCGCGACGCGCGCGGGTTATCTGCGCAAGATCGTCGAGCATCTGCAGGCGCGCAGCGAGGAACTCGCGCAGTCGATCACCGGCGAAGTCGGCATGCCGATCAAGCTGTCGCGCGCGATCCAGGTCGGCGGCCCGATCTACAACTGGAAGGCGTACGCGAAGCTCGCCGAATCGTTCGAATTCGAGGCCCGGGTCGGCAATTCGCTGGTGGTGCGCGAGCCGGTCGGCGTCGTCGCGGCGATCACGCCGTGGAACTACCCGCTCAACCAGATCACGCTGAAGGTCGCGCCGGCGCTCGCGGCCGGCTGCACGGTGGTGCTGAAGCCGTCCGAAGTCGCGCCGCTCAACGCGTTCATGCTCGCCGAAGCGATCCACGAGGCCGGGCTGCCGGCCGGCGTGTTCAACCTCGTGTGCGGGTATGGCCCGGTCGTCGGCGAGGTGTTGGCGACCGACCCGGACGTCGACATGGTGTCGTTCACCGGCTCGACGCGCGCGGGCAAGCGCGTGGCCGAACTGGCGGCCGCGGGCGTCAAGCGCGTCGCGCTGGAGCTCGGCGGCAAGTCGGCATCGGTGATCCTCGACGACGCCGATTTCGCGACGGCGGTGAAGGGCACCGTCAACGCGTGCTACCTGAACGCCGGCCAGACCTGCTCCGCGCATACGCGGATGCTGGTGCCGGAAGCTCGCTACGACGAAGCGCGCGAGATCGCGAAGGCCGTGGCCGAAACGTACGTCGCGGGCGACCCGCGGCAGGAGGCGACGCGCCTCGGCGCGCTGGCGTCGGCCGTGCAGCAGCAGCGCGTGCAGGCCTACATCCAGCGCGGGATCGACGAAGGCGCGGAACTCGTGACGGGCGGCACCGGGTTGCCGGAAGGGCTCGCGAAGGGCTTCTTCGTGAAGCCGACCGTGTTCGGCCGCGTCGATCCGAAATCGATGATCGCGCAGGAAGAGATCTTCGGGCCGGTGCTATCGATCATCACGTATCGCGATGAAGACGAAGCCGTGCGGATCGCGAACGATTCGCCGTACGGGCTCGGCGGCGCGGTGTGGGCCGGCAGCGACGAACGCGCGATGCGCGTTGCGCGCCGCATCCGCACCGGGCAGGTCGACATCAACGGCGGCACGTGGAACGGCGCCGCGCCGTTCGGCGGCTTCAAGCAGTCCGGGCACGGCCGCGAGAACGGCGTGTACGGGCTCGAAGAGTATCTCGAATACAAGTCGATGCAGTTGAAGCCGGCCAAGCCGGCCTGAGCGCCGCGCGCGGCCCGAACCGGAGACGGCACGTTCGCGTGCCGTTTTTTTATTGACGGCCGTCAAGGTGCGCGGCGGTGGATCGTCGATCATCGCGGTTCCGATGTTCCGACGAGGTTTCAGATGACCGTACGCACTTCCTTTCCGCCGCTGACGATTCGCGGCCGCACCTTGCTGCCCGTCGTGCAGGGCGGCATGGGCGTCGGCATCTCCGCGCACCGGCTGGCGGGCAGCGTCGCGCGCGAAGGCGCGGTCGGCACGATCGCGAGCATCGACCTGCGCCACCATCACGCGGATTTGCTCGAGCGTTGCCGCGCGCAACCCGATCGCGCGACGCTCGAAGCGGCGAACCTCGACGCGCTCGCGCGCGAGATCCGTCTCGCGAAAACGTACAGCGAAGGGCGCGGGATGATCGCGGTCAACGTGATGAAGGCGGTGAGCGCGCATGCGGACTACGTGCGGGTCGCGTGCGACGAGGGCGCCGACGCGATCGTGATGGGCGCGGGTCTGCCGCTCGACTTGCCCGACCTCACGCACGGGCACGACATCGCGCTGATCCCGATCCTGTCGGACAGCCGCGGGATCGCGCTGGTGCTGAAGAAGTGGATGAAGAAGGGGCGCCTGCCCGACGCGATCGTGATCGAGCATCCGGCGCACGCGGGCGGCCACCTCGGCGTCACGCAGATCGACGACATGCACGACGCTCGTTTCGATTTCGCGCGCGTGCTCGACGAGACCGCGCAGGTGATGGCGTCGCTCGGCATCGCCCGCGACACGATCCCGCTGATCGTGGCCGGCGGGATCAACAGTCACGATACGGTGCGCGCGGCGTTCGCGGCGGGCGCGGACGGCGTGCAGGTCGGGACGCCGTTCGCGGTGACCGAGGAAGGCGATGCGCATCCGCATTTCAAGCGCGTGCTCGCCGATGCGACGCCCGACGACATCGTCGAATTCGTCAGCGTGACGGGGCTGCCGGCACGCGCGGTGAAGACGCCGTGGCTCGATCGTTACCTGCGCAACGAGACACGCATTCGCACCAAGCTCGGCGCGCTGAAGCAGCGCTGCCCGACCGCGCTCGAATGCCTGAGCGTATGCGGCTTGCGCGACGGCATCGAGAAATTCGGCCACTTCTGCATCGATACGCGGCTCGCGGCCGCGCTGCGCGGCGATGTCGCGAACGGGCTGTTCTTCCGCGGCCGGGAGGCGTTGCCGTTCGGCCGCGCGATCCGCAGTGTGCGCGATCTGCTCGACCTGCTGCTGACGGGCAGTGCGACCGAGCCTGCGGCAAACCGTCCCACGTTTACGCTGGCTTGACCAATATCAAGATGACGAAAAGACCCTACAGGGAGAATGGAAACCATTCTTTGGGGGTCCGTACCATGCATAAAACGATTCGAACTTGTGTCACCGCTGCCGCCGTCGCGGCCACCATCGCGATGCCGTCGCTGTCGCACGCGGCGTCGCCGGGCGACGGCATCCATCAGGGTGACGTACTGGTTCGGCTTCGCGCGATCAGCATCCAGCCGAACGAGCGCGCGAGCGACACGCTCGGCGCGATCAACACGGGCGTGAACAACGCGATCGTGCCCGAGCTCGACTTCACGTACATGATCCGCGACTACCTCGGCGTCGAGCTGATCCTCGGCACGTCGCGGCATCAGTTGACGTCGAGTCTCGGCAATCTCGGCGGCGTGGGCGTGCTGCCGCCGACACTGCTGCTGCAGTATCACTTCAACCATGCGGGCAAGGTGCGCCCGTACGTCGGCGCCGGGTTGAACTACACGTATTTCTACAACAACGGGCTCAACGTCGGCGGTGAGGGCGTGTCGATCAACAAGAGCAGCTTCGGCCCCGCGCTGCAGTTCGGCGTGGACGTGCAGCTGACGAAGAAGGTGTTCATGAACGTCGACGTGAAGAAGATCTGGATGAGCACCGATGCGACGCTGGGCGACAAGGGCATCGGCACGCTGCACATCGATCCGCTGATCGTCGGCGTGGGCGTCGGGATGAAGTTCTAGACGCGACGGAACAAGAACAGAGTTGGGGTTGGCGGCATGGCGGTCGGCATGCCGCTTTTTTTATGTGCGGGCGTCGCGGGCGGTATCGGGTTCCGGCTCGCAGCGCGCGTCGGCCCGCTCGTAGTAGCGCGTCGTGACGGGCGGCCGGTCCGGCAGTGCGATCGTCAGCCGACAGTGCTGGCCGTCCGGCAGCACGACGCGCAGCGGCATGCTCAACTGCGCGCCCGCGAGCAGCAGCTTGCCCGCGCTCGCGGATACGGTCACGAACCGGTCGTCGTCGTCGATGACGGTCGACAGCACCGGCAACGCCGCGCCGTTCGCTTGCGTCACGGTCAGCAACACGCGCCGCGTCGTCTCGACGGCGAATTCGACACGGCTCACCGAGCCGCGACCTGCTTCGACGGTCTGCATGCCGTTCTTCAGATCGATATTGCGCGGCAGGTCTTTCGTCCTGATCCGGATGAAGGTTTGCGCGTATGCGGGCAGCGACGCGATGACGGCCCGGCCGCGCCGATCGGTCCAGACCGGGCCGGACGGCGTCGCGAGTTCGATGCCCGGCTGTTCGCGGACGCGCGCGAGCGCGAACGTGTCGCGAATCGCATACGGCGACAGCATGCCGGCGCCATCGATCCACGCGAGCGCGCCGCGCAGGTTGACGCTGAGCATCGAGCGGCCGGCGCCGAACACGCCCGCGTTGACGGTGGCGCGCGCATGGTTCGGCGTCGCGCTGACGCTCGCACGGATCGACGGCGACCGGCTCGCGGTGTCGTAGTCGGCCGCGACGCTGTAGTGGCCGGTACGGCCGAACGTGTCGGCGTAGCGTGCGCCGGAACGCACCGCATGGCCGTCGAGGTTCGCATAGGTGCCGACGTTGCGACGGCCGATCGGCACGCTCATGTTCACGTAGACCTGGGTGCCGCCCGCGCCGCGGCTGCCGAGCGTGCGGTTCACGTTCAGCGCGACCGATGCGCGTCCGAACGGACGCGTCCACGTGCCGGACACGCGCTGCAGCGCGGGGCCGTCGAACAGCCCGACGCGCGTGTAATCGAACGACAGCGCGCCGAGTGCGCGATCGTGCCAGCCGAGTGTGGTCGCGAACTGGGTATGCGAGGGTGGCGTGAAGGCGTCCAGCGACCGGACGGCGTCGGTCAGCTCCCGGTATCCGGGCGTGCGCCGCACGAACGACAGACTGGCGCGCAGCGCCGTGTCGAGCGTGTTCGCCAATGCGATGCGGGCCTGGGTGCCGCGTCGGGCGGCGGTGCGGCTGACGTCGATGCCGACGGCCGCACCGAGCCCGGCAAGCGGCGCGAATTCGACGCGCGCGGCGCCCGACTGCAACGGCGACGACGCGAGGATGCCGGCGCTCAGCCGCGCACGCTGCCGGATCTGCCAGCCGCGCGTGGCGGTCGCGAGCCACGGCGCTTGCGCGTATCCGTCGTTCTGCAGGCGGCCGACGGCGATCGCCAGCCCTTGCGCCGCCGCGAGCCCGGCGCCGGGCAGCGACGCGCCCGGCACGACGAAGTGCTGAACGCCGCCGGTTGCCTCGACCACCGTCACGTCGAGATCCGCGGCGCCGCTGACGAGCGGCAGGTCGCCCAGCGAAAACGGTCCGGGCGGCACCTGCGACGCGTGGATCAGCACGCCGAGCTGGCGCACCTCCACGCGTGCCTGCGTCCGGGCGATCCCGGTCACCCGGGCAGCGGCGCCGGGCGCGGCGGCCAGCGCTTCGTCGGGAAACGCCTGCACGCCGAACATCCGGCCCACCGTGAACAACGTCGATTGTGGAACGATCTGCCCGGCCTGCAGCGTCGTGCCGCGCGCGGCGAAGGTGCGCTGCGCGTATGCCGCCTGATGCTCGACGCCCATGCGGCCGTCCACCGACGTGACGATCTGGCTGCTGCGCACGATCCAGTCCGATGCGTTGAATCCGGCCTCGGTCGCGGCCTGCCAGTACTGCGACGTGCCGGCCGGATTGCGTGTCGTCATCGCAAGCACGTCGTAGTTGACCAGGCCGGCGAGACCGCCGCGTGCGAACGTATCCGGCGTGCGCGGGCGCGTATCGAGGGCGTCGGCCGGTACGACGAAATCGATCGCGCCGTCGGCCGGGCGCAACGTGACGATCGCCTGCGGATACGCGCGCCGGTAATCGTGGCAGGCGGTCGCGTCGCGGAACGTGTCGGGCGCGACAAGGCCGGCCGCACGCAACAGCTCGGGCGTGACGCACAGGTTGCCGTCGGTGTCGAAACGCGCATCGGCACGGCCGGCGCGCCGGCCGTTGACCGTCAGCCGGACGGCCGAGAGACCCGGCATGAAGCGCGGTGCGTGCGCGAAATAGCGGCTGGTCGTGGCGTCGATACCGTGCTCGCGCAACGCGCCTGCGTCGAATTCGAGCGCGTCGGTCGACGGGTGTGCGGGGCCGGCCGGCGCGGCGCACGGCGCGCTGCCCGCGCCGACGTACAGCCCGAGCGCGAGCAGTGCGTTTCGGCGATGAGCGGTGCGCGACATGGACGGTCCGAAAACGATGCCGTGCGGTCTACCGGTGCGAGGCCGCATCGGCCGCACGGGGCGCGAGCGCCGCGTCGTAGTGATCGACCGAGTAGCCGTAGACGGTGGCCGGGAAGATTCGTACCTGTTCGAGCGTTGCGGGACGCTCGGCGAGCGCGATCCGGCGGGTTTGCCCGGCCAGCACGTACGGCGCCGGCAGCGACACGATCTGCCGGGTCGGAAGCAGCTGCACTTTCTGTTCGAGGCGTACCACGTAGCGACTGTCGTTGCGCACGACCAGTTCGCCGCCTTCGACCGACCACTTCAACAACGTCCACGGTGCGTCGTTGCGCGCGAGATCGCGCGGCTGGATCAGCACGGGCAGGTTCTGGCGGATGATCGTCCGGATCTCGTTGCGGCCCGGACGCTGCGGCGGAATGCCCGAGAACGACGCGCGGGCGAGGCGCTGTGTGGCGAGCGGTGCGTCGCTGGCGAGGACGAACCGGACGAGCTGCACCGCACCGCCTTCGACTCGCGCGATCGGCGGGGTCACGACCACGAGCACGGCGTCGTCTTCGGGAATCGGTTCGATCGTCGTATGCAGCAGCGTCGGGTGATCGTCGGTGTTCTTGACCGAGATCGTGCCTTCGCCGTCGGCTTCGTCGACGATCACGACCGACGTTTCGGGCACGACGCCCATCGCGTGAACGGCGGCCGGGCCGAGCAGGCAACCGGCGAGCAGGGCGAGCGGGAAAAACCGCGGGAAATGGAGGGCTGGGAGGGTCATGGAACCGGCTGGCAGTTGGCGCAAGCGTGTGTCGCGCCGCCGCTTCGCGAAGCGGCGGCGCGGTCGACGCCTGTCAGGCGATCGAGTCAATCAATGGCACGACGCGTACCGGCATTACAGGTACACGAGGGACACGGTGGCGAGGCCGTCGAGATTGATTTCCTGGCTGAGGTCGAGATTCGACGTCTTGTCGATCGCGGCCTGCACGTCGAGCGTGCCGGAGAACACCTTCGCCGCGACCGGCACGGTCTGGCCTTTCTTGGCCCACGACTCGTAGCCGCCGGTGTTGTCGACCACGCCGTCGGAAGCCGTCCAGGTGGTGCCCTTGGTGCTCGAATAAATCGAATCGACGGCCGCGCCGTCGGCCTGGAACGAATTCTTCCGGAAACGGAATGCAAAGCCGCCGATATTCTTGCCGCTGGCCGTGCCGAGGCCGAATTGAACATTATCCGATTTCGACATGCCGAAGAAATTGATATTGCCGGAAAGGGCGCCGGTGCCGGCGCGATTATCCTGCGCCGTCAATGCGACGCGCGCGGCGGCGTCGCAGGTGATCGTGATCGAATCCGACAGGATCGCGAGCAGCGTGGGCGCGGTCGGGCTGAGTTGGGCCGAGCCGATCAGCCCGTAATCGAACGTGCCGCCGCCGGCCAGCGTCGGCGTGCACGCGCCGGGCTTCACCGTGCCGGTGACCTTGACGTCGAACGTGTCGGCGAAAGCCGCGGTGGTGCCCCATGCGAGCAGGCCTGCAATCACGAGGCGCGAGGCCTAGTTCGTCATCTTAACGAATTTCATCTGGACGTGTTCCTGGTGGCAATCCGGAATGCCGAAAATGGATTCGGCGATCCGGGTTTGTCTGGATTAATGAAATGAAACTTGCTCGCGGTTATTTCCGATGAGCGGAGGAAATTTATCAACTCGATTTCCGAAAAGAAATCGGACTTGTACAAATTTTTGAGGATATTTTTTATGAGATTTCTGGTTTTGGTCGGGAAGGGAATTCGATTCTCGTGCGGAAAACCGGTGTTTTAATTGTTAAGAATGTCAGATCAGATATTTTTAAACTTCGGCGACGATGAAGCGATATGGAATCGACGTGCGCCGACGATGTTGACGAACGAAGTGCCCAACGGTTCGCACCGAGCGGTCGGCATTGGCGGCTCGGGACGGCGGACGCGTGCCGTCATTGCGGCCGTCGCGTACGTCGGCAGCGGGGAGAGAGGGAAGGTGTCGCGTCGGTGCGCGGCGGTGTAACAGCGAAGGCGGGCAGGGAGGCTGGCCGGATGAAGTCGGCCGGGGGGCGAGCGAGCGGCGTGTGAGCGGACGGCGCTGCCCGATCGTTCGCATCGCGTCGGCCTGCGCCGACGCGGGACGCTTTAGAGCTTGTCGTACTGGAAGCGCATCGCGGTGCCTTCGCGCGTGATGCGTTCCCACACCGCGCGCTTTTCGTCGTCGCTCAGGAACACCCAGTTCGACACTTCGGCGGCCGTGCGGCCGCAGCCCTTACAGACTTCGTCGAAGAGCGTCGAGCACACGCCGATGCAAGGGCTGTCGGGGAGGTCGTGAAGATTGGAGGCCATCGGGAGGGTTCGCGCAGTTGAATCGTCAGCCGCCATTTTAATGCATCGCGGCGGCCCGGCCGGACGCTCGCGCCGGCATGCTGTCCCGGCGCGGCAGCGGGACAGTACGGCCGGGCGTTGCCTGCGGGCGCCGGGCGGGCACGCCGGGCATGCGAACGCCGGTTCGCCGCTGTCCGTTTTTCCGGGTGGACAGCCGTCGATTACCCGATAGAATTCCCCCGGAACGCCCCGCCGCGCGGGCGGCCCGACGGGCCGGCGGCGGTAATCTGTTCCGTTTGCGCGACACCGGCATGATTTTTTTGTGACGGGGCGCGAATGATGGTAGTTTTCGGGGTTTTCGAGGGGCGGCGCGCCCGAATGCGCCGCCATGACGAGGCAGACGGCAGCCGGGCAGTGCGTCCGGCCGGAGGGAGAACGGGATGAAAGCAAAGGTAGTGGGCCGGTTCGCAGCGCTCGCGCTGTGCGTGGGTGCATCGGCGGCAGCGGCGAAGGATACGCAGCTCAATGTCTATAACTGGTCGGACTACATTGCGAAGGACACGATCCCGAACTTCGAGAAGCAGACGGGCGTCAAGGTCCGCTACGACAACTACGACAGCGACGACACGCTGCAGGCGAAGCTGCTGACGGGCAGCTCGGGCTACGACATCGTCGTGCCGACCAGCAACTACGCGGGCAAGCAGATCGCCGCCGGCATCTTCGCGCCGCTCGACAAGTCGAAGCTGCCGAACCTCAAGTACCTCGATCCGCAACTGATGGCGCTCGTCGCCGGCGCGGACCCGGGCAACAAGTACTCGGTGCCCTGGGCGTACGGTACGACCGGCCTCGCATACAACCTGACGAAGGCGCAGCAGGCGCTCGGCAAGGTGCCGCTCGACAACTGGGACATCCTGTTCAAGCCGGAAAACCTCGCGAAGCTGAAGACCTGCGGCGTGTCGGTGCTCGACGCGCCCGACCAGATGTTCGCGGCGACGCTGCACTACATCGGCAAGGATCCGATGAGCACGAACCCGGCCGACTACAAGGCCGCGATGGACGTGCTGAAGAAGATCCGTCCGTACATCACGCAATTCAACTCGTCGGGCTACATCAATGACCTGGTCGGCGGCGACATCTGCTTCGCGTTCGGCTGGTCGGGCGACGTCGTGATCGCGAAGCATCGCGCGATCGAGGCGAAGAAGCCGTACAAGGTCGAGTACTACATTCCGAAGGGCGGCGCGCCGGTGTGGTTCGACGTGATGGCGATCCCGAAGGATGCGAAGAACAAGGAAGCCGCGCTGCAGTGGATCAACTACATCGAGGATCCGAAGGTGCACGCGGCGATCACCAACGCGGTGTACTACCCGAGCGCCAATGCCGAGGCACGCAAGTACGTGCGGCCCGACGTCGCGAACGACCCGGCCGTCTACCCGCCGGCCGACGTCGTGAAGACGCTGTTCCTGCTCAAGCCGCTGCCGCCTGAAATCCAGCGTCTGCAGACGCGTCTGTGGACCGAGCTGAAGTCGGGCCGCTGACGCGAGCCGAAGTGAATCAGCAGTCATGAAGCCCCTGGTGCCCCCGGGGGCTTTGTTCGTCTAACGCAGGAGAGAAGCAGCACATCATGAATAGCCAGTCGGGCGCGCCGGTCGCGGGCGCGCCGTTCTCCGTTTCCTCCTCCGGCGCCGATGCGCGCGCCGAGAACTTTGTCCAGATCGTCGACGTCGTCAAGAAATTCGGCGACACCGAAGCCGTGCGCAGCGTCAACCTGACCGTGCGCCAGGGCGAACTGTTCGCGCTGCTCGGCAGCTCGGGCTGCGGCAAGTCGACGTTGCTGCGGATGCTCGCGGGCCTCGAGACGGTCACGTCGGGCAAGATCCTGATCGACGGCGAGGACCTCGCGCAGATGCCGCCGTACAAGCGGCCCGTGAACATGATGTTCCAGTCGTATGCGCTGTTCCCGCACATGTCGGTCGAGTCGAACGTCGCGTTCGGGCTGAAGCAGGAAGGCACGCCGAAGGCCGAGCTGAAGGCGCGCGTCGCGTCCGCGCTCGAACTCGTGCAGATGGGCAAGTATGCGAAGCGCAAGCCGCATCAACTCTCCGGCGGCCAGCAGCAGCGCGTCGCGCTCGCGCGTTCGCTGGTCAAGCGCCCGAAGCTGCTGCTGCTCGACGAGCCGATGTCCGCGCTCGACAAGCAAATCCGCCAGCGCACGCAGATCGAGCTCGTCAACATCCTGAACAAGGTCGGCGTCACCTGCATCATGGTCACGCACGATCAGGAAGAGGCGATGACGATGGCGAACCGCCTCGCGGTGATGAGCGAAGGCCAGATCGTGCAGATCGGCTCGCCGAACGAAGTGTACGAATACCCGAACAGCCGCTTCTCGGCCGAATTCATCGGCTCGACGAACCTGTTCGACGGCGTGACGGTCGAGGACGAACCCGATCACGTGTACATCGAATCGCCGGAACTGCCGAGCCGGCTGTACGTGAGCCATGGCATCTCCGGCCCGCTCGGGATGCCGGTCACGGTGTCGGTGCGCCCCGAGCGGATCGCGCTCACGCGCAAGCCGCCCGAAGGCGCGTTCAACTGGGCGCGCGGCCGGATCAGCAACGTCGCGTACATGGGCGGCTATTCGCTGTATCACGTGAAGCTCGATGGCGGCAAGACGGTGATCGCGAACGTGTCGAGCCTCGCGATTTCGGAACTCGACACGCCGGCGCTCGGCGACGAGATCTACGTGCGCTGGAGCGCGACCGCCGGCGTGGTGCTGACGTCATGAACGCGTTCAAGTCCCTGCTCGAGTGGCCGGTGCGGCGCTTCAACCTGACGGGCGCGACGGCGGTCGTCGCCGGGCCGTTCACGTGGCTCGTGCTGTTCTTCCTCGTGCCGTTCGTGCTGGTCGTGAAGATCAGCTTCGCGGAGCTGCAGCTCGGCATCCCGCCGTATACGGAGCTTGCGTCGTACGCGGACGGCGTCGTGCACATCGCGCTGAACCTGTCGCACTACGCGTTCCTGTTCACGGACAGCCTGTATTTCGCGACCTACGTGAACTCGGTGTGGGTCGCCGCGATCACGACGCTGCTGTGCCTGCTGCTCGGCTATCCGATGGCGTACTACATCGCGCGCTCGAACCCGGCCACCCGCAACCTGCTGATGATGGGCGTGATGCTGCCGTTCTGGACGTCGTTCCTGATCCGCGTGTATGCGTGGATCGGCATCCTGAAGAACAACGGCCTGCTGAACAACTTCCTGATGTGGATCGGGGTCACGCATACGCCGATCGAGCTGTACCGCACCAACTACGCCGTATACATCGGGATGGTGTATTCGTACCTGCCGTTCCTCGTGATGCCGCTCTACGCGCACCTCGTGAAGATGGACCTGCGCCTGCTCGAAGCCGCGTACGACCTCGGCGCGAAACCGTGGAAGGCGTTCGTGCAGATCACGCTGCCGCTGTCGAAGAACGGGATCATCGCGGGCTGCCTGCTGGTGTTCATCCCGGCGGTCGGCGAGTACGTGATTCCGGAGCTGCTTGGCGGCGCGAATACGCTGATGATCGGCCGCGTGATGTGGAACGAGTTCTTCAACAACGCGGACTGGCCGATGGCGTCGGCCGTGACCTGTGCGATGGTGTTGCTGCTGCTCGTGCCGATGGCGATGTTCCAGCACTTTCAGGCGAAGGAACAGGGGGGGCGTCGATGAAGCCGAATCGCTACCTGCAGTTCGCGGCGCTGTTCGTCGGCTTTGCGTTCCTGTACGTCCCGATCATCAGCCTGATCGTCTATTCGTTCAACGAGTCGAAGCTCGTCACCGTGTGGTCGGGCTTCTCGTTCCGCTGGTACGCGGCGCTCGCCGAGGACGACGAGCTGCTGACGGCCGCGTGGCTGTCGCTGAAGATCGGCGTGCTGACCGCGTTCGCGTCGGTGTTCATCGGCACGTGGGCCGGCTTCGTGCTCGCGCGGATGGGGCGCTTTCGCGGCTTCGCGCTGTTCAGCGGGATGATCAACGCGCCGCTCGTGATTCCCGAGGTGATCCAGGGGATCTCGCTGCTGCTGCTGTTCATCGAGCTCGCGAAGTGGATCGGCTGGCCGGCCGAGCGCGGCGTGTTCACGATCTGGCTCGGCCACGTGATGCTGTGCATCTCGTACGTCGCGATCATCGTGCAGTCGCGCGTGCGCGAGCTGAACCCGTCGCTGGAAGAGGCCGCGCTCGATCTCGGCGCGACGCCGCTGAAGGTGTTCTTCACGATCACGCTGCCGCTGATCTCGCAGGCGCTGATCGCCGGCTGGCTGCTGTCGTTCACGCTGTCGATCGACGACCTCGTGCTGTCGGCGTTCCTGTCGGGCCCCGGCTCGACGACGTTGCCGCTCGTCGTGTTCTCGCGCGTGCGCCTCGGGCTGAACCCGGAGATGAACGCGCTCGCGACGCTGTTCATCATCGCGGTGACGGCCGGCGTCGTGATCGCGAACTTCGTGATGCTGCGTCAGGAACGCAAGCGGATGGCGGGGTTCGCGGCCTGACGCGCCGATTGCGGCCGTCATGAAAAACGCCCGGTGCCGACGACGAGTCGGCCCGGGCGTTTCGTTTTGGCGGCGCGTGACGTCGCCTGGGTTTATCCGCCGAACGCAGCCTTGGCCAGCAGCCCGAGCGCGACGCACACAAGCACGGCCGCGAAACCGGCCTGCACGTGCCGCGCGGCGAGGTGGCGCGACGCGCCGCGGCCGGCGGCCATGCCGAGCGCGGTCGCGACGGTGAACCACAGCGTCACGTCGAGCGGCGCGCGCGTGCCGGACACGAGCGTCGCAAGCACGCCGCCGGTGCCGACCAGCGCGATCACCATCAGCGACGTCGCGACCACCCCGTGCATCGACACGTTCGTGAACTTGCGCAGCATCGGCACGATCACGAAGCCGCCGCCGACGCCGAGCAACCCCGTCATCAGGCCGGTGACCGCGCCGGTCGATGCCAGCGCGACGCCCACGGGCCACGACCACACGAGCCGGCCGGTGTCGGGATTGATGCGGCCGACGCACAGCGGTGACGCGTCGGCATCCGCCGCGACCCGCCGCAGCGCCTGTCGCAGCAGGCGGCCGGCGACGACCAGCATCGTCAGCGCGAACAGCGTGAGCAGCAGGCGCTGCGGCAGCACGTGCGCGAGCCGCACGCCGAGGGTGGTCAGCGGCACGCCGGCCACGGCCATCAGCAACGCCGCGCGGTAGCGCACGAGCCCGCGGCGAAAGCCTTCGAGCGCGCCGAGCGCGGCGCTGCCGGCCACCGCGACGAGCGCGACGGGCGTGGCCTGCTGCATCGGCCAGCTCATCCCGACGACGAGCGCGGGCACCGCGAGAATGCCGCCGCCGGCGCCGGTCAGGCCGAGCACGGCGCCCACGAAGCCGCCGAGTACGAGGGAAATCAGCATGACGTCATCGCGCTCCGGTCAACCTGCGATCGCGGGCTTCGCGAGCCATTCGCGGCCCTTGAGCATCGCCTTCCAGTAGAGCGGCGGCAGCACGCGCTCCTTGAGCAGCCACGCGAGCCGCGACGGGCGCTTGCCGTCGATCAGCCAGGCGGGGAAGGTCGGCGCGACCTTGCCGCCGTACAGGAATTCAGCGAGCACGATCTTGCCGCGCTCGACGGTGAGCGGGCACGAGCCGTAGCCGTCGTAGGCGGCGTCGCCGTGCGCGCGGCCGAGCGACGCGAGCAGATTGTGCGCGACGACGGGCGCCTGCTTGCGGGCGGCCGCGGCGGTTTTCGCATTGGTCGTGTTGGTGACGTCGCCGAGCGCATAGATGTCGGCAAACTGCTTGTGCCGCAGCGTCGCCGGATCGACGTCGATCCAGCCGGCCGCGTCGGCGAGCGGGCTCGCACGCACGAAGTCGGGCGCCTTCTGCGGCGGCACCACGTGGATCATGTCGAACGACCGCTCGACGGTTTCCTTGCCGCCGTCCGGCAGCGCGCGCGAGAACGTCGCGCGGCGCGCGGGCCCGTCGATCGCGACGAGGTTGTGGCCGAACGACAGCGCGATGTCGTAGCTTTTCACGTACTCCATCAGCGCGGGTACGTAGTCGGCGACGCCGAACAGCGCGCCGCCCGCATTCAGGAATTCGACGTTCGCGGCGTCGAGGCGCCCCGTGCGCCGCCAGTGATCGCACGACAGGTACATCGCCTTTTGCGGCGCGCCCGCGCACTTGATCGGCATCGGCGGCTGCGTGAACAGCGCATTGCCGCCGCGGAACGCGCGCACGAGTTCCCACGTGTACGGCGCGAGATCGTAGCGGTAGTTCGACGTGACGCCGTTGCGGCCGAGCGTGTCGGCGAGGCCGTCGATCGCGTGCCAGTCGAGCTTGAGCCCCGGGCACACGACGAGCTTGCGATAGCCGATGCGCCGGCAGCCGTCGAGCACGACCGCGTGAGCGTCGGGCTCGAAGCCCGCGACCGCGGCGCGGATGCGCTGCACGCTGCGCGGCAGCACGTCGGTCATCGGCCGCGCGGTGGTCCCGGGCTGGAACACGCCCGCGCCGACCATCGTCCAGCCGGGCTGGTAATAGTGGACGTCGGCGGGATCGATCACCGCGATGTCGAGCGACGCGTCGCGCGCGAGCAGGCTCGACGCGACCGCGATGCCGGCGGCACCCGCGCCGACGATCACGATGTCGTGCCGTGCGTCCACGGCGGGCGTGCTCTGGCGGCTGTCCTGCGCGATACGCGATGCAAGCGCGCTCAGGTCGTAGCCGGCCGCGCCGGCGGTGGCGACGAGGTCGTCCAGCGGACGCAGCCCCGCCTGCGACAGCGCCCACAGCGTGGCCGAGCGCGTGCCGCTGCGGCAGTACGCGAGCACGGGCCCGTCGAGCGACGCGACCAGCGCGCCGAATTGCGCGGCCTGGTCGTCGGTCACCTTGCCGGTATCGACCGGCAGGTAATGCACGTCGATGCCGAGCGGCGCGGCGGCCGCGCGGATCTCGGTGACGGTCGGCTGGTCGGCGCCTTCGCCGTCGGGCCGGTTGCAGATGATCGCGCGGATGCCCGCCGCGTGAAGCGCGGGCAGGTCGGCCGCCGCGATCTGCGGCGAGACCGACAGCGCGTCGGTCAGCTTGCGGATGTTGGTCATGTCGGAGTTCTCGGTGGGGTGCGGGCGCTCAGATCGCGTCGAGCGGAATCTTCAGATAGCGCACGCCGTTGTTCTCGGGCTCGGGCAGGTGGCCGGCGCGCATGTTGACCTGCACCGACGGCAGCATCAGCACGGGCATGTCGAGCGTCGCGTCGCGCGCGGTGCGCATCGCGACGAAATCGTCCTCGCTCACGCCGTCCTTCACGTGCACGTTCGCGCGGCGCTGCTCGGCGACGGTCGTCACGAACTGCACGTCGCGCCCGCCCGGCTGGTAGTCGTGGCACAGATACAGGCGCGTGTCGGGCGGCAGCGCGAGCACGCGTGCGATCGAGCGGTACAGCGTGCGCGCGTCGCCGCCGGGGAAGTCGCAGCGCGCGGTGCCGTAGTCGGGCATGAACAGCGTGTCGCCGACGAACGCCGCGCGTTGCGTCGCGTCGTCGACGCAGTAGGTCATGCACGCGGGCGTGTGGCCCGGCGTGTGCAGCGCGCGGATCGTCAGGGCGCCGAGCGCGAGCGTGTCGCCGTCGTCGACGAGCCGGTCGAACTGGCGACCGTCTTCCGCGAAGCCCGGCCCCGCGTTGAACAGCGTGCCGAACACGTGCTGCACGCGGCGCACGTGCGAACCGATCGCGATCTGGCCGCCGACCCGTGCTTTCAGGTACGGCGCGGCCGACAGGTGGTCGGCGTGCACGTGCGTCTCCAGCAGCCAGTGCACGGTCGCGCCGAGTTCGGCGACGCGCGCGATCAGCCGGTCGGCGCTGGCGGTGCGCGTGCGGCCGGATTTCGGATCGTAGTCGAGCACGCTGTCGATCAGCGCGCACGCGCGGCTCGCCGTATCGAGCAGGAGATAGCTGACGGTGTGGGTGGCCGGGTCGAAAAAGCCTTCGACCGACAGGGCGGGGGCGTTGCTCACGAGGTGTCCTCGATCGGGTTCTGCATCTGCAATCGCGATCTTTACCTCAAGAAGCGTGCCAGCCGGCCGCGCGGCGCCGGCCGATGTGGCAGGGACTTGATTCGGCTCGGTTTTTCGGCGCGGTGGCGGCCCGGTGGACGAAACGGCGGCATCCGCTGGCAGACCAGGACTGCCATAACTGGCAGTGTCGTGGCAGAATTGGCAGTCAGCCTGGCAGTCCGTCCGGGCATCCCTTCGCCGAGCGAGCTTCCGCATGCCTCCGCACGACACCATTCCGATCGTTCCCGCACCGCGCCGCGACGC
Organism: Burkholderia sp. 9779_493; assembly: GCF_015712215.1. Taxonomy (NCBI): domain Bacteria; kingdom Pseudomonadati; phylum Pseudomonadota; class Betaproteobacteria; order Burkholderiales; family Burkholderiaceae; genus Burkholderia; species Burkholderia sp. 9779_493. The sequence goes on from NZ_JACCQA010000020.1 coordinate 104,521, forward strand.
GATGCCGGACGTCCGCGCGCTCGTCGCGTATCTCGAGCAGGACCCGCAGCCGATGATCGTGGTCGATCCCGACTACCGCATCCTCGCGGCGAACGATGCGTACCGGCGCCAGTTCGGTGTAGCCGGCGTCGAGCACGTCGGCCGGCATTGCTTCCAGGTGTCGCATCACTATGACGTGCCGTGCGACCAGGCCGGCGAGCATTGCCCGATGAAGCAGGCGCTCGAGTCGCGCGGGCTGAACCGCGTGCTGCACATCCATCACACGCCGCGCGGCCCCGAACACGTCGACGTCGAGCTGCGGCCGATCTTCGACGCGGACGGCAACGTGATCGCGTACGTGGAGCGGCTGACGACGGTGCGCAGCGCGTCCGCGCAGCCGAGCGCGGAAGGGCTCGTCGGCGGCGCGGACGCGTTCAACGCGGCGCTCGGCGCGCTGCAGCGCGTCGCGCCGTCGACGCTGCCGGTGCTGCTGCTCGGCGAATCGGGCACCGGCAAGGAGTTGTTCGCCCGCGCGCTGCACGAGGCGAGCGATCGCGCGATGGGGCCGTTCGTCGTCGTCGATTGCTCCGGGATCGCCGAGACGCTGTTCGAGAGCGAGCTGTTCGGCTACGAGAAGGGCGCGTTCACGGGCGCGAACCAGCGCAAGCCGGGCCTCGTCGAAACCGCGCAGGGCGGCACGCTGTTTCTCGACGAGATCGGCGACGTGCCGTTGCCGATGCAGGTGAAGCTGCTGCGGCTGATCGAATCGGGCACGTTCCGGCGCGTCGGCGGGGTCGAGGCGCTGCGCGCCGATTTCCGGCTCGTCGCGGCCACGCACAAGCCGCTGCGCGAGATGATCGACGACGGCCGGTTCCGGCAGGACCTCTATTACCGGATCAACGCGTTTCCGATTCCGCTGCCGGCACTGCGCGAACGGCGGGGCGACGTCGCGCTGCTGGCCGAATCGATCCTGCGGCGGATCGCGAACGCGCGCGGCAACGCGGGCGACGCACATGCGCGGCCGTTCGTGCTGACCGAGCGCGCCCGTGCGTGCCTCGACGCATATGCATGGCCCGGCAACATCCGCGAGCTGCGCAACGTGCTGGAACGTGCGTGCCTGTTCGCCGATGACGGGACGATCCGCGTCGAGCATCTGCCGGCCGAGCTCGTCGCGGCAGCGGCGGCGCCGCAGGCGCAGGCGGCGGACGCGCGCGGCGTGTCGGATGCGGAGCTGGTCCGTATTGCGCGCACGTTCGCCGGCACGCGCAAGGCGCTGGCCGAGCGGCTCGGATTGAGCGAACGGACGCTGTACCGGCGGATGAAGGCGCTCGGCCTCGGCACGCGCGAGCGCTGAACGGGCAGGTCGCGCGCGGCGGGCAGCGGCACGCGGCCTTGCCCCACCCCGACTGGACGGTGCGCTACGACCGGGCCGACGCTCGGTCCGTTGCGCGCGATACGGGCGGGGCGGTACGAGTCAAACACGCTTCGCGATAAAAAATCACAACGGAACAACAATTAATTATCGTTTTACGATAATTATCGACGTACAATCGACGCTCGTTCATTCGTCGTCGAGGAGACGTCATGCATTCCGATCGCATCGCCCGTATCAGCCAGCGGATGGCCACCGTCACGCTGGGATTCATCTTCTGCATGCTGGTGCTCAACGCCGCGTGCTGGCTGTTTCCGTCGCTGAGCGCGGCCTCGGGACCCGGCTTCGTCTTCGGCCTCACGGATTCGGTGCTCTCCAACCTGCATGTGGATGTCGCCGCGTTCCCGTGGTGGCAGAAGGCGGTCGGCATCGTGCTGTCGAGCGTGCCGCTCGTCGCGCTTGCAAACGGCCTGCGGCATCTGCGCGCGCTGTTCCGCACCTATGCGCGGCGCGACTATTTCTCCGCACAGGCGGCTGGTCACCTCGGCAAGACGGGGCGGGCGATCGGCCTGTGGGTGGTGCTGAGCCTGCTGTGCGAGCCGCTGCTGAGCGTGTGGGCGACGCTGCGCGAACCGGTCGGCCATCGGGTGGTCAGCGTCGGTTTCACCCTGCCGTACGTGGTCGCGTTGTTCACCGCCGCGTGCATTGCGGTCATCGCGCACATTCTCCGGCAGGCGAGCGAGCTCGACGCCGAGCATCGGCAATTCGTCTGAGGCGCGCGATGACGATCGTAGTCAAGCTCGACGTGATGCTCGCGACGCGCAAGGTCCGCTCGAAGGATCTGGCGGCAGCCGTCGGCATCACCGAACAGAATCTGTCGCTGCTCAAGCAGGGGAAGGTCAAGGGCATCCGCTTCGCGACGCTCGAGGCGATCTGCCGTTATCTCGACTGCCAGCCGGGCGACCTGCTCGCGTTCAGCGATGACGGTGGCGGCGAGCCCGACTGACGCAGCGCGCACGCGGCGTGTCGATGCGGGCGGGCGCCGTCGGTCGCGCGTGGTTGCGCTGGCCGTCGCGGTGTCCGTATCGATCCACGTGGCCGGATGGTTCGTGCTGCAATGGGCGCCGCGGCCGGCCGGCCCGAACACCGGCGAGAAGCCGCGGATCGCGCTGCGTGTCGAGTGGATTCCCGCGCGACCGGCGCCCGCGGTGATCGCACGCGAGACCGGGCGGGCCGGCCCGAGCCCGGGCAGGCGCGGCACCGGACAATCGGCGAAACGTTCCGCGGCGGTGGCGGATGCGCGTAGGGCGGCGCGTTCGTCTCCGGATGCGCCGGGTACGTCGCGCAGGCCAAGCGAAACCCGCGCCGGCCCAAGCGCGGCCGCACACGATGGCCGTCCGGCCCCCGCTGCAAGCGCCGATCTCGACTGGCGTCGCGATCTGGACGCGATCGGTGCACGGCAACGCGCGGCGCGCAGTCCGGCGCAGGCGGCGGTCGGCGCGTTGGGCGCATCGTCGGGCGGCGCGGCGCCGCGTCGTCGCACCGTCGATGCACAGCTGGCCGACGGGATATCGGGCGCGCGTCGTGCCGATTGCCGGCATGCGTACGCGGGTGCAGGCCTGCTCGCGTTGCCGATGCTCGCGCTGGACGCGGTTCGCGATACCGGCTGCCAATGGTGAAACGGGCGGCACACGGGAATCCATGTGCCGCCCGCGCGAACCATGCGATCAGCGCGCCGGCGCCAGCTGCGCCATCGCTTCGCGCACGAAACCGAGCAGCGTGTCGTCGGTCCACGAATCCTTCGTCAGCGCCGGCTCGTTCATCAGCGCGTGGCGGAATTTCGCATGCGTGGCCGGATCGTGGCCCGCGTAGCTGCAGAACAGCTCGAGCCAGCGCTGCGCGAGCGCGCGGCCGTGCGGCGAATCGGGCCGCGTGCCCGCATCGATCGCGTCGCGCACGTCGGCCATCAGCTGTGGCCATTCCATCGCGCGTTCGGCGTAGTGCGCGCGCATGAAGCGGATCTCGTCCGGCGTGAGGTATTTCTCGAAGAGCCGCATCTTCGTTTCCGACGAAGCCCGCAGCACATAGTCGCGCAACGCGGTCGAAATGCCGATCTTCGACTGCATCGACGGTTCGTGCTCGTGCATCAGGTTCAGCTTCGCGAGCAAGCGCGGATCGTTGTTCGTGTCGCGCACCAGCAGCGCCATCCAGCGCGCGGCGAGCGCACGGACGCGCTCGTCCTCGGCGGGCACGCCCGCATCGTGCAGCGCACGCACGTCGGCAACGAGCGCGATCCATTCCGCGTCGCCCGCCTGGCTCTTCTGGTACATCGGCAGGCGCGCGAGTTCTTCCTCGGAAAAATATTTGTCGTACACGGTCATCAACTCCAGTGTGGTGAGCCAATCGGCCAGCTCCGGCTCGGTGCCCGCCGTGAGCTGCGCATGCAGGCTCACGAGCCGTTCGCGCAGCTGCGCGGTTTGCGCGAGCTGGCGGTCGAGCGACGCGATCTGTTTCGCGACGACATCGACGAGCGGGGTGCCGGGCCGGTTCAGGTAGTCGCCGATTTCGGCGAGCGACAGTCCGAAGCGACGCAGGGCCTGGATCTGGTGGAGCCGGGCGATGTCGTCGCGGTCGTACAGCCGGTAGCCGTTGTCGGCGCGCGCCGAAGGCGTCAGCAGGCCGATTGCGTGATAGTGATGAAGCGTGCGGACGGTCAGCCCGCTGCGTTTCGCCAGTTCTCCCACTTTCAGCCGCATTCGTTCCTCCGTTCGGTGCGCACACTGGAGTCTCGAACGTTACGCTACGTGAGGGTCAAGCGGAAGATCGGCGATCGGACGCGCGTGTCGGGAATCCGTACGCGCGTCCGATCGAAGGGGCCGGTTATTGCGCCGAAGGGGCGGCCGCGGGCGTGGCGGCGCGTGCCTGCGTGCCGGCCGTGCCGTCGCCGGCCGCGTGGCCGGTTTCAGCGGACTTGTCGCCGGTGTCGGCCGGCGGCGTGCCCATCGCCTGGTACAGCCGCGCGGTATCCGCGAACCGGGCGCCGGTCGCCCGAATCTCGTCGAGCCGCGCATTGCGGTACTGCAACTCGCTCGCGCGCGCGGCCGACGGCGGCAGCGCGCCGAGCCGCACGCGAGCCGCCGCGTCGTCGTACGCGCCCCGCGCGGACAGCGCGGCGCGCGACGACGCCTCGAGCGCCTCCGCGTCGTGCTCGAGCGCCGCAAGCGAATCGGCGACGTTCTGGAACGCGCCGAGCACCGCCTGCTTGTACTGGTCGACCGCGGCCTCGTAGGTCGCCTTCGCCGCGCGGCGCTGGGCGAGCAGCGCGCCGCCGTGAAAGATCGGCTGGCTCAGCGACGCGCCGACGTTCCAGATCGCGCCGGCGCCCGACAGCATCGCCGGCCAGCTGAAGCCGCCTTTGCCCATCGCCGCCGACAGCGACAGTTGCGGAAACATCTGTGCGGTCGCGAGGCCCACTTCGGCGGCGGCGGCCTTCAGCCCCGCGTCGGCGGCCTGGATGTCCGGGCGGCTTCGCAGCAGGTCCGACGGCACGACGACGGGCACCTGCTCGGGCAGGTGCAGATCGGTGAGCGCGAGATCGGCCGGCGGCCGGTCGGGCGTGCGGCCGACCAGCACCGCGAGCGCATGGCGGGCCGAGTCGCGCTGCTGGCGCAGCGCGGGCAGGCTCGCCGCGAACGTGTCGGCGCTTTGCCGGGCGTTCAGCGCGTCGCCGCGCGAGGCCGAACCGAGCGCGTGGCGGCGCTCGGCGTCGTGCGCCTGGTCGTTCGCGAGCGCGACGAGCCGCTCGGTCGTGTCGATCTGCGCATTGAGCACCGACACGGTGATCGACGCGGTGACGATGTTCGCGGCCAGCGCGCGCCGCGCGGATTCGAGCTGGAACGCGCTGACGTCGACGCGTTTCGCGAGCGCGCGGTTCGCGAAGCGCGACACGCCGAACAGGTCGACCGTATAGCTCGCCTGCAATTGCCCGACGAACGTGTCGTACAGCAGCGTCGGCGCGCCGAGCGCGGGAATCGGCACGCCGAGCGCGCGCTGGCGCGTGGCCTGGCCGCCCGCGTCGATCGACGGCAGCATCGAGCTGCCGATCTGTCCGCGCAACTGTTCGCGCGCGGCATCCAGCGAATGCGACGCCGCGCTCAGCGTCGGGCTGTTGCGCAGCCCTTCGTCGACGAGCGCGTTCAGCGCATCGGAACGGTACTGTTTCCACCAGTCCGGCACCGGCTGCGCGCCGACCTCGAACTGCTGCGCAACGCCGTGCGCGGACACGGTCTGCTGGACTTGCGGCGCGGCGCCGTAGTGCGCGGGCGCCAGCATCGCGGGCGGCTCGCCGCTCGGCGCGAACCATGCGCAGCCCGCGAGCGGGGCGGCGATGCTCGCCAGCGCGAGCGCGCGCGCGGCTTTCGTTTTCAGGGTCATCGATCGATCCATGGTCAGGCTCCCGACGGCGCGGCAGGCGTGCCGCCTGGCGGCGGGCCGTCCTGCGGGTCGCGTTCGTCGCGCTTCACGCGGAACCACGTCGCGTACAGCGCGGGCAGGTAGAACAGTGTCAGCACGGTCGCGCTCGTGATGCCGCCCATCAGCGCGGTCGCCATCGGCCCGAAGAAGTTCGAGCGCAGCAGCGGGATCAGCGCGAGCACCGCGGCCGCGGCCGTGAGCGTGATCGGCCGGAAGCGCCGCACGGTCGCGCCGATGATCGCGTCGACGCGACCGTGGCCGACCGCGATGTCCTGCTCGATCTGGTCGACCAGGATCACCGAGTTGCGCATGATGATCCCGAACATCGCGATCACGCCGAGCATCGCGACGAAGCCGAACGGCTGGCCGAACAGCAGCAGCGTCGCGACCACGCCGATCAGCCCGAGCGGCGCGGTCAGCACGACCATCAGCACGCGCGAGAAGCTCTGCAGCTGGATCATCAGCAGCGTGAACACGGCGATCGCCATCAGCGGCATCTGCGCGTTGATCGACTTCTGCGCCTTCGCGCTTTCCTCGACCGAGCCGCCGATGTTGATCTGATAGCCGACCGGCAGCTGCGCGCGCAGCGCATTCAGCTTCGCGTCGACCGCATGCGTGACGTCGATGCCCTGCGCGCCGGCGCGCACGTCCGACTGCACGGTGATGGTCGGCTGGCGGTCGCGCTCCCACACGACGCCGTATTCGAGCGTCGGCGTGAAGCGGCCGAGCGAGCCGAGCGGCACGGGGCCGTTCGGCGTCGGCAGCGCGAGGCCCGCGAGTTTCGCCGGATCGACGCGGTCGGCCCGCGGCGCGCGCAGGTCGACGGCGATCAGCTTGTCGCGCTCGCGATACTGCGTGACCGTCGTGCCGGACAGCGTCATCGCGAGGAAGCTCGACACGTCCTGCGACGTGACGTTCAGCTCGCGCGCCTTCTTCTGGTCGAGCGCGAAGCGCACCGAGCGTTCGGCCGGTTCGTCCCAGTCGAACTGCACGTTGACCGTGCGCGCATCGCCGCGCATCGTCGCCGCGACCTTCTCGGCGATCGAGCGGACCGTCGCGATGCTGTCGCCGCTCACGCGGAACTGCACCGGATAGCCGACCGGCGGGCCGTTCTCGAGCCGCGACAGGCGCCAGCGCACGGCCGGGAACGTGTCGCGCAGCGTGGTTTCGAGCCAGGTCGCGAGCTTCTCGCGATCCTCGACCGATTTCGCGGTGATCACGAACTGCGCGAAGTTCGGCAGTTGCAACTGCTGGTCGAGCGGCAGGTAGAAGCGCGGCGCGCCGCTGCCGACGAAGTTCACCGCATGGTCGATCTCGGGACGCTTGTCGATCGCTTTTTCCAGGCGCTCCGTCTCGCGCAGCGTCGCCGCGAACGACGCACCTTCGGGCAGCCGCAGGTCGACCAGCAGCTCGGGCCGGTCGGAGCTCGGGAAGAACTGCTGCGGCACCAGCGAGAAGCCCATCAGCGCGGCGACGAACAGCGCGCCCGTGATCAGCAGCACGACGAAGCGCCGCTCGATGCACCAGTCGATCCAGCCGCGCAGCCGCCGGTAGAAGCGGGTGTCGTAGATGTCGTGCTCGTGATCGTCGGGCAGGTGCGCCTCGTGCGCGTGGCGCTTGCGCTCGGGCAGCATGTGATAGCCCAGCAGCGGGATCAGCACGACGGCCGCGAACCACGATGCGATCAGTGCGATCGCCGACACCTCGAAGATCGAGCGCGTGTATTCGCCGGTGCTCGATTTCGCGAGCGCGATCGGCAGGAAGCCCGACACCGTGACGAGCGTGCCCGTCAGCATCGGGAACGCGGTGCTGGTGTACGCGAACGCGGCGGCGCGCGCGCGGCTGTAGCCCTGTTCGAGCTTCACGGCCATCATCTCGACCGCGATGATCGCGTCGTCGACGAGCAGCCCGAGCGCCAGCACGAGCGTGCCGAGCGACACCTTGTGCAACCCGATGTCGAACAGGTACATGAACAGCGCGGTGACCGCGAGCACGACCGGAATCGAGATCACGACGACCATCCCGGTACGCAGCCCGAGCGACACGAGGCTCACCACCAGCACGATCGCGACCGCTTCGGCGACGGCTTCGAGGAAGTCGTCGACCGAATGCGCGACCGCGTGCGGCATGCTCGACACCAGCGTCAGCTTCAGGCCGGCCGGCAGTTGCGCCTGCAGATCCTTCGATTCGGCGTCGAGCGCCTTGCCGAGCCGGATCACGTCGCCGCCCGGCTGCATCGTCACGCCGATGCCGAGCACGGCATGGCCGTTGGTTCGCATCTGTGTAACCTGCGGATCGTCGTAGCCGCGTTTCACGGTCGCGAGATCGCCGAGCCGGAACGTGCGGCCGTTGATGCGGATCAGCGTGTCGGCGATCGCGGCGACGTTGTCGAACTGGCCGCTCGGCCGCACGAACACGCGATCGTCGGCGGTCGTCAGCACGCCGGTCGACGAGATGTCGTTCTGCGCGTTGATCGCCTGCCCGAGCTGCTGCGGCGAGATGCCGAGGCGCGTGAGCTGCGCGTTGTTGACCTCGATGAAGATCCGCTGGTCGGGGTCGCCGAAATAGTCGACCTTGCCGACGCCCGGCACGCGCAGCAGCACGGTGCGCAACTGGTCCGCGTAGTCGTGCAGTTGCGCGGGCGTGAAGCCGTCGCCCTCGAGCGTCCAGATGTTGGTGTAGACGTCGCCGAATTCGTCGTTGAAGAACGGGCCCTGCACGCCGGGCGGCAGCGTGTAGCCGATGTCGCCCACCTTCTTGCGGATCTGGTACCAGGTGTCGGGCACGTCCTTCACGGGCGCCGAATCCTTCATCGTGAAGAAAATCAGCGATTCGCCGGGGCGCGAATAGCTGCGCAGGAAGTCGATGGCCGGCGTTTCCTGCAGCTTGCGGCCGATCCGGTCGGTCACCTGTTCCTGCACCTGCCGCGCGCTCGCGCCGGGCCAGAAGGTCCGGATCACCATCACGCGGAACGTGAACGGCGGGTCTTCGGATTGCGCGAGCCGCGTATAGGCGAGGATGCCCGCGAGCGTCGCGAGCGCGATCAGGTAGACGACCAGCGCCTGGTGGCGCAGCGCCCATGCGGACAGGTTGAAGCGGCCTTCTTCGTGGGAGACGCTCACGATGCGAAGTCCTCCGGATGCAGCGGCGCGATCGCGCGCACCTTCTCGCCCGCGCTGACCGTATGCACGCCCTGCAGCACGACGCGCTCGCCCGGCTGCAGCCCATGCGACACGGTAACGGTGCGCTCGTTGAAGCGCGCGACGTCGACGCGGCGCAACTCGAGCGTGTCGTCCTTCGTGCGTACGACCCACACGGCCGGTTGCGCGCCGTCGTGGAACAGCGCGGTCGCGGGCAGCGTGATCGGCTGCGCGTCGCCGGCGACCGGTGCGCCGTCGAACGCGACGTCCGCGGTCATCCCGAGCCGGATCGCCGGATCGGTCGCGGCGAGCGTGAGCTTCACGCGGTAGGTGCGGCTTTGCGGATCGGCGGCCGGCGCGATTTCGCGCACCTTCGCGGCGAACTGGCGGCCCGGCAGCGACGGCAGCGTGACGCTGGCCGTGTGGCCGGGTGCGAGCGACGCGAGCGCGGCTTCGGGCACGTCGCTGACCACATCGACGTCGCCCGACCACGCGAGCTGGTAGACCGGCTGGCCGGCCGACACGTTCTGGCCGGTATCGGCCTGTTCGGCGGTGATGGTGCCCGCATGGTCGGCGACGAGCGTCGCGTAGCGGAGCTGGTTCTTCGCGAGCGCGAGCTGCTGCTGCGCCTGGTCGCGCTGCGCGAGCGCCGACGTGTAGCTGTTCTGCGTCTGTTCGAGCTGCGCGGTCGCGATCAGGTTTTCGCGGGCTTGCGCGCGATCGCGGTCGAGCTGCTGCTTCGCGAACGCGAGGCTGTGCGTCGCGGCATCGAGTTGCGCCTGCGCACTCGCGGCGTTTTTCTCGACGTCGGACGGGTCGAGCAGCGCGACGACCTGGCCGACTTTCACCGTATCGCCGAGCCGCACCCGGCGCTCGATGATCTTGCCGGCGATGCGGAACGACAGCGGAGTCGCATAGCGCGGCTGGATGTCGCCGGGCAACGTGCGCGCGGCCGCGGCGGTGTCGGCCCGCGCGGGCAGCGCGACGACGGGGCGCGGGGCGGGCGGCGCGGATTCTTTTGGATGACAGGCGGCAAGGACGAGCGCGGCGCCGATCAGCAGCGCGGCGCGGGAACCGGAGCGATTCACGAAACCCCCAGGTGAGGTGGAGCGGAACGAGGCCGGCAAGCGCGGCGGGCGCTTGCCCCAGAACGGCGCCGGCATCGGCGCACGCGGACAGACGGACAACATTTTGAGAAACTGTGGCGGATTCTAATACATACCTGTATCCGAATGCAAAAATGAATCCGAAAGGGAAAGGATGCTAGACTGCGCGCCATGAAACCACAGCGCTTAACTCGTGAGCAGAGCAGGGACCAGACGCGCGAACGTCTGCTGAAAGCCGCGCATCGCATCTTTATGAAGAAAGGCTATGTGGCCGCGAGCGTCGAGGACATCGCCGCGGCGGCCGGCTATACGCGGGGCGCGTTCTACTCGAACTTCCGCAGCAAGTCCGATTTGTTGCTGGAGCTGCTGGAGCGCGATCACGCGGCGGTGCGGGCCGACTTCGAGGTGATTTTCGAAGGCGGCGGCACGCGCGAGCAGATGGAATCGATGGCGCTCGCGTATTACCGGACGCTGTTTCGCGACGACGAGTACTCGCTGCTGTGGGGCGAGGCGAAGCTGCAGGCGGCGCGCGACGCGAAGTTCCGCGTGCGCTTCAACCAGTTCCTGCACGGCAAGCGCGTGCAGATGGCCGAATTCATCCAGCGCTTCGCCGAGCGCGCGGGTACGCCGCTGCTGTTGCCGGCCGACACGCTCGCGTTCGGGTTGATGTGCCTGTGCGACGGCGTGCAGTCGTATTACACGGCCGATCCGCAACACGTGTCGGCCGACGTGGCCGAATCGGTGCTCGCGGGGTTCTTCGCACGGGTCGTGCTGGGGCGTGCGCCGGACTGACCGGCGCGGGCGGGGCGGGCGGTTTGGCGGCGCGCGTCAGCGTTCGCCGGTCATCCGCCGGTACGCGTCGAGCAGCGACGTCTTGTAGACGACGCCCGCGAGCGTCGGCTCGGCTTCGCTTTCGATCACCGGCAGGCGTTCGCCCTGGAACGCCATGAAGCGTTCGAGCGCGGTCGCGAGCGGCATGTCCGGCGTGAGCAGCGGAAACGGCGTGTGCGCGTAGTGCGCGGCCGTCTTGTCGGTCGTGTCGCGCTTGTCGAGCAGGTCCGACGTGATGTCCTTCAGCGCGACCGCGCCGCGGAAGCGCCCGGCGTCGTCGGTCACGTACAGGTACTTCACCGGATATTCGAGAAACACGCGGGTCATGTCGGCGACGCTCGCGGTGAGCGGCACGACCGTCTGCGCGGGCTGGATCAGCTCGCGCATCTGCGTGGTGCGCAGCCGTTGCCGCTCCTGCGCGTCCTGGTAGTGGTGCTGCGTGATTTCGTACATCGACGTCGTGCCGGTCGCGCGCGCGACGAAATACGCGAACACGCACGACACCAGCAGCGGCAGCACGACCTGATAGCTCAGCGTCATCTCGAAGATCATCAGGATCGCCATCAGCGGCGCCTGCGTGGCGCCCGCCATGAACGCGCCCATCCCGACGATCGCGTACGCGAAATACGCGGACGTATGGCCGGGCCACAGCGCGTCCATCGCGAGCCCGAACAGCGAGCCGAACACGGCGCCGACGAACAGCGTCGGCGTGAACACGCCGCCGATCGCGCCGGAGCCGGCGGTCGCGGCGGTCGCGATCACCTTGAACACGAGGACCGCGACGAGCGCTTGCCAGGTCCACGGCGCATGGAGGATGTGGTTCACGACGCTGTAGCCGTTGCCCCACACGTCCGGAATCCACACCGAGATCACCCCGACGACGAGGCCGCCGAGCGCGAGCCGCACGGGCAACGGCACCGGCAGCCGCTTGAACTGCGTCTTCGACGCGTCGAGCAGGTGCAGGAACTGCGGCGCGAGCACCCCGCACAGCGCGCCGAGCACGACGAACAGCAGCACCTCGGGGCCGGTCACGGCCGGAAACACCGGCATTTCGTACGGCGGCCGGTAGCCGGCGAATTCGCGCATCACGATGTTCGCGACGACCGACGCGACCACCATCGGCCCGAAGCTTTCCATCGCGATCGTGCCGAGCACGATCTCCGACACGAAAAAGGCGCCGGCGATCGGTGCGTTGTACGCGGACGTGATACCGGCCGCCGCGCCGCACGCGACCAGCAGGCGCAGGCGCGGCGGGTCGAAGTGCGCGAAGCGGCCGACGAGCGACGCGGCGAGCGCCGCGAGCTGCACCATCGGGCCTTCGCGGCCGATCGAGCCGCCGCTGCCGATCGTCAGCAGCGACGACACGCTGCGCCACAGGCTCTGCCGCACCGGCACGACGCCGTTGCCGAGCGCGACCGATTCCATGTAGTCGGTCTTGGCGGCCTGCTTGTCGCCGCGCGTCGCAAGCAGCAGCACGCAGCCGGCGAGGAAACCGCCCGCGGCCGGCATCCAGAACCGCACGTACCACGGCAGGCTCTTCGCCATCTGCACGAAGCTGCCGCTGTGCCCCGAGATCAGGCGCTGCATCAGGTCGATGCCTTCGCGGAACGCCATCGTGGCAAAGGCGCCGCCGACGCCGACGATGGCCGACCAGATCAGCATCGTATGGGCGTCCGACAGGCGGAACAGCGTTTGGGCGCGAGTGCGCAGCTTCAGCAGGAACGAGAGCACGGCTGAAAGGGGGCGATGGAAAACGACGCGAAGCATAGCACTGCGCCGCGCCCGCGGGACCTCCCCGGCGGGCGCGGCGCGCGAACCGTCACGGACATGCGGCTCAGCCAAGCCAGTGCTGCACGGCCCAGGTGATCCCGTAGCCGCCGGCGATCAGCCACACGTACAGGATCAGGCCGGTCATCAGCGCCCGCGGGCCGGCCGCGCGGATCTGCGCGACGCGGGTCTCGATACCGAGCGCGGTCATGGCCATCGTGAGCGCGAAGGTGTCGAGCACGTTCAGCGTATGCGTGACGTCCGTGGGAAGCACGTTCAGCGAATTGACGATCACGAAGCCGAGGAAGCCGAGCGCGAACCACGGCACCGCCACCTTGCGCTTGCCTTGCGCGCCGCCGGCCGCGTCGTGACCCGCGCGGGCCGAGCGGGCGAGCCACCAGCCGAGCGCGAGCAGCACCGGGACCAGCAGCATCACGCGCGTCATCTTCACGATCGTCGCGACGTGCGCGACCTCCGGGCTGATGTCGCTCGCCGCGCCGACCACCTGCGCGACTTCGTGGATCGTGCCGCCGAAGAACAGGCCGAGGCCGGCCGGATCGAGGTTCAGCAGCCCGGCGTGATAGGCGAGCGGATACAGGAACATCGACAGCGTGCCGAACAGCACGACGCTGCCCACGGCCATCGCGCTCTGGTGCGGCTTCGACTGCAGCGTCGACTCGAACGCGAGCACGGCGGCCGCGCCGCAGATCGCGCTGCCGGCGGCGGTCAGCAGCGCGGCGTCGCGGTCGAGCTTCATCAGCTTCATGCCGGCCCAGGTGCCGATCACGAGCGTGCTGACGACGACCAGCACCGAGACCGTGAGGCCCGGCAGCCCGACCTGCGCGATTTCCTGCAGGCTCACGCGCAAGCCGAAGAACGCGACCGCGATGCGCAGCAGCTTGCGTGCGGAGAAATTGACGCCGGCCGCCCAACTGGCCGGCATGCCGTCGCGCAGGCCGTTGCCGTACAGCGCACCGGCGACGATGCCGACGATCAGCGGCGACAGGCCGAGCCCCGCGATCGCGGGAAGCTGGGACAGGCTCGTGACGGCGGCGGCGAACAGCGCGACGAACAGCACGCCGTTCAACTGGCCGCGCATCGACGGCGCGGCATGGCTGAGATGGGGAGTCGGAGCAGTGGACATGGAAGCACCGTGATGGAGCGTGTTGCGATGCTGTAATCCTAATTTTGTTATATCGATATGAAAAATTGTGATTTGTGACGTAAACTATCCGGAAAGCCGATAATTTATCCCCATGACCCCGGATCAACTGATAACGTTCGCCGTCGTCGCCGAGCATCTGAACATCAGCCACGCCGCCGTGGCGCTGCACCTGTCGCAGCCGGCCGTGTCGGGCCAGTTGCGGCTGCTGCAGGACGAATTCGGCGAGCCGCTGTACCAGCGCGACGGCCGCGGCATCCGCCTGACGCCGGTCGGCGAGCAACTCGCGCAGTACGCGAAGGCGCAGCGCGACACGTTCGCGCAGGCGCGTGCGTTTCGCGATGCGGTACGCGGACTGGAAGCCGGCACGCTGCGGATCGGCGCGAGCACGACGCCCGCGAGCTATCTGCTGCCGTACCTGATCGCGGCGTTCCAGCCGCGCGCGCCGCGCGTGTCGATCCAGACGATGAGCGGCAATACGGCCGACGTGGTCGCGGCGCTGCCGTCGCTCGACATCGCGCTGATCGAAGGGCCGCCCGGCGAGGCGCTGCCGCCGGGCACCGCCGTGCACGCGTGGCACGAGGACGAGATCGTCGCGATCGTGCCGGCTGGCCATCCGCTCGCGGCGTCCGGCTACGACGCGGGCGTGACGCTCGACGCGCTGGCCGCGCATCCGCTTGTGCTGCGCGAGGCGGGCTCCGCGGTGCGGCAACTCGTCGAGCGCGCGTTCGCGCATGGCGGCGCGCCGATGCGCGTCGCGTTCGAGATCGCCGGGGTCGAGGCCGTGAAGGAGGCCGTGCGCGCGGGGATGGGCGTCGGCTTCGTGTCCGCGATGTCGCTGCGTCACCAGGATGCGGCGCTCGTGCTGCGCTCGCTCGCGCCCGCGCCGCTCACGCGGCATTTCTCCATTCTCGTGCCGCATGGCGGCGCCCCGTCGCGGGTCGCCGCGCAATTCCTCGAAATGAGTCTCGCGCAGGATCTCGCGTAGACGGCCGACGCCGCGCCGGGAACGGGCGTTGCGCGCCGTGCGGCGCGGATTCGCGCGGTGCGCGGTCTTAGGGATTTCCTCTATGGCGTGGGCCTGACGCGAAGCGCACCATCCGTCTCAAGCAAATGGAACCGGTTCCATTCCGGTTTAAAAAGGGCAAAATGGCAGACATCGTGATCGTGGCGAGCGCATTCGGGATGGACCGGGTGCGCCAGGAGAGCCACAGTGCATTCATCGCGACCGTGGCGGCATCCGGTGCGACCGGTTTCGAGGTGCGGCGCGAACTGTTCGCGTCGGACGACGACACGGCGCCCGGCGCGCTGGCCGCGCTCGGCGCGCTGATCAGCGGCCACGGGCTGTGGTCGGTCTATTCGACACCGGACTCGCTGTATACGGACACCGGTGCGCTCGACGCAGACGCATTGCGCGACGCGCTCGCGCAAGCCGACGCGCTCGGCGCGCGCTTCGTCAAATTCCAGCTCGGCGGCTTCGCCGGCGACGCGCACGCGGCCGAAATCGTCGCGCTGTCGCGCGGCGCGCGGGCCCGCGTGGTGGTCGAGAACGGCCAGCTCGAGGTCGGCGGCGCGTTCGCGCAGTTCCGCGGGCTGTTCGACGCGCTGGCCGACGCCGGCATGCCCGACGCGCTCGGCATGACGTTCGACATCGGCAACTGGCAGTGGCGCGGCGAAGCGCCGCTCGACTGCGCGCAGGTGCTCGCGCCGCATGTGGAATACATTCATTGCAAGGCCATCGAAGGCGAGGGCGCGCGTCGTTTCGCCGCCGCGCCGGCGCCGAACGATCCGCTCGTGACCGGCGTGCTCGCGGCGCTGCCGCAGCATGCGCCGCGCGGCATCGAGTTTCCGTTCGACGCGGCCGACCTGGCCGGCGATGCCTGCCGGCGCGTCGCATGGCTCGCGACCGCGTGACGGCAGCAGGATCCTGAGGAGTTCAGTCATGAAAGCAGCACTCGATGTCGTGACCTACGGCGAAGCGATGGCGATGTTCGTCGCGACGGAGCCGGGCCACCTCGCGCACGCCGGGCAATTCGCGAAGCGGATCGCCGGCGCCGACCTGAATGTCGCGATCGGCCTGTCGCGGCTCGGCTTCCGGGTCGGCTGGATGAGCCGGGTCGGTCGCGATTCGTTCGGCCGCTACGTGCTCGACACGTTGGCGCGCGAGGGCATCGACGCGTCGTGCGTGACCGTCGACCCGCGTTACCCGACCGGTTTCCAGCTGAAGTCGCGCAACGACGACGGCAGCGACCCGACCGTCGAATACTTCCGCAAGGGCTCGGCGGCGAGCCACCTGTCGTGCGACGACTACGTGGCGGACTACGTGCTCGGCGCGCGCCACCTGCATCTGACGGGCGTCGCGCCGGCGATCTCCGCGACCTCGTGCGAACTCGCGTTCCAGCTCGCGCGCGAGATGCGGGCGGCCGGCAAGACGATTTCGTTCGACCCGAACCTGCGCCCGACGCTGTGGCCGTCCGCCGACGTGATGGCGAAGACGCTGAACGCGCTCGCGACGCTCGCCGACTGGGTGCTGCCGGGCCTCGCCGAAGGGCGGCAACTCACCGGCCACGACACGCCGGCCGACATCGCGGGCTTCTATCTCGCGCAGGGCGCGCGCGGCGTCGTGATCAAGCTCGGCGAGCAGGGCGCGTATTTCCGCACGGCCGACGGCCGCGAGGGCACGGTCGCCGGCGAGCGCGTCGAGCGGGTCGTCGATACGGTCGGCGCCGGCGACGGCTTCGCGGTCGGCGTGGTCAGCGCGCTGCTCGAAGGGCGCGGCATCGAGCAGGCGGTCGCGCGGGGCAACCGGATCGGCGCGCTCGCGATCCAGGTGATCGGCGATTCGGAAGGATTGCCGACGCGCGACGCGCTCGACCGGCTCGAAAACGTCAGCAATCGCGCCGATCGCTTAGAGGAAACCGTCACCGCGCAATGAGAGGCCGGACACGGCACAATCCGCGGATCCATTTCGTGCGCGACGCACAGTCATTTTGTTCGAGGCCGGGCCGGCGCCAGTGCGCCCACTCCGGTCCATATACGGAGACACTCTCATGGCAGCCAATCTCGCAGCGCGCCGGTGGTGGACGATCATGCCGATCGTCTTCATCACGTACAGCCTCGCTTACCTCGACCGCGCGAACTACGGGTTCGCGGCGGCGGCCGGCATCAACCAGGATCTCGGGATCAGCAAGGGCCTGTCGTCGCTGATCGGCGCGCTGTTCTTCCTCGGCTACTTCTTCTTCCAGATTCCCGGCGCGATCTACGCGGAACGCCGCAGCGTGAAGAAGCTCGTGTTCGTCAGCCTCGTGCTGTGGGGCGCGTGCGCGGCCCTGACCGGTGTGGTCAGCAACATCCCGTCGCTGATGGCGATCCGCTTCGTGCTCGGCGTCGTCGAGGCGGCCGTGATGCCGGCGATGCTGATCTACATCAGCAACTGGTTCACGAAGAACGAGCGCTCGCGGGCGAACACGTTCCTGATCCTCGGTAACCCGGTCACCGTGCTGTGGATGTCGATCGTGTCGGGTTATCTCGTGCACGAGTTCGGCTGGCGTCACATGTTCATCGCCGAAGGCGTGCCGGCCGTCATCTGGGCCGTGTGCTGGTGGTGCCTCGTGCAGGACAAGCCGGCCGATTCGCCGTGGCTCAGCGCGCAGGAAAAGCGCGACCTCGACGCCGCGCTCGCGGCCGAGCAGGCGGCGATCAAGCCGGTGCGCAACTATGACGAGGCGTTCCGTTCGCCGGCCGTGATCAAGCTGTGCGCGCAATATTTCTGCTGGAGCATCGGCGTGTACGGCTTCGTGCTGTGGCTGCCGTCGATCGTGAAGAACGGTTCCGACCTCGGGATGGTCGCGACCGGCTGGCTGTCCGCGCTGCCGTACCTCGCGGCGACGATCGCGATGCTCGCCGCGTCGTGGGCGTCCGACAAGGTCGGCTCGCGCCGCGGTTTCGTGTGGCCGTTCCTGCTGGTCGGCGCGGCCGCGTTCGCCGCGTCGTACGCGCTCGGCTCGTCGCATTTCTGGATCTCGTATGCGCTGCTGGTCGTCGCGGGCGCCGCGATGTATGCGCCGTACGGCCCGTTCTTCGCGATCGTGCCGGAACTGCTGCCGAAGAACGTCGCCGGCGGCGCGATGGCGCTGATCAACAGCATGGGTGCGCTCGGCTCGTTCGTCGGCTCGTACTTCGTCGGCTACCTGAACGGTGCGACCGGGTCGCCCGTCGCGTCGTACGCATTCATGAGCGCCGCGCTCGTCGCCGCGGTGATCCTCACGCTGTCCGTCAAACCCCAGGCGCGCGATGCGCATCCGCTCGCCGCGCCGCTGCAAGGAAAATGAAACGATGAAGCCCCGTATCGTCGCGTACAAGCCGCTGCCCGATGACGTTCTCGCGTACCTGCGCGAGCATGCGGACGTCGTGCAGGCCGACGGCGCCGACGCGCTCGCCGCCGCGCTCGGCGACGCGGACGGCGCGATCGGCGCGAGCCTGAAGGTCACGCCGCAGATGCTCGATCGCGCGCCGCGGCTGAAGGCGTGGTCGACCATCTCGGTCGGCTACGACAACTTCGACGTCGCCGATTTCACACGTCGCGGCATCGTGCTCGCGCATACGCCGGACGTGCTGACCGAATCCACGGCCGATACGGTGTTCTCGCTGATCCTCGCCTCCGCCCGCCGCGTGGTCGAGCTGGCCGAGTGGGTGAAGGCCGGCCACTGGCACCGCAGCATCGGCCCGGACCTGTACGGCACCGACGTGCAGGGCAAGACGCTCGGCATCGTCGGGCTCGGGCGGATCGGCGGCGCGGTCGCACGGCGCGCGGCGCTCGGCTTCCGGATGCAGGTGCTGTACGCGAACCGGTCCGCGCATGCCGAGGCCGAGACGCAGTACGGCGCACGGCGCGTGACGCTCGACGCGCTGCTCGCGCAGTCGGATTTCGTGTGCCTGCAGGTGCCGCTGTCGCCCGATACGCGCCACCTGATCGGCGCACCCGAATTCGCGAAGATGAAGCGCAGCGCGATCCTGATCAACGCGTCGCGCGGGCCCGTCGTCGACGAAGCCGCGCTGGTCGACGCGCTGCGCGCGGGGACGATCCGCGCCGCGGGGCTCGACGTGTTCGAGAAGGAGCCGCTGCCGGCCGATTCGCCGTTGCTGCAGATGAAGAACGTCGTCGCGCTGCCGCATATCGGCTCGGCGACGCACGAGACGCGCCATGCGATGGCGCGCTGCGCCGCGGAAAACCTGGTCGGCGCGCTGGCCGGCACGCTGCGCACGAATCTCGTCAATCCGGATGCGCTGGCGCACGCCTGAACCGCGTCCGGCAACGGGCCGGCAGGGGGCCGGCGCCGTTAGAGTCGATGATCTTGGTGCCGGAGGGCTGGCTGCGTTATGATCGCCCGCTCTCGTCGCATCGACGACCGGCCACGCGGCCGGCGGCGTCGCGCGGCGGGCATCCGCGCCAGGTCCGGTGCGGCCGACTGCTGTAGCACGCGATGGGCGGGCGCTGATCGACCGCGCAGCACCGGGCCAGCGCAGGCGCCGACGCGCCGGGACAGGGAAGGCCGCCGGTTGGCTTACGTTTCCAACAACAAAGGTCCGTCTGCTCACGAAGCGGCGCGGATCGTACGTCGCGAGGCACGACAGTGACCGATTCGCAACCTTCCACGACGCGTCCGGCGACGATCAGCGACGTCGCGCGCGAGGCCGGCACGGGCAAGACCAGCGTTTCGCGCTACCTGAACGGCGAGACGCATGTGCTGTCCGTCGATCTGCGCCAGCGGATCGAGGCGGCCATCGCGCGGCTCAACTACCGGCCGAACCAGATGGCGCGCGGGCTCAAGCGCGGCCGCAACCGGCTGCTCGGCATGCTCGCGGCCGACCTGACCAATCCTTACACCGTCGAAGTGCTGCAGGGCGTCGAGGCCGCGTGCCATGCGCTCGGCTACATGCCGCTCATCTGTCACGCGGCGAACGAAGTCGAGATGGAGCGCCGCTTCCTGCAGTTGCTCACGACTTACCGCGTCGAAGGGCTGATCGTCAACGCGCTCGGCGCCGAGGAAGACGTGCTGCGGCCGCTGCGCGGCGCGGGCATTCCGGCCGTGCTCGTCGACCGCACGGTCGAGGGCTTCGAGGCCGACCTGATCGGTCTCGACAACACCGACGCGATCGAGACGGCGCTCGCGCACCTGGTCGAGCGCGGTTTCGACGCGATCCACTTCGTCGTGCAACCGTTCGAGCAGGTCAGCTCGCGGCGCGTGCGCGAGGCCGCGTTCCGCGCGGCGCTGGCCGCGCGCGGGCTGGCGGTGCCGCCGACGGTCGTGCTCGACCTGAACGAACCCGACGCGGCCGCGGCGGCCCTCGCCGACGTCGATGCCCGCGTCGACGACGCGGCCCGGCGCGGCGTGCGCGCGGCGCTGTTCGCCGCGAATGCGCCGGTCGCGCTGGCGATCGCGCGCCACCTGCGCGCGCGCTTCGGCGCCGCGTGGCAACAGAAGGCGGCGCTGCTGTCGATCGACGACCCGGAATGGGCCGAGCTGATCGGCATCACGACGATCCGTCAGCCGACCTACGAAATCGGCTACAAGGCCGTCGAATTCGTGCACGAGCGGATCGACGGCGCGGCGGGCGACGTGCGCGTCGCGATGCTGCCCGGCGAGCTGATTGCACGCGCGTCGACCGCAAGCTGAGTATCATTCGGGGCACGCGGCGCTTCAGGCGCGCTGCTTCGAACCAAGGAACTCCATGACTGTCGCTCCCGTCACGCTGGCGGCGCTGATCGCCGCCACGCTGATCATCGCGCTGCTGCCGCTCGCCCTCTACCGCATCCTGCGCAAGCCGCTTGCGCTCCACCGCCGCGACACGATCGTCGGTGTCGCCGTCTTCACGCTGTTCGCGATGATTCTCGAGCGCGCGTTCCACGGGCTCGTGCTGAGCCGCACGCCCGAGGACGGCTGGCTGACGCAGCCGCTCGCGTTCGTCGCGTACAGCGCGCTCGCGACCGCCGTATTCGAGGAAGTCGGCCGCTATCTCGGGATGCGCGTCCTGAACCGTCGCTATGGCGCATCGGCCGGCGATGGCCGCGGGATCGGCTACGGAATCGGCCATGGCGGCGCCGAAGCGTGGTTCGTCGGCGTGCTCGTGTGGGGCCAGTGGTCGTATCTCGCGTGGCTCGCGAGCCGCGGCCAGCTCGAGACGCAGTTGTCGGACCTGCCGGTCGACACCGTGGTGCGGCTGCACATGATGCTCGCGACGCTGTCGGCCCAGTCGATCCTGCTGTTGCTGCTCGAACGCTGCGCGGCGTTCGCGGTGCAACTGGCGTTGTCGGTGCTGGTGTGGCGCGGCCTGCGTGCCGGCCGACTGGCCGTGTTGCCGCTCGCGATCGTGCTGCATGCGCTCGCGGCGACGCCGACGCTGCTGTACCAGGTGCGCGTGCTGCCGGCCGCGTGGGTCGAGGCCGCGTATTTCGTGCTGGCCGCGATCCTGGTGATCGTGCTGGTGAAGACGTGCCGGCCGTCGCGCGCGGCGGCATGACGGGGGAAGACGCGATGGACGACTATCTGATCGAATGCCAGAGCGCGGAATTCGACGCGCTCGCGCGCGTGATCTGCGATCTCTTTCCGGAGCAGACGCGCTTTGTCGAAAACAGCGACGCGCGCGGGCGATTCCTGTCCGTGCAGTGGCTGGCGATGCGGTTCGGCGCGACGCCGAAGCGGATGACGCTCGACATCCGGATCGTGCCGGCCGCGCTCGCGCGCTACCTGGCGCTCAAGCCGATGCAGCGCGCGCGCAGCCATGCGGTGCTGCATGCGTATACGGAAGCGATGCTGGGTTCGCTCGAGGAGCGGCACGCGGCCGGCGAGGCCGTCGAGCGCGACGCGGAACTCGAACTCGACGAAGACTTTGCGTGAGCGACCGCGCCGGCCTCGTGCCGGCGCAGTGCATTACGCGTCGCGGTAGACCTGCGCGAAGCGCTGCGCCTGCACGACGCCGTAGTCGCCGGGCGCGTATTGCATGACCCAGTCGCCGGCGACGCCGCGCAGCGTGTCGCCGTTTTCCGAGCGGGCGATCGCAAACGGTTCGTCCATCCGCCGCGCGAGCACGACGGCCGGCCGGTTGCGATAGGCGCCCGGCGTGCCGTGCGCGAGCGCCGGATCGGCGGGCAGGTATTTGGCGTCGAAGCGCGCGCGCGATACGACCCAGCGGTCGCCGGTCGAGCCGGTGATCAACGCGTCGCCCGCGACATAACGGTTCGGGCCTTCGAGGCTCATCAGTTCGCCGTCGGCGTCCGCGAAGGACACGGCGACGGTTTCGTCCTTGACGACGCGACGGGCCTGCGGATCGGTACGCAGATCGAGTTGCTTGAGTTCGAGCATGGCGGGGAAGGGCGGGAAAGCGGGAAAGCCGGGAGCTTATCCCGAATTCGGCGCGCCGTGTGGCGCACCGGTCGCCGATCGCGACGCGGCGCCGTTCGGCCCGGGCGGGCCGGCACGGCGCCGGTGGGGAGGGCGTCAGGGCTGCGCGGGTGCGCTCGCGGCCGGCGCGGCGGCGGCCTTGCCTTCCTTGCCCTTCGTCTTGCCCTTGCCGCGGTGCTCGCCGCCGTGGTGCAGCCAGCTGCGGAACGTCGTGTCGGCCAGCGCCTTCTGCTCGGCCGGGAAGCTCTCGTAGAGCGGCGCGAACGCGTCGGCGAGCTTCTTCGCGCCGTCGGCGTTCGCCTGCGACAGTTCCGCGTACTGTTTCATGTCGTCGAGCGCGGACACGTCGTGCTTGGCCATCCGCTCGCTGTAGAGGCGGCCCATCGTTGCGCCGTTGTCGCGCATCGTGTCGGCGAACGTCTTCCATTGCGGCTCCTGCGCCGACGTGATCTTCAATTGATCGTGCAGGTACTTGATGCGCTGCTCGATGCGCGCTTCGTGGCGTGCCGCGCGCTGCTCGGCACTCGGGGCCGACGCCGCGGCGGGCGTGGCGGCCGTCGTGGCCGGCGCCTGGGCGCTTGCTTGCGGCTGCGCCGGGGTTTGCGCGAATGCGCTGGCTGCAACGACGAGCGTAGCGAGGGTGAGCGAGATTTTCTTCATGGTGGGCTCTCCGGGGTGGTGTCTGGCGAGCGGGCGCGGCGGCCATTGCCGCCAGCGCGCCGCTCGCGTCGCCCGCTATTAGTAGCACGTTGCATGCAGCGCGGCAGGGAATGCGACACTTGCTTACATCCGATACGAATCGAAATTGAAAGGTTCGCCGCCGGGCGATGCCGGTTGGGTGCGCCGGCGTTCGGCGCTATCATCGCGTCACTTTCCACTCCGCCGGCGCATCGCGTGCCGGCCCAGCGTCATGCGTCCACCCCGCCTCGACCAACTCGACGATCTCGACCGGCAACTCGTCGCGCTGCTGCAAGCCGATGCGCGCGCCAGCGTCGCCGATCTCGCACGCCAGCTCGACGTGGCGCGCACGACGGTCGTCGCACGCATCGCGCGGCTCGAACGCACCAACGTGATCGCCGGATACAGCGTGCGACTCGGGCAGGACGTGCTCGACGCGAGCATCTATGCGTACGTCGGCATCATCCTCACGCCGAAGTTCGGCAAGGACGTCTTGCGCAAGCTCGACCGGATGCCGGAAGTCCAGTTGCTGTGCGCGGTGAGCGGCGAGTACGACTACGTTGCGTGGCTGCGCGCCGACTCGCCGGAGCGGCTCAACGACCTGCTCGACCAGATCGGCACGCTCGAAGGCGTCGAGCGCACGACGACGTCGATCATCCTGTCGCGCAAGATCGATCGCGGAACGATCGGCGGCTGACCTGTTGCGCGCGTCGCCGCGCATGACGGCGCAAGTCCCTGCATCGCGCGGGGCGCGTTGCGTCACGGATGCGCGGCTTGAAGTCGGGTACCTGTCCGCTCGCATGCGTATTGGCCTTTGCTGTACTTCATGATCGGCACGGGCGACCGTGGTCGACCCTTCGCGCATCGCGCGCGTCTCTCCCGAATCTCCGTTCGTATTCCGCTTCGACCGACGCGCCGCATCGGACGCACGGGCCGTTCGTGCGCCCGATGTCACGCGGTGTGTCCGCGTCTTCGTCCTTGCAATATGCAACCGCCAACGGCCGGTTTGCGATCGCGTCGCTACACGATTTTTAGATGATTTGGTCGTTTCGACCAAATATGTCGTCATAACGTCGAAGCTATCGGTCGTTTCGCATCATTCTTCGTCTTGGAACTGATTTTGAGCGTCCCTAAACTGTGTTCATGGCTCGACGCCGTACACCAACACGAAACCCATCATCAGGAGATAAGCGCATGAAAATCGCCATCGTCGGCGCAGGTCTGATCGGCCACACCATTGCTCACATGCTGCGCGAAACGGGCGACTACGAAGTCGTCGCGTTCGACCGCGATGCGGATGCGCTCGCGAAGCTGTCGCGCGAAGGCATCGCGACGCAACGGGTCGATTCGGCTGACGCGAATGCGATTCGCGAAGCAGTGAAGGGCTTCGATGCGCTCGTCAATGCGCTGCCTTACTACCTCGCGGTCAATGTCGCCGCGGCCGCGAAGGCGGCCGGCGTTCACTACTTCGACCTGACCGAAGACGTGCGCGCCACCCACGCGATCCGCGAACTGGCCGACGGCTCCGACCGCGCGTTCATGCCGCAGTGCGGCCTCGCGCCGGGCTTCATCGGCATCGCCGCGCACGAACTCGTGAACGGCTTCAGCGAAGTGCGCGACGTGAAGATGCGCGTCGGCGCGCTGCCCGAATATCCGACCAACGCGCTGAAGTACAACCTGACGTGGAGCGTCGACGGCCTGATCAACGAATACTGCCAACCGTGCGAAGCGATCCGCGATGGCCGCAAGCAATGGGTGCAGCCGCTCGAAGGCCTCGAGCACTTCTCGCTCGACGGCACCGAATACGAAGCGTTCAACACGTCGGGCGGCCTGGGCACGCTGTGCGAGACGCTGTCGGGCAAGGTCGAGACGCTCGACTACAAGTCGGTGCGCTATCCGGGCCACCGCGAGCTCGTCCAGTTCCTGCTGGAAGACCTGCGCCTGTCGACCGATCGCGACACGCTGAAGTCGATCATGCGCCGCGCGGTGCCGTCGACGAAGCAGGACGTCGTGCTCGTGTTCGTCACGGTGACGGGCGTGAAGGACGGCCAGCTGGTGCAGGACGTGTTCACCCGCAAGATCTTCGCGAAGGACGTGTGCGGGATGCACATGAGCGCGATCCAGATCACGACGGCCGGCGCGATGTGCGCGGTGCTGGATCTGTTCCGCGAAAAGAAGCTGCCGCAGAGCGGTTTCATCCCGCAAGAGAAGGTGTCGCTGAAGGCGTTCCTGTCGAACCGCTTCGGCAAGCTGTACGAAGGCGGCACGATGGAGCGCGTGCACGCGGTCGCCTGACCGTCATTGCAAGACCATTCGCCAGCCACTGGCACGAGGGCCGTACGACGCCGGGAGCGCAGCAGCGCTTCCGGCGTTGTTTTTTGCGGGAAGGGAAAGGGCGCCGGACGGCGCGATCAGGCCGGCAGCGGCGGGACGATCGTTGCCGGTTGCGGCGGCGGCACGATGCGGGACAGCAGCGCGTCGAGGTCCGCGTCGGACGGCGCGGTGTTGTCGAACATCACGATGCCGTCGCATTCGTGGCCGGTCGGCACGAAGCGGCGCTGCCGGTATTCGTCCCAGTGCGCGAGCTTGTACGCGTCGTTCGGGTTGGCGCGCGCGACGATCCGCTGGTGCGCGACGTCTTCCGATGTGTGGACCCAGACGACCGTCAGCGTGACGTCCGGCGCGATGCCGAGCCACGCGCGATCGAGGATGCGCCGGTCGCGCACTTCACGCGACAGCGGGCCGACGACGAGCGCACCGATGCCGAGCGAGAGATTGTCGCGGGCCGTGTCGAGCAGCCCCTGGTATTCGGGATCGCGAAGATGTTTCAGATAGAGCGGGCTGTCGCGATCGTTCGGATCGTCCGTGAGCGCGCCCATCGCGGCCGCGCTGTAGCGGCCGTACAGCGTGTCCTTGTCGAGCAGGCAGAACGCCTCGCCGGTCGCGCGCATCAGCGGCCCGATGAGCCGCTTCGCGAGCGTGGTCTTGCCGGTGCCGGCGTGACCGCAGAAGAACACCAGATGCGTCACGAATACCGGCTCCCCGACCGCTGGCCCGACGTATCGCTGCGCTTGTCGCCGCGCGAGAATACTTCCGCTTCCAGCCACATCGCGTTGATGATGCCGAAGCCGAGCGCCACGCCGATGCCGAGTATCCACGAGAAATACCACATAGGTCTGTCTCCTTGACGATTGGGCCGCACGGCCGTTGTGCATCGCGCAACGCAGACCCGGCGGGCCTGTGGAAGCGCGTCGACGCGCATGCTGCGGCGCACGCAGCCCGATCATGACCAATATCGGCGTGCCGCGCAAGCCGGGCCGTCCGTGCAGCAAACCGGTAAACTGATGCGCAAACCGCAACGTCACGAATACCATGCTGATCAACTGTGCTGCTTACCAGGACGGCCGCAAGCTGGCCGATATCGACATCGACGCCATCAGCGATTACGTGTCGAAGCCCGAATGCTTCGTGTGGGTCGCGCTGAAGGACCCGACGCCCGAGGAAATCGACCTGATGGGCGAGGAGTTCGGCTTGCACGAACTGGCGCTCGAGGATGCCCGCAAGGGCCATCAGCGGCCGAAGATCGAGGAATACGGCGATTCGCTGTTCGCGGTGCTTCACACGGTCGAACTCGACGAGGACGACGAATTCAAGGTCGGCGAATTGAACGTATTCGTCGGCCCGAATTACGTGCTGTCGATCCGCAACCATACCGAGCACGATTTCCGCGACGTGCGCAAGCGTTGCGAGCGCGAGCCGCACTTGTTGCGGGAGGGTTCGGCGTTCGTGTTCTACGCGTTGATGGACCAGGTCGTCGACCGGTATTTCCCGATCCTCGAAACGCTCGGAGCGGAACTCGAGGAACTCGAGGACCGCATCTTCGCGAAGGCGACGCCGGCGTCGTCGCGCGCGATCATCGAGGATCTCTATTCGCTGAAGCGCCGGCTCGTGCTGCTGTACCAGCACACGGCGCCGCTGATGGAGCCGCTCGCGAAGCTCACCGGCGGGCGCGTGCCGCAGGTCTGCAGCGGGATGGCGGCTTACTTCCGCGACGTGTACGACCATCTGCAGCGGATCGTGAAGACGATCGAAGGGCGTCGCGAGATGGTTGTCACGGCGATCCAGGTCAACCTCGGGATGATTTCGCTCGCGGAAAACGAGGTGACCAAGCGGCTTGGCTCGTTCGCCGCGCTGTTCGCGATACCGACGATGATCGCTGGCATCTACGGGATGAACTTCGCGAACATGCCCGAGTTGCACCTGAAATACGGGTTCTACGGCTGCATCGCGGTGATGGCCATCGCCGACCTCGCGCTGTGGTGGCGTTTCAAACGGGCAGGGTGGCTGTAGTCCGGCTTCAGGCCGGACGCGGCGCGTGCTTGCCGATCACGACGCGCCATGGTCGCACGCGCCACGATTTCACGAGGCCGTTCTGCACGTACGGATCGGCGCGCGCAAACGATTCGGCCGCTTCCGGCGAATCGCCTTCGAACACGAGCACGGCCTGGTCGGCCGGGTCCGCCAGCGCACCGGCGAGCACCAGTTCGCCGCGCTCGGTCGCCGCTTGCGCGAGCGCGAGATGCTGGGCGCGGAACGGTTCGCGCCGCGACAGGTAATCGTCGACGAGTTCGTAGATCAACTGGTAATGCATGATCGCTCCAGGAGTCGGTTTCTGCCGCGGGAAGGTGTGCGGCGGGATCAGTATAGGGCAGCGGGAAAGCCGTGGGCGGCGTGGGTTTGCCGGTTGTGACGACGGGCATTCGCGGGTTCGTTTTTTGAACGGCGCATCCCGGGCGGTATCGTGTTACTTTCCAGAAATGCAACTAACGGTCTAGTTTTCCCACGTCGAGAAATTGCCGGACTCATTCGCGCTTGCAACGCCCACGCCCGATTTGTCTACAGGAAATGAGGGTCTGCCAAGCGTATTCGGGGTCGGGATTTCGCATGCCGGCGAGGGCTGATGAACGGGGCGAAAAAGCGACCAGAGCCGGCTGCCGGGCCGGCTGGACGGGCGCCCGTGCGAGGCTGTTTCCATTGGGCCGGAATGCGACCTATGCTGAACGAACCCGGAGCGAACGCCGTTCGCCCGATTCGTCCAGACGAGGTGTGCCATGCCGGTCTCAGCCACCCTGCAGGATTGCCTGCGCCAGAAGTCATCGCGGTACGAAGTCGTGTACCACCCCTATAGTCATACGAGCATGGAGACGGCCGCCGCCGCGCATATTCCCGGCGATCGCCTCGCGAAAACCGTGCTCCTGGAGGACGCCGAAGGCTACGTCGCCGCCGTATTGCCGACGACGCACGCCGTGCGCCTGTCGGATCTCTGGGTGAAGACGGGACGCCATCTCGTGCTCGCCCGGGAGGTCGAGTTGCGCGAGCTGTTCAAGGATTGCGACATGGGCGCGCTGCCGCCGGTCTGCATGGCGTACGGGATGAAGACGTTTCTCGAGGAACGCCTCGCGCAGCAGCCGGAAGTCTATTTCGAGGCCGGCGACCATGAAGCGCTGATTCACATGATGCAGGACGAATTCCTGATGCTGATGGAGACGGCCGAGCGCGCGCATTTTTCGCACCGAATGCAGGGAATGATGTTGTCCTGATGCGGGCAGGTTGTGGCGGTCGATTCGGGGCGGTCCGGAGATCGCCCGGGATGGTTGTGTGTCCGGGGAAATGGGTGCTGTGGGCGGCCGGTGAGGTGCGATTCGGGGCTTTGTCTGGCGGCGATGTTAGATGGGTTGCCGAGTAAATTTCTTATTTGACATAATCATAATTATCGACAGTTTATGTGTAAGAGCAAAGTTGTAATGTCGCATCTGAGCAAAGTTGAAATGTCGTAGTTCGAGGGTTTCGGCGCATGCTGGCGGCGGTTTGAACTGCCGGAGCGCATCGTGGGCCAACCTGGACTGATCAC